>JAKSRK010000075.1 GCA_024403655.1 Saccharofermentans sp. | reverse complement strand
CTTTTACTATCAGTTCTGACCGTAGTAAGCGTTAGCACCGTGCTTTCTGAAGAAGTGCTTATCCTTAAGATAGTCGGGAGCAGGCTTTACGTCAGGACGAAGAATTTCTGTCTTTAATGCCATCTTTGCAACTTCTTCCATAACTACTGAGTTATGAACTGCATTGTCGGGATCTGTACCCCAAGAGAATACACCGTGGTTTGTGCAAAGAACTCCGGGTGTGTAATCAGGATCGATTTCTCTTTCCTTGAATGTCTCGATAATTACAAGTCCTGTATTCTTCTCGTATGCTTCGTCAATCTCTTCCTTGCTTAAAGTTCTTGCGCAGGGAATAGGTCCGTAGAAGTAGTCGGCATGTGTTGTTCCGTAAAGGGGTATATCGCGTCCTGCTTGCGCCCAGGCCGTCGCCTCAGGGGAGTGAGTATGTACAACACCTCCGATGTTAGGGAAGGCCTTATAGAGCTCAATATGAGTGGGTGTATCTGAAGAAGGGCGAAGATTGCCTTCTACGATGTTTCCCTCTAAGTCGAGTACAACCATATCCTCGGGCTTCATGACCTCATAGTCAACGCCTGAGGGCTTAATTACGACAAGATTCTTCTCTCTGTCGATTCCGCTTACGTTACCCCATGTGAATGTAACGAGCTTACGTGCAGGAAGCTCCATATTGGCTTCGTATACTTTTTGCTTAAGTTCTTCGAGCATATCAATTCTCCAATCAAAGTTTTAATGTCTGTGTTGCTGTCTTCTCAATATCAAGTGCAGCCTTATACTTAACAATATAGTCGTTAAATCCCTTAACGTCATCTGCTTCGGGGGCGATTGTTGAAGCCGCGCCTTCTTTGAAGATTACGTTATTAAGGAAGTCACCGAGGCTTACGCTGTTATTAAGCGCATAAAGAGCAAGAAGGGCAATACCCCATGCTCCGCCTTCTCCTGCTGTCTCCATAACTGTAATGGGAGCCTCAAGTGCAGATGCCATTATTGTCTGACCTGCTACGGGAGTCTTAAAGTAACCGCCGTGACCTGTCATCTTATCTACCTTAACGTTCTCTTCCTTAAGGATATCCATACCGATCTTAAGAGAAGCTACTGCAGACATAAGAGAAGTTCTGGCGAAGTTCTCGAAGCTAAGAGCAGAGTCGGGATTTCTGACGATAAGAGGTCTACCTTCTTCAAGTCCTGTTACGGGTTCGCCTGAGAAGTAGTTAAAGCTGATAATTCCGTCGCAGTCCTTTGCACCCTTAAGAGCAGAATTGAAGAGCGTTGTGTAGATAGTATTCATGTCAATATCAGCTCCGCATGCATCTGCAAAGCCCTTAAGCATATTTGCCCATGCGTTAATCTCGGAAGTACAGTTGTTGCAGTGTACCATGGCTACGGGATAGCCGTCAGGTGTAGTAACAACGTCAATCTCCTTGTAAACCTTGGACAAAGGCTTTTCCATAACAACCATGGCGAATACTGAAGTTCCTGCACTAACATTACCTGTTCTTACTGCGATACTGTTAGTAGCGGTCATGCCTGTACCTGCATCTCCTTCAGGCGGGCAGAGAAGACTGCCTTCCTTAAGATTACCGGAGACATCGAGAAGGGCAGCGCCTTCTGCTGTAAGTCTTCCTGCATCTTCACCTGCGGACAATACCTTGGGAAGGATATCGTTAAGGTCAATGTCAGTCATTGACTTGAACTCATCGAGCATTGCCTTATCGTAATTGCCGTCAGCGATAGGGAACATACCTGAAGCATCGCCCACGCCAAGAACCTTCTCTCCTGTGAGCTTCCAGTGAATAAAGCCTGCAAGAGTAGTAAGGAAAGCAATATCACTTACGTGCTCTTCCTTATCGAGAATAGCCTGATAAAGATGAGCTATACTCCATCTCTGAGGGATGTTAAAACCGAACTTTGAAGTAAGGATATCGGAAGCTTCTTCCGTAATGGTATTACGCCATGTTCTGAAAGGAACGAGAAGCTTGCCCTCCTTGTCGAAAGGCAGATAGCCGTGCATCATGGCAGAGATTCCGATGGCATCAATCTTTGTAAGATTCTCACCGAACTTAGCCTTGTAGTCAGCTGCAAGGGAAGAGTAGCAATCCTGAAGACCTGCCCAGATAGCATCCTCGGAATATGACCATATCTTCTTGCCGCAACTGTCGATAAGCTGATTCTCCCAGGTGTGTGAACCTTCGGCAAGAATCTTGCCCTTGTCGTCTGTGAGAATAGCCTTGATTCTTGTTGAACCGAATTCGATTCCTAATGCTGTACTCATATTAATACTCCTTTTTGCTTATTCAGGCTTAGCGCCTTCGGATGTAAATGTCATTATATTATATGAATCCTCTTCTGAATTCTTCCAAAGGGGAAGATCTGTTCCGTCGTAGTCCTTACCGTTAGGATTACCTGTCTTAATGAAGTTGACGAAGTAGCTGCTCATCTGGCTTGCAAGATCGTAGTGACGTCCCTTAAAAGGTCTCCAGCACTTCGAAAGTGTCTCGAACCAGAACCAGAGATCAACGGAATGGAATGTACCGGGATCGTCGAAGCCGGGGATATCAGGATCGAAGCAGTAAGAATAGAACTTACGATTAAGATTCTTTTCCTTATTTACCTCAAGTCCTCTCTTAACACACTTCTTTACAGTTCTTTCAACTACATTGATATTGTCGAAAGTAAACTCGTCACTCGTGTAGCCGGTAATAATCGGTACATCGGGACAGGAACCTTCTACAAGAAGAGTCTGAGGATTACCGTTGTAGTCGTTGCCGTCAACAATAGGGAACATCTTAAGAGCCATGCCTTCGCAGGAATACTGTCCGTAAAGATCTCTAAGCTTCTTTGCATCGATTGCACGTGCTTCTTCGAGGCTCTTTACTCCGATATAGTCAAAGAATGCAATACCGCGCTCCTCGGCGTCCTTAAGGTCGATGGGATTGAAGATATCGCCGTCTGCGTTCTCCATATCAATCATGCCGCTTAGAATAACAGCACCCTTAACGATGTGTGCGTTGGCAGGGCAGGTAAGCTGCTGCATTGTGCTTGCGCCTCCTGCGGACTGACCTGCGATGGTAATCTTCTCGGGATCTCCTCCGAAGGCTGCAATATTCTCATATACCCAGTGAAGGCCTGCCTGCTGATCCTGAAGACCGAAGTTGCAGGGAGCTTCAGGGCTTTCAGCCGTTATCTCGGGATGAGCGAGATTTGCCATAAGAGCCAGTCTGTAGTTGACTGTGACAACAATAATACCTTTCTTTGCAAGTGCTTCACCGTCGAATTCCATCTCGGCCGTATAGCCCCACTGGAATGCTCCTCCGAAGTACCATACAAGTACAGGAAGCTTCTCGTCAGTCTTATTGGCGGGTGTCCAGACATTTAAGTAAAGACAGTCTTCGTCCATCTTAATGTCGGGATCTACGTGCCACTCGCGGCAGTAGATGTCTGTTCCTACTCCGGGCTGATCCTGAATGGAGATGGGAGCATATTCAAAGCAGGTCTTAACGCCTTCCCAATCGGGGCAGGGCTGAGGAGCTCTCCATCTGTTCTTACCTACGGGAGGAGCTGCAAAGGGAATTCCCTTAAAGACACTGATTCTCGGATTGGTTCCGGGAAGGCCTCTCAGCTTTCCGTTCTTAACAGTTACTTCTCTTAACATTTATATAGTCTCCTTAATTTATCTTTTCTTAAGTTCAAATCCGGCGAAGTCAGGGCATCCCCATCCTCTGAATGTGAAGAAAAGACTGTCTGCGTCGTCGGGGAGAGGGATGTCGACAGAAACGTCAGTCCAGATGTTGTAATTCTCAACAGGTGCTGTACCGAGGATTTCTCCGTCCCATTTGCTTCTTACTTCGATAACACCTCCGCCGTAGCTTCTGATTCTTACGGATGAGATATATGAACCCTTAAGATCGAAGAACTTAAAGCCTGCGGTTGAAGAAGAGGTCATATTGGCAATATAGCCGATCTCTTCATCTCCGTCTTTACCGTCCTGCATGATTCTGGGGAACTCAGAACCCATGAAGTTACCGCCTCCGATTGCACCGCCCGTATATACGGATTCGCTGTCACAGAAGAGGTTGCAGGCGATATAAGAAGGATAATAACCTTCGCCCTTAAGCTTGCCGCCGTTAAGGCCGCAGGATGTCATCTGTACCTGGGGTATTTTTCCGTCTGAAGTGAAGCTTAACTTCTCTGAGCAGCCCTGACGGGAGAAGACATTACCGTTTGTGTGGCGGTGATAGAAGATATACCAATCGCCGTTAATCTCAACGATGCTGCCGTGATTGTTGGCGCCATAGAACATGGGCTTGTCGGCAGGCTTATATGTATCGATATGCATATCGCAGTTACTTACGATGACACCTCCGAACTCGAATTTGTTATCATCGAGACTGGATGCAGTCGCATAGCACAGTTCGTGCATGACTGTAGAAGAATACACAAAGTAGTAAATATCGCCTCTTTTTCTTATTGAGGAAGCTTCAAAGAATTCATGGCCTTCAAAGCCTGAACCTTCGGCAAGATGAGCGGAAGGGATAACGAATACGGGTTCCTTCTCGATTGTCAGCATATCTTCGCCGAGTACTGTATGCATAACTCCGTGTCTTGACTTGTCGGGAGCAGGGCAGAAGCCGGTATAAAGATGTGTTAATCCGTTTTCTGTAATTACACCGGGATCGAACTGAGGATCGTCGCCTTCCTTATCTCCGAGTAAGGTGCCGTCCTTATAGTGAACATAACCATAGTACTCGTACTTACCTGCTGGTGTGTCACAGACTGCTACAGCTACCGTGTTCTCCTTGTCGAGTACATAGTAGAGGTAATATCTGCCGTCGGGACCAATAGTAACGTCGGGAGCGTAAAGACACTGTCTGCCGTCCTTGTTGTTGGGATCCTGTGTCTTCTCATAAATAATGCCCTCATATCTCCAGTTGCCGAGGTCATTTACCGGAGCAGACCAGCATACATAGTCGTTGGCGCAGAAGATATGGCTGTTATATCTGTCGTGTGAACCGTAGATATAGACTCTGTCGCCGAATACATAAGGTTCTCCGTCAGGAACATATTCCCATGACGGTAAGTAAGGGTTAAATGCCTGTGTAGTCATTTTGTCCTCCTGTGATTATTGTTATCAGCTTTTTCTGTATTGTCTTGGGGTGACGCCGGTTATCTTTTTGAACTGGCGGCAGAAGTGTTCGGTATTCCTGTAGCCGCACTGCTCGCTTATCTCGCTTATTGTGGCCACGGAGAATACAAGCTTATCCTTGGCAAGCTTGATTCTGTTCTTTATGACATCATCCATGCAGCTTGTTCCGAACGAATTCTTATAAAGGAAATGGAAATGGGCAGTACTTATATTAAGCTTGGCTGCCATGTCGGGTATATTCCAGTTAAGTTCAGGGTGGAGCATAATGTCTCTTCTGATCTTAAGAAGTTCCTGCCTGTAGGGAGTAGAATCCGAAGCGGAGATATCCTTGGAAAGCTTTCCCATAAGAAGGTGGAAAAGGTCTCTCATGTTGGGATTAGTAGGGGAAGAATCTTCAGTCGCTTCCCAGTTGATAAGTTCAATTATGTTATGTATATATTCGGGATCCGAAGGTGTAAAAGGAATATTATTCATCGGGAAATGAGTAATAAAATCCTCATCGGTATTAAAGTGAATCCAGTCGTTGGTATAAGGTTTGCCCATATCGGACATATAACACTTGCGTGTGTTGGGAGCGAAGATAACAATCGACTGTTCGGGGAAATCACGCATAACTCCGTCAATTAAGAACTGAACGGGTGAGTGTGCAAAAACCAGCAGCCAGCAGCTGTTGCCGATCGATTCTGTGTCAGAATCGTACATAATTCCGCTCTCGTGAGTGTAACTGTATCCGGAATATAATATATCAATCATGCTTCGTCCTCCGTGTAGGGGAATCCTGGGAACATAAACAACAAATTTATAATATCATCTTTATAAAATAATTGGGAGTGTCTCAGACAAAAAATCAATTTATCACAATAATAGTTCATTGTCGTGACAAGCGGCCTAATGTTAAGTTCAGATTGAATACGATTATGAACGATCGGAGGCATTGCCATGACCAGGATTGATATCTCGTCTGAGATTCCATTTAACAATAATCTTGACTTTTGCGTGGGCACGGGAAGAATGGGTCTTGCACTTCGTAAGGAGTATATGGATCAGCTCGCTTTTGTCCAGGAGCATATCGCTTTCTCACATATAAGAGGCCACGGTCTTTTTACAGACGATATGGCAATATATCAAGAACGTGAAGATTTCCACGATAAGGGTAATATTCACATCGAATACAATTTTACTTACCTTGATCAGGTGATGGACGGATACATGAATCTTGGAATAAGACCATTTTTGGAATTGGGATTCATGCCCGATAAGATGGCTTCCGGAGATCAGCATATCTTCTACTGGAAGGGGAATGTCACTCCTCCGAAGTCTTATGATGCGTGGTGTACTCTCGTTAAGAAGACACTCGAACATCTTGTCTCAAGATACGGCAGGGACGAGGTTGTAACCTGGCCTATTGAAGTATGGAACGAACCGAATCTTCCCGGCTTCTGGAAAGATGCGGATAAGGAAGAATACTTTAAGCTTTTCGATTATACTTTCGCTGCTGTTAAGGAAGTAGATCCAAGGTTTAGGGTAGGTGGTCCTGCAGTATGCGGCGGCAGTGACGAGGAGTGGATATCTGCCTTCATGGATCATGTTGAGCAGAAGGGGCTTGCCATTGATTTTGTTACAAGACACCACTACACGACAGAGCTTCCCGTTCCTTCCGGAAGATACGGATACCCGCCTTTAAGTGAGCCGGAGCTCGGCTTTGCCAACCTTAAGACAACAAGAGACATTATCGATTCACACGATAACTATAAGGGGCTTCCGATTCATATTACGGAGTACAACACTTCTTATATTCCCAACGCTCCTCTTCACGATACGACACGTAATGCAGCTTATATTGCTCAGCAGCTCTCAAGACTCGGTGAAGGCAATGAGAGTTACTCTTACTGGACTTTCGGAGACGTATTTGAGGAATTCGGAGCTCCTTTTACTCCTTTCCATGGCGGCTTCGGCCTTGTAGCAAACGGCTGTATTCCCAAGCCTACTTTCTGGACTTTTGTATTCTTCAAGCAGATTAAGGGCATGAGATGCATTTATAAGGATGACAATTCCGTTATCGTTGCAGACGAAGAAGGCGGAATACACGGTATCTGCTGGAATTTCTGTCTTCACGGTAAGAGCCTTCCCAAGACAGTTGATTTTTCATTCGCTCTGCCCGAGGGAAGATACTGCAAAATTTTAAAGACAGTTGATGAGAATCATGCAAATCCCCTTAAGATCTGGCATGACCTTGGTGAGCCTTCTTCTCTTTCCGATACGCAGAAGGAGCTTATTAAGGCTGGTTCTACGCCGGGCATAACAACGGATGTTCTTAATGTCGGTAAAGAAGAGACTCAGATAAAGATTGAACTTTCTTCCGAATCTGTTATTAAGTTTGATATCTGTCCTGCTCCTTTAACTTCCGACAGAGGTTATGATTACGACAGAGCCATAAGAGGCGAAGAACAGAAGGAAGAGAAGCAAGAGGACAAAAAGGACGCATAACGAAGGGAGGTCGCTCGAGATGGCACAGAAGACTAAGATGATAGTCGAGAAGGAATTTAAGATTTCTGATATCGACGACAGACTCTACGGATCTTTTATCGAGCATTTGGGAAGAGCCGTATACGAAGGAATATACCAGCCCGGGCATCCGAGTGCTGACGAAGACGGCTTCAGGAAGGACGTCCTGGAGCTTGTTAAGGAATTAGGAGTTCCCGTAGTAAGATATCCGGGCGGCAACTTCGTATCCAACTATTTCTGGGAAGATACGGTAGGACCCAGAGATAAGAGGAAGAAGAGACTTGATCTTGCATGGAGGACATTAGAGCCTAATGAGGTCGGTCTTAACGAATTTACCAGGTGGGCCAAGAAGGCCGACAGTTCCGTAATGATGGCAGTTAACCTTGGAACCAGAGGTGTTACCGATGCTCTTAATCTCCTTGAATACTGCAATCTTGATACTGACAGCTACTATTCCAACTTAAGAAAAGAACATGGTGATGCCGAGCCTTACGGCATAAAGCTCTGGTGTATGGGCAATGAGATGGACGGTCCCTGGCAGGTAGGCCAGAAGTCCGCTTCCGAATACGGCAAGATTGCCAGAGAGACAGCCAAGGCCATGAAGATGATGGATGAGACGATTGAATGCGTTGTCTGCGGAAGCTCTGCAATCAATATGCCGACATTCGGACAGTGGGAGGCTGATGTTCTCGACGAAGCATACGATTATGTGGACTATATCTCACTTCATCAGTATTTCATGAATAAAGAGAAGGATACGGATGATTTCTTTGCTTCTCTTGATGACCTTGAGGACTTTATTAAAGCCGTATGCGCCATCTGCGATTACGTAAAAGCCAAGAAGCACAGCAAAAAGACGGTTAATCTGTCTTTTGACGAGTGGAACTGCTGGTATCACGCTTCGGAAGCTGATAATGAGACTATGGAGAAGAAGCCATGGGGACTTCACCCGCATCTTCTTGAGGATAATTACACATATGAAGATGCCATCGTAAACGGACTTGCGCTCATTAAGTTCCTTAAGCACTCCGACAGAGTTAAGATTGCCTGCCTGGCTCAGCTTGTTAACGTTATTGCTCCGATCATGACGGAAGCTGACGGCAAGGCCTGGAGACAGACAATCTTCTATCCGTTCTTCCACGCATCCAAGTACGGAAGAGGAGCTGCTCTTCGTCCCGTAATGACAACGGGTACGCACAGGACAAGTAAGCACGAAGAGGTAACTGACGTAGAAGCTATTCCCGTATATAACGAGGAGAAAGGTCAGCTTACAATCTTTGCCGTAAACAGACTTACTTCGGAAGAAGTGCCTTTCGAGGCTGACTTAAGAGGCTTTGAAGGATACGAGGTTACGGATTATCAGGCACTTGAAAGCGATGATATGTATCTTGTTAACTCCGCTTCTGAGGAGAAAGTTAAGCCCGTAACAAAAACGGATTATAAGTATTCGAACGGTAGTTTTGAGGCTGTGTTAAAGCCCGCTTCATGGAACGTTATCGTTCTTTCCAAAAAACAATAACCTTCTTCATATTCATTTTTTGCCAAAAGAGCAGTTTCCTTTTTACGGAAGCTGCTCTTTTGTATATGAGCAACATTTTGTTTACGTTATATTTAAAAATCTTCAAAAAGCGTTCTGATAAAATGAACCTATATAAATATGTGTGAGTGGAACAGCTTACGCCTGAAGTTTCTGGTCGAAAGGAGGAGTCGGATATGAAGAATATCACTCTCGGTAAGACAGGAATTACATCTTTGCAGAACGGTTTCAGTACGCTTCCTTTGCAGGGAGAGGATCTTGAGACTTCTGTTACTATGCTTCGAAAGGCTCATGATGGCGGTATGACTTTCTTTGATACCGCAAGATCTTACGCCAACAGTGAAGTTAAGATTGGTATCGCCTTTGATGGCATAAGGGATGAAGTTACCATTGCATCCAAGACAATGGCAGATACTCCCGGTAAGTTCAAAGCGGATCTTGAATCTACTCTTCGTAATCTTCGAACAGACCATGTAGATATTTACCAGTTCCACTTTATGACACAGTGCTATCGTCCCGGAGACTGTACCGGAATGTACGAAGCAATGGAGCAGGCCAAGAAGGAAGGCAAGATCCTTCATATAGGAGCTGCAGCTCATAAGATTTCAGTTGCTGAAGAGATAGTAGCTTCCGGTCTTTATGAGACACTGAACTTTCCTTTTTCCTATCTTGCAAGTGAAAGAGACATCAATCTTGTAAAGCTTTGCGAAGAGAGGGGTGTCGGCTTTATAGCTTCCAAGGGATTAGCCGGAGGCCTTCTTACGAATGCCGCTGCATGTATGGCATTCATGACTCAGTATAATGTTCTTCCCGTATGGGGTATTCAGACTCCTAGCGAGCTTTATGAATGGCTTGAATTCATGGATAATGTTCCTTCCATGACCAAAGAGATAGAAGAGATAATTGCCTCCGATAAGGAAGAACTTGCAGGAGATTTTTGCAGAGGCTGCGGCAACTGCATGCCATGTACGGTAAATATTCAGATTAATCAGTGCGCCAGAATGATGCAGATAATGAGAAGAACTCCCAAGGAAATCTACTCGGGTGAATACTGGCGTAAAGAAATGGAGCGCGTGGACAGGTGCATCGATTGCGGCATGTGCAAGAGAAAGTGCCCCTACGAGCTTGATGTGCCATCACTTCTTCGTAAGAATTTAAGCGAATACAGAGAAGTGATAGCAGGCAGGAAGACGATAGAGTAACAAAGAGGCTTTTCTTATGAATGACGATCTTTATTATTACTCGCTGTTTGAAAGCTTCTCGGATATGGTATCGGATCCCGATACCTTCAGTCG
>JAKSRK010000074.1 GCA_024403655.1 Saccharofermentans sp. | reverse complement strand
CGCCCCTTGGGACTTTCACCCAAGCCTCGGAACATGCCCGTCATACTACAAAAAGGCTTCCGACCAGTTAAGCCGGAAGCCTTATGATTAATCAGTAAATAGTCCTTATCAGGCAGAAGCAAGCTCTTCGATAAAGTAGCTGAATGCCTGGATGATACCTTCAACAGAAGAACCGTTAACAAATACCATTACGATAAGAGCGATAAGTGAAAGGATAAGACCGATGATGAAATACACAAGTATTGCTCTCATGAAGTTCTTAATATTCTTGTTCTTAGGAACAATAGACATTGCAACAGTAAAGATAAGTCCTACAACAGGAATGAAGCTTACAAATACATACCAGAAGTACTTGGATACTGATACAGGTCTGTATTCCTTAGGACAGGAATCAATCTTAGCCTGCTCTTCTGCAGCCTTCTCCTGATTCTTGGTCTTCTTTGCTTCTTCCTTCTTTGCCTTCTTAGCTGCTGCAGCTGCTTCTTTCTCAGCTTTCTTGGCAGCAGCTGCCTCTGCTTTGGCTGCCTTCTTGGGATCTGCTGCAGCGGCGGCTGCTGCAACTGCTGCTGCAGGTACCGGAGCAGGCTCGGGTGCGGGAGCGATAAGAGGAGCATGTACAACAGGCTCATCATTCTTAACTTCAAGAGGCTTAGGCTCTACGGGATCTGCCTCGAGGGGCTTAGGCTCTACAGGAGCTGCCTCGAGGGGCTTTGTCTCTACTACAGGATTAGCTTCTACGGGAGCTGTCTCAACAGGCTTAACCTCAAGAGGCTTTACATCGAGTGGCTTAACTTCAAGAGGCTTTACTTCAAGAGGTTTTACTTCAAGCACAGGCTCAGCTGCCTTCTCTTCTACATGATTAAAGAAGCTCTTAACCTCTGCGGGCTTCTCTTCTACTGCAGCAGCAACTGTCTCTGCCTTCTCTTCAGCCTTTACAACTGCTTCAGCAGCAGCTTCAATATTATTCTCATCCGAAGAAGGTATATCAAAAATCTTATTATCTTCACTCATATGGATCCCCTCCCACTTTATATACTCTCAAGATTATAGCATAACAAATCTTTTTAAAGAGTATTCAAGGATTACAGTATCGTTTCCATTCCGATTTTTTGCTTCTGCATACCCAGAGATTCATAGAACTTAACTGCAGGCGGATTACAGCACCAGACATTAAGAGTCATGTTGTAAAAACCGTTTTCAGCGGCAAAAGACTTAACGTGATCGTACAAAGCCTTGCCTACACCCTGTCCTCTATAGTCCTCAAGAACACAGATATCGTCGATGTAAAGAGTCTTAATTTCCGTAAGAACATTATCGCCTAATACTGTCTTATCGATGCAGAAGGCATGTCCTACAGCTTCGTCTCTGTCATTTACGCAGACGAATATATGCATCTTGGAATCTTTAAGAAGAGCCTTAAGCTCGTCTTCGTTATACTTGGTTGCAGGACCTTTGAAAAGATCCGGGCGACCTTCGTGGTGCACCATATCGACCTGAAGCAAAAGCTTCAAGAGGCAGGGAATATCTCGTTCTTCTGCTCTTCTTACTACCATCTTATGCTTCCCTAACTGCATTCTTCATGCTCTTAACAAACTCACCGATCTTATCGGGAGCTTCTTTACCGTACTCTGCAAGAATCTTAATTATTGCAGAACCTACAATTGCTCCGTCAGCAATCTTAGCCATGTTCTTTGCCTGCTCGGGACCTGAGATTCCGAATCCGATTGCTACAGGAACATCTGTAGCTTCCTTTATCTTCTCTACAATGTGGCCGAGTTCATCAGAAAAAGACGTTCTCATACCTGTAACACCCATGCTGGATACCAGATAGATAAAGCCCTTGGCTTCCTTGGCAATCATTGCGATACGATCCTCTGAAGTAGGAGCAATCATGGAAACAAGATCAACATCGTACTTCTCACAGTAAGGTGTGAATTCTTCTTTCTCCTCATAAGGAATATCGGGAATGATAAGTCCGTCGATACCAATCTCCTTACATGTAGAGATGAATCTGTCAGCGCCGTATGAGAATACAACATTGGCATATGTCATGAATACCAAAGGGATTGTTACGGTCTTTCTAATCTTACGAACAAGATCGAATACCTTATCTGTAGTAACACCGCCGGCAAGAGCTCTGATATTGGCACCCTGAATAACGGGACCCTCAGCAGTAGGATCTGAGAAAGGAATACCAAGCTCGATAAGATCGGCACCGTTTTCTGCCATCTTAAGGACAGCTTCGTATGTTGTATCGAGGTCAGGATCACCACATGTTATAAAAGGGATGAATGCCTTCCCTGAAGCAAAAGCGTTCTTTATATTACTCATGGATATCTTCTCCTCTGTATCTTGCGATAGCTGCGCAGTCCTTATCTCCTCTTCCGGATACAGTGATAACGATAATCTTATCCTTATCCATTGTAGGAGCTATCTTGATAGCATGTGCAACTGCGTGAGATGACTCAATCGCGGGAATGATTCCTTCTGTCTTGGACAGATACTCAAAAGCATTAACAGCCTCGTCGTCAGTAACGGGAACATAAGATGCTCTTCCGATATCGTAAAGGTAAGCGTGCTCAGGACCTACGCCGGGATAATCAAGACCTGCGGAGATAGAGTAAACGGGAGCAATCTGGCCGTACTCATCCTGGCAGAAGTAAGACTTCATTCCGTGGAAAATTCCTACTCTTCCGGTATTAACCGTAGCAGCTGTCTCAAATGTATCAATACCTCTTCCGGCAGCTTCGCAGCCGATAAGCTGTACATCCTTATCCTCTATGAAGTGATAGAAAGTTCCGATAGCGTTGGAACCGCCTCCGACACAGGCCATGACAACATCGGGAAGTCTTCCTTCCTTCTCAAGAATCTGCTCTTTAATCTCCTTGGAGATAACAGCCTGGAAGTCACGTACTATTGTGGGGAAAGGATGAGGACCCATTACAGAACCTAAGCAGTAATGTGTATCTGATACTCTGTTAGTCCATTCCCTCATTGCTTCGGATACAGCATCCTTAAGAGTAGCTGTACCTGTCTTAACGGGAATAACTTCAGCACCGAGAAGTCTCATTCTGTATACATTAAGAGCCTGTCTCTTTGTATCTTCTTCACCCATGAAGACCACGCATTCCATACCCATAAGAGCAGCGGCAGTAGCGGTTGCAACACCATGCTGTCCTGCACCTGTCTCAGCGATAAGTCTTGTCTTGCCCATCTTCTTTGCAAGAAGAGCCTGACCTAATACGTTATTAATCTTATGAGCACCGGTGTGGTTAAGATCCTCTCTCTTAAGATAGATCTTTGCACCGCCTAAGTCCTCTGTCATCTTCTTGGCATAATAAAGCCTTGAAGGTCTGTTAGCGTATTCGTTAAAAAGCTCCTGAAGTTCTCTGTTGAACTCGGGATCGTTCTTATAGTGCTCGTAAGCAGCCGTAAGTTCGTTAACGGCATTCATCAGTGTTTCAGGGATATACTGTCCGCCGTGTATACCGAATCTTCCTTCTGTCTCCACTTCCTGTTCATCCTTTCTTTATTATGGCCATAACGGCCTTCATCTTCTCTTCATCCTTAAGCCCGTCAGTCTCTATGCCTGAGCTGATATCAAATCCGTAAGGATTAAGCTTCAGCATGGCTTCAGGCAAATTATCAACATTGATTCCGCCTGCAAGAATATACTCTCTTTTAATCTTTTTCAACAATTCCCAGTCAAAAGGAGAGCCCGTTCCGCCTCCGGGAGAATCAACGATAATGAGGTCCGCACAGGATTCTTCAGCCCTTTTGATATCTTCGGGGGATCTGATTCCTATGGCCTTAATTATGGTAGCTCCTGTTGAAGCCTTAAGTTCTTTTATATATTCATTCGACTCGCTTCCGTGAAGCTGAGCAATGTCTATCGTCTTATCTTCAATAAGAGACTTTACGACATTGATATCTTCATCAATAAAGACGCCGACAACCTTTATGTCTTTATCAAGTCCCACTCTGAGACTTCTTATGACTTCTGGTTCGATATATCTTCTTCTGCCCTTAACGAGGATAAATCCTACAAGGTCGGGCCCGGTGGCATTAACTGACTTGATGTCTTCTTCACGTCTTAAGCCGCAGAACTTTACTATCATAAATCACCCTTCAAAGTCTTAAGCATAAGTGTCTTATCAGAAGCTCTCATCATAGTCTCACCGACAAGAATAGCATCTGCACCGATTGCCTTGAGTTTGACTGCATCTTCATGATCCTTAATGCCGCTTTCCGCAACAAAAAGAACATCTGAAGGAACGAGCTTTCTAAGGTTGGCACTATTGCCGGTATCAACCGTAAAGTCCTTAAGGTTTCTGTTATTAACACCGACGATTCTGGCCTTTGCATCAAGCGCAGAACAAATCTCATTCTCGTCATGAGTCTCTACGATAGCTGAAAGTCCAAGTGAATCACAAATATCGATATATTCCTTAATCTGTTCTGTCGACAGGATAGAACAGATTAGAAGAACTGCGGATGCACCAAGAACTCTGGCTTCGTGAATCATGTATTCATCTACTGTGAAGTCCTTGCGAAGGCAGGGAATCTTAACTGCAGAAGCTATTTCTCTTAAGTACTCGTCAGAGCCGAGGAACCACTTGGGCTCAGTAAGGACCGATACACAGTCTGCACCTGCAGCTTCGTATTCCTTTGCTATATCAAGATAAGGAAAATGTTCCGCGATCAGTCCCTTGGAAGGAGAAGCCTTCTTGCATTCACAGATAAAAGACAATCCTTCCTTCGCCAGAGACTTTTCAAAAGCGAAGTCAAGGCGGGGCAAATCTTCTGCTTCACGTCTTATTGACGCAAGAGATATCTTAGCCTTATTTGCCTCGGTTCTTTCCTTGGCGTAAGCAGCAAGTTCGTCCAGGATAGTCATCTTAATCAGATCTCCTCGTTACTAATCTTAATGAACTTCTCAAGTGTTTCCTTAACCTTACCGGAATCAAGAAGTTCACCTGCAAGCTTAACACCCTCTTCGAAGGAATCAGCCTTGCCTGCGATATAAAGACCTGCACCTGCATTAAGAAGAACAGTATTTCTCTTGTGACCCTTCTGTCCGTCAAGAAGATCTCTTACAATCTGAGCATTCTCGGCAGGCTCTCCACCCTTAAGATCATCCTTGGTGCAACGCTCGATACCGAACTGCTCGGGAGTAATCTCGTAAACCTTATACCAGCCGTCCTTGAATTCGCATACCTTAGTAGGAGCACTAAGTGAGATCTCGTCGAGCTTATCCATACCGTAAACAACCATACCGCGCTTAACGCCCAATGACATAAGAACTCTTGCGAGGGGTTCGATAAGGTACTCATCGTAAACACCGAGAAGCTGCATTGTAGGCTTACCGGGATTTGTTAATGGGCCTAAGATATTAAATACTGTTCTGAAGCCGAGCTCCTTACGAATAGCACCTACATACTTCATGGAAGAATGGTACTTCTGAGCAAAGAAGAAACACATACCTACTTCGTTCAAAAGTTTAACGCACATCTCAGGATCCTGATTGATATTAACACCCAAAGCTTCAAGGCAGTCAGCAGTACCGCACTTTGAAGAAGCTGCTCTGTTACCGTGCTTTGCTACCTTAACTCCGCCTGCAGCACATACAAGAGCGGATACTGTTGAGATATTGAAGCTGTGAGCTCCGTCTCCGCCTGTACCTACAATCTCAAGAATATCCATACCTGTCTCTACAGGAGTAGCATGAGATCTCATGGCTGCAGCACAGCCAGCAATCTCGGCTGTTGTCTCTGCCTTAGCACTCTTTGCGGAAAGAGCTGCGAGGAAAGCAGCGTTCTGAGTAGGTGTAGTCTCACCGCTCATAATCTCGTTCATTACTGTGAATGCCTCATCGTAAGTGAGGTCTTCTTTGTTTACTATCTTTACAATTGCTTCCTTAATCATCTTTGTGTCACTCCTTTATAAAGTTTTTAAGTATTTGCATGCCGTCCGGCGTCATTATTGATTCGGGATGGAACTGAACTCCGTAAACGGGATATTCCTTATGAGATACCGCCATTACTTCGCCGTCCTTGGTTACAGCCGTTACCTTAAGGCAATCGGGGATTGTATCCTTATCGGCAATAAGTGAGTGGTATCTTGCTACCATTATATTCTCAGGAAGCCCCTCGAAAAGCTTGTCGCCGGTATCCAGCTTAACTTCGGACTGCTTACCGTGCATAAGCTTGGGTGCGTATGTAACGGTTGCTCCGAATGCCATTGATATAGCCTGATGTCCGAGGCAGACACCCATAATCGGGAACTTGCCTTTAAGCTCTTTTACTACGTCTACAATAACGCCTGCATCTTCAGGTCTTCCGGGACCGGGAGAAATAACTATCCTTGAAGGATTAAGCTCTTCAATCTCCTTAACCGTAAGCTCATCGTTACGAATTACTTTAATATCTTCCGTTATGCTTCCGATAAACTGGAAGAGGTTATAGGAAAAGCTGTCGTAATTATCTATAAGTAAAATCATAACTCTTCCTCCTGTGCTGCCTTAAGAGCATTAATCACTGCTCTTGCTTTATTAAGTGTCTCCTCGTATTCCTTCTCGGGAACTGAATCGTATACGATACCGGCTCCGCTTCTGACGAATACTTTGCCGTTCTTCTTATATGCGATTCTTATGGCGATACAGGTATCCATATTGCCTGAGAAATCGATATATCCGATAGCACCGCCGTAGATGCCGCGCTTGTTGTTCTCGAGTTCTCCTATAATCTGGCACGCTCTGATCTTGGGAGCACCGGACAGGGTACCTGCGGGAAGTACAGCCTCAACAGCATCAAGAGCATCCTTATCTTCTCTGATGTTGCCTCTTACTGTAGAACCGATATGCATAACGTGTGAGAAACGCTCGATGGAATGAAGCTTCTCTACTTCAACTGTACCGAACTTACTTATCTTTCCGAGGTCGTTACGGCCAAGGTCAACAAGCATGTTGTGCTCTGCAAGTTCCTTCTCATCGCAAAGAAGACCCCTTTCGAGCTCCAAATCCTCTTCCTCTGTCTTTCCTCTGGGTCTTGTTCCTGCCAGAGGGAATGTATGAAGTACTCCGTCCTTAAGGTTTACGAGAGTCTCAGGAGAAGCTCCTGCTACTTCAACATCCGTTCCGGAGAAGTAGAACATATAAGGAGAAGGGTTAATCGTTCTTAAGTATCTGTATGTATCAAGAAGACTTCCGTCAAATCTTGCACTCAGGCGGTTAGAGAGAACAACCTGGAAGATATCTCCTTCGTAGATATACTTTCTTGCCTTCTCTACCATGTCGCAGAAGGTTTCCTTATTGAACAAAGGCTGGGGTTCTTCGAGGAGATTACCCTTGTGCTCTCCTGTAGCCTTACCGTTAACGATAAGGTCTTTTATTCTTTCAATCTCCATAACGGCCTTGTTATAACCTACATCGCCGTCACTTACGTACATATTTGCAATGATTATTATCTTCTGTGCGTAGTTATCGAAAGCAATAACCTTATCAAAGAGCATAAGATCTACGTCTTTGAAGCCTTCTTCGTCAACCATGTCAACCTTGGCTGTAGGCTCACTGTAGTAGAGATAGTCGTAAGAGAAATATCCTACAAGTCCGCCTGTAAAAGGAGGAAGGTAAGAAAATCTCGGACTTCTGTATTCGCTTAAAATCTGTCTTAAATACTTGTTGGGATCATCAGTCTCAACCGTTACGTCTCCGATTCTCATCTTGCCGGAATCAACATCAACTGAGAACTTGGGATCAAAACCAAGGAATGTATATCTTCCCCACTTCTCATTCTCGGCAACGGACTCAAGCATATAGCAGTGAGTCGATACATTCTTCAGGACCTTCAGTGTCTCAATCGGAGTCCTGATGTCAGCAAGGATCTCAGTACTGATCGGAATGATGTCGTACTTCCCCTCTGCTGCAATCTGCTTTACCTTGGAAAGCTCAGGTAAAATCTTCATATAAATGCCTCCTTTTCAAGTTCCGGAGGAAACAAAAAGTCCTCGACAGAACATTGATGATTCTGTCAAGGACGAATTAATTCGCGGTGCCACCTTGATTCACGACATAAGTCGTGCACTTAGCGAGATACTAGCATATCCCCGGCAAGTAACGCATGCCTTCGCGTTGCAGAATACTTTGCTTATAGCATTTGACTGCACCCTCAGCGGTCCATTTGATGACTTGTTTTCCGCCGGATTCTCAGCATCGCCGGCTCTCTGTGGGATCATGATCACCTTTATCTCCGCGTCAACGGTTTGGTTTATCTTCTGGATATTAACATTTGTACTATATCTTGTAAATAGAAGATTTTTTATATCTTCTTATGGCAACGTTTCCGTTTACAGGTATTCACGAATCAGATGAAGTACGCGTAATTCTCCTTACGGGGAGCAGCGGCATTTGCTTCCTTCGCATCGTATCCGAGTGCACAGTGACCAATACCTTCGTAATCGCCTTCAATACCGAGCTTCTTAAGAAGAGACTTACCGAATTCAGATTCGAATTCTTCCTTGGCTCTGTGAATCCATATATTTGCAACGCCGAGGCTGCTGGCAGCATTCATAAGATTACCCATTACAAGAGAGCCGTCGTAAAGATATGTGGGAACACTCTTATCAGCAAGAACGATGAGGATAACAGGAGCTCCGTAGAAAGGATCAAAGCCTTCATTCCATCCGCCGATTTTTCTGTTCTCTTCAGCAATCTGATCGCGAAGTTCCTTATCAGTTACAGCAATAATAATCGGACTTTGCTTACCCATACCGGTAGCGGCATAAGTACCTGCTTCAACGATAGCCTTAAGTTCGGAGTCTTTTACCATTTCAGGCTTAAAACTTCTGCAGCTTCTTCTTGTCTTAAGTGTCTTGATTGTCTCGTTCATGTGTCCCCTCATCTTTCCGGGTTATACCCGATAATATCCTTTATTACTTCACCTGCTACTATAAGGCCTGCCACTGAAGGTACGAAGGACAGTGAACCCGGTGTCGATCTCCTTCCTTCCTGCTGTGCTCCTTCTATCTGCTGCGGCTTAAATGGTTCTTCTTTACTATATACAACCTTAAGATGAGGAATATTTCTCTTCTTAAGTTCTCTTCTCATAACTTTGGCAAGAGGACAGATTGATGTCTTATATATATCGCTTACCTCAAACCTGGTAGGATCCATTTTATTGCCTGCACCCATGGAACTTATTATGGGAGTCCCTGCTTCATTGGCGCGAACTATCATCTCGATCTTACCCGTAACGGTATCTATGGCATCGATAATGTAGTCATACTCTTTAAAATCAAAAGTATCAGCCGTATCGGGAAGATAGAAGGTATTGTAGACCTGAACTTTACAGTCGGGATTAATGTCCCTGATGCGGTCTCTTGCTACTTCCGTCTTATTCATTCCGATTGTTGAATGAGTGGCAATAATCTGTCTGTTAAGGTTGGAAAGACATACCGTATCGTTATCTATAAGATCGAGAGAACCTACACCCGCCCTTGCAAGTGCTTCAACGGCAAATCCTCCGACACCTCCGACACCGAATACGGCAACGCGGGAATTCTTAAGCTTCTCGACGCCTTCTTCTCCTATAAGTAAACCTGTTCTTGAGAATTGTTCCTGCATATCATCTGTTCCTTAATGTCTCGTTCATGCTGCCTGTCCTATAACCTTTAAGGTCCATGGTAACATAGTCAAATCCCATATTCTTAAGTTCAGCATAAACCTTTTCTCTTATATCTTCAGCCATAAGTCTGGGGAAATCCTCAGGCAAAATCTCTATCCTGGCGATATTGTCGTGAATCCTTACTCTGAACTGTCTGAACTCAAGACTCAGCAAGAGTTCTTCAGCCTTATCCGTCATGAGAAGTTTCTCTTCGGTGATCGGATCACCATAGACAAATCTTGAAGCAAGACATGCAAAGGACGGCTTATTCCAGGTATTAAGTCCCATCTCTTCAGACAAGGCTCTTATATCTTCCTTGCTAAGGCCTGCTTCCTTCAAAGGGCTTTTTACATTAAGTTCCTTTATGGCTTTCATGCCGGGACGATAGTCTCCGTCGTCATCCGTATTGGAGCCTTCAAGAATATCAGTAATTCCCATAGATGAAGCTGCACTAATAATCTCCGTAAAGATTCTCTTTTTACAGTGGTAGCAGCGATCGGGAGGATTGGTTTTAAAGGCATCCATCGACAGGACGTCGATACTTATCGGAAGATGCTTTATATTATGTTCTTCGCAGAACTTCTCTGCTTCTTCTATCTCCCTTTGAGGGATAACACTTGATACCGCAGTAACGGCTATAACATTATCGCCGAGCACCTCTTTTGCAACCATAAGAAGGAAGGTCGAATCGACTCCCGAAGAGAATGCTACCGCAGCCGTTTGAAGCCCGGCCAGATATATCTCGAGTTTTCTTCTTTTCTCATGCAATATGTCCATATTTACCTCTGTTTGAAGTATACATTAGCAGATTGCTTTATGTCACTTACTCAATTAATATTTATTATAGTTTCTATCTACTAATGGAGGTGTCTGAATGGAAAAATTATTCCAGTTGAAGAAAAACGGAACAACCGTCAGA
>JAKSRK010000073.1 GCA_024403655.1 Saccharofermentans sp. | reverse complement strand
TTTCTTGTATTGCTTTTGGTTCTTATTAAGCTTCAGGCTTCTTTGTTGACCAGAGCTTCTCAAGATTATAGTGAGCTCTGTCTTCGGGATGGAAGACATGTACTACTACGTCCTTATAGTCAAGAAGCATCCATCTGTCACCGCTTCTTCCCTCTACATGGTCGGGATAAAGGCCGTATTCCTTCTTAAGAACGAATTCAACCTCATCTGAAAGAGCCTTGATCTGGGTAGTGGAGTTACCGCTTGCAATGACAAAATAGTCAGCAAGTGTTGTCTTATCCATTACATCAATGACTTCGATATCGATACCTTTCTTGCTGTCCAAAGCTTCTGCGATCTTATCTGCGAGTTCTTTACTTGTCATCAGGTATATCTCCTTGAGTGTTTTTTCTTATTCTATCACAAATTATACTAAACCCATATCTCTTGCAAAATCATTGGTAAGAGGATGGTGTTTTCTGCCCTGCTTATCGAACTTGCCCATTACGGACTTAAGGCACATCCTTACGGCAGAATCAAGGTCAGTCTCAGCCGTCTTACGCATAAGGCTTAAGTCGGTGTAGGTTCTTGCCGGTTCAATCTTATCTGCAAGGTAGACAATCTTATCGATTGTGGTCATGCCGCCTCTTCCGGTCGTATGGTAAGTAATTGCATTTAGTATCTCTTCGTCTTCTATTCCGAACTTCTCCTTTGCCATGGTTGCTCCCGCAGGAGAATGCAAAAGCTTAAAGTCGGTAAAGGTATCACCGGATCTTCTTGCTGCCATATCCCTCTGCTCTTCTTCGCTAAGCTCCTTGGCACAGTCGTGAAGAACTCCGGCAATTAATGCCTTGTCTACGTCTGCATTGTTGTTAAGAGCCAGATGCGCTGACAGTAGTCCGGTATTAATAGTATGAAGAAGTCTCTTCTTCTTTAAGATGGGATACAGCTCTATAGCAAAGTCTAATACCTTATTGGCAGCATCGTCAGATACAGCCTCCCAGACATCCGAATAGGAATAAAGAGCATGCTCTTTGATGAAGTCTTTGGCTTCCTGAGGGATGTCTACGAACTTCTTTCTTCTCTTAAGATCGGATGAAGATACTTCAACACCGTCTATATCGAATTTAAGGACGGGTATTTCATGTCCGAAGGCTTTGCCGAGTCTGATTCTCTCAGAGTCGATATCGATCGTTTCTCCGGGCCTTGAGGCCACCAGAAGGGATACCATGCTGATTATCTCATCAGCCTTGTACCACTTATCAAAAGAAGTCAGAATGTCCGAACCGCAAAGCCAGAAGAAGTCGTGAGCTTCAGCTGCTTTCTTATCGGAGATGCCTTCTTCCTTAAGAAGATTAGTCATGGTGGCTTTTGCAGTTAAGTGACGAAGAGTATTAACAGTGTAGCTGATGCCGTCCATAAAGAATTCGCAGTCACTTACTATTACCTTATTCTCGCCTTCTACCGCCTCCTTGGTCATGTAGAACCTGTAAGGAGCAGGACTTAAGTTCTTACCCCTCTTGAAGGGGTTCCTGGCTGTAGGGATCACAATAACAAGATCGACCGCGCCGCTTTTTAAAGCGCCGCGGACGATCGATAAGTGTCCATTATGGATAGGATCAAAAGATCCGCCGTAAAGGCCTATTCTCATTTTGCTTCAAGAGCTCTCTTTCCGATATCGTTCCTGTAGTGAGCACCTTCGAAGGAGATCTTTGATACACCTTCGTAAGCCTTATTAAGAGCACACTTAAGGCACTCGCCTCTGGATGTAACACCGATTACTCGGCCACCGTTTGTAAGGAATGTATTGTTGTCGTCAAGCTTTGTACCTGCATGGTATACGAAGCAGCCTTCTACCTGACCCTTGTCGTCGAAGCCTTCCATGGGGATGCCCTTCTTGTAGCTTGAAGGATATCCGCCTGAAGCCATGATTACACATGCGCAGGCTCCGTCGTGCCACTTGATATCTACATCCTTAAGTCTGTGATCGTAGATAGCATCGAAGATCTCATAGAGGTCAGCATCGAGCATGGGAAGTACAACCTGTGTCTCGGGATCACCGAAGCGGCAGTTATACTCGATTACCTTGGGACCCTTGGGTGTGATCATGAGGCCAAAGTAAAGGCATCCTTCAAAAGTTCTGCCTTCCTTATTCATGGCTTCCATTGTAGGGATGAAGATCTTCTCCATGCACTCCTTGGCTACATCTTTCGTGTAGTAAGGGTTGGGAGATACTGTACCCATACCGCCGGTATTAAGACCTCTGTCGTTGTCGAGTGCTCTCTTGTGGTCCATGGAAGAGATCATGGGAACCATAGTCTCACCGTCTGTAAATGCAAGAACGGATACTTCGGGACCTGTGAGGAATTCCTCGATTACGATACGGCTGCTGCTCTTACCGAACTTCAAGTCATCGATCATCTCGTGGATGGCAGTAACTGCCTCTTCCTCGTTCTGAGCGATGATAACACCCTTACCGAGTGCAAGTCCGTCAGCCTTGATAACTGCAGGATAAGAATTCTGCTTCTTAAGGTACTCGATTGCAGGCTCACTCTCGGTAAATACCTCGTAGAAAGCCGTAGGGATGTCGTACTTCTTCATGAGGTCCTTGGAGAATACCTTGGAACCTTCGATGATTGCAGCGTTAGCCTTGGGACCGAATGTCTTAAAGCCTGCTTCCTGCATCTTGTCAGTCATACCGAGTACAAGAGGATCGTCAGGAGCTACAACTACCATGTCGGGCTTAAGCTCTTTTGCAAGAGCTACCATGCCCTCTACATCTGTAGCCTTAACGTCATAGCACTTAGCGAACTTGGAGATACCGCCGTTACCGGGAGCGCAGAAAATTTCATCGACCTTGGGGCTCTCAGAGAGCTTCATGATGATAGCGTGCTCTCTTCCGCCGCCGCCTACTACCAATACTTTCATTTTGTTTTCTCCTAATATCTATTAATGGTGGAAAAGTCTGATGCCTGTGAATGCCATAGCAAGACCGAGGTCATCACATGCCTTGATTACGAGGTCATCTCTTACGGATCCACCGGGCTGGGCAATGTATCTTGCACCACTTCTGTAACCACGCTCGATGTTATCGGAGAAGGGGAAGAATGCATCAGAACCAAGAGCTACATCTGTAAGCTGATCAAGCCAAGCTCTCTTCTTCTCAGCTGTGAATACTTCGGGCTTTGTTGTGAAGATGTTCTGCCACTTACCCTCAGCGAGTACATCCATGTAGTCCTCACCGATGTAAAGGTCGATAGAATTGTCTCTGTCAGCTCTCTTGATATCCTCACGGAAAGGAAGGTTAAGAACCTCAGGAGACTGACGAAGCCACCAGTTATCAGCCTTGGAACCTGCAAGACGTGTGCAGTGGATTCTGGACTGCTGACCAGCACCGATACCGATTGCCTGACCATCCTTAACGTAGCATACAGAGTTGGACTGTGTGTACTTAAGTGTGATAAGGGAGATAATAAGATCTCTCTTAGCCTGCTCAGGGAAATTCTTGTTAGCTGTTGGGATATTCTCGAAGAGCTTGTCGTCGATTACGAGCTCATTTCTACCCTGCTCAAAAGTAACACCGAATACTTCCTTGTGCTCAAGAGGAGCGGGAACGTAATTGGGATCGATCTTGATGATAGCGTAGTTACCCTTCTTCTTTGTCTTAAGGATCTCAAGTGCCTCAGGCTCGTAGTCAGGAGCGATAACACCGTCAGATACCTCACGCTGGATCATCTTTGCTGTGCATACATCTACCTTGTCAGAAAGGGAGATAAAGTCACCGAATGAAGACATTCTGTCTGCACCACGTGCACGTGCATAAGCGCATGCAAGAGGAGAAAGCTCACCGAGATCATCTACCCAGTAGATCTTCTTAAGAACATCTGAAAGAGGCTGTCCTACAGCAGCACCTGCAGGAGAAACGTGCTTAAAGGAAGTTGCTGCAGGAAGGCCTGTAGCTGCCTTAAGCTCCTTAACAAGCTGCCAGCCGTTGAAAGCATCGAGAAGGTTAATATAACCGGGCTTACCGTTAAGAACCTCGATGGGAAGTTCGGAACCATCGTTCATATATACTCGGGATGGCTTCTGATTGGGATTACAACCGTACTTTAACTGCATTTCGTTTGACATTTATAATGTCCTCCTTATTTCTTTAATCACTGATTCTTATTTACGATTCTTGTCTCGCACTCGCCTGTAGCGATGTCAATATATCTTACAAAGAGAGATACCTTATTGTCCTCGTTGAGGCTCTCCCAGAGAAGGTTTGTGAAAGAATCGATATCACCCTCGATAGATACCTTCTCAGGCTCTCCCTCGAAGCTGGGAAGAGGGTTGCCGTCACCCATGTATGTGTGGATGAATCTTGCCTCGCCTGCCTTGGGATTATCGTATGTATATGTGTTTCTGATGCAGCAGTCAGGATCACCGTCATCAGACTTAAGGATAGACAAAGCGTAATCGTAGTTGCCGTCAGCAACGTTCATAACACCGGAGATTCTGGGAGTATAGTTAGGAGCATCGTGCTCGTACTTTCTCTCTCTTAAAGACTCTTCAAATGTCTTACCTTCAGCAAGGCCATCACGAACAGTATCTGTCTGATCACCATTAGTAACGATAGTAGTATTGCCAAGTACTCTTACAGGGTGATAGATAATAAGCTCAGGTGCAACGAGAAGTGTGCTGGGATCAAATGCCTCTGTCTGAATACCATCTTCAGTAGTAGTAAATACTCTGTTACGGCTGGATGCGCTTCTTCCCATGATGAAGTAAGCTGTTACTGCGCTCTTTCCGTCAGAAGACTTACCGATGATGATTCCTCTTCCGGGATAAGGGTTGTTCTTAAGTAGTTCTGAGATGTTCAGTGTCTGCATATTATTTTCCTCCAAAATTATTCTTTTACGTAAGCAATATTATTTTCGATAGTGACCTTACCCTCGGAGATAAGCTTAATCGCCTTAGGAAGAATCACCTGCTCGCATTCCTTCATTATTCTCTGCTGCAGTACTTCGGGTGTGTCATCCCACTTAACGTCAACCGCCTTCTGAAGGATGATGGGGCCTTCGTCGTAGCACTCATTTACGAAATGCACAGTGGCGCCTGATACTTTCGCGCCTCTTGCAAGAACTGCGATGTGAGGCTTAATACCATACATACCACCGCCGCAGAAAGAAGGAATAAGTGAGGGATGGATGTTGATGATTCTGTTGGAATAAGCGTGTACCACCATTGTTCCTAGAAGCGAAAGGTAACCTGCAAGAACGATAAGCTCTGCGCCTGACTCCTGTACGGCATCAAGTACAGCCTCATCCCACTTGTCTCTTCCGCTGAAGTCCTTTACGGACAACACCTTTGCGGGGATGTTATTCTCAGCTGCTCTTGTAAGCGCATAAGCGTCCTTGTTGGATGAGACTACCAAAGATATCTCGATATTCTCAAGGTAACCGCTCTTAATGCTGTCGATAATCGACTGGAGGTTAGTGCCGCCTCCTGAAACAAATACTGCAATCTTCATTTCTTTTTTATCTCCTGTGAGTCTTAGTTATACTTCACGTTATGTACGCTGTCGCTGCTCTCTTCCTGACCTGCAACATAATTGCCGTCGAAGCATGCTGAGCAGACACCGCAGTGGATACCGTCAAGAGACTTCTTCAAAGAATCAAGGCTGATGTAACCTAATGAATCTGCACCGATCATGTCGCTGATCTCCTGTACGGACATTCTTGTTGCAGGAAGGTCTGTACCCTTGGATGCATTAACGCCGTAGCAGCAGGGGAACTTAACTTCGGGAGAAGCAAGTCTTACGTGTACTTCCTTAGCGCCGTTGTCCTTAAGGAATCTGATGATGTGCTTTGTAGTAGTACCTCTTACGAGAGAGTCATCTACAATAGCGATTCTCTTGCCTGCTACTGCAGTCTTAAGCACTGCGAACTTCATTCTTACTGCAAGTTCTCTCTGCTCCTGAGTACTCTTGATGAAAGTTCTTCCTACGTATCTGTTCTTAAGAAGACCCATTCCGTAAGGTACTCCGAGGCCGTCAGCAAATCCGAGTGCTGCAGCATTACCGGAGTCAGGTGCACCGATTACGAGATCACAGTCACAGGGATGCTCCTTGGCAAGAGCCTGACCTGCTCTGTATCTTGAATCGAAGATGGATGTGTTATCGATAACGGAGTCGGGACGAGCAACATAAACGTACTCGAAGATACATACCTTACCGTCCTTAACTCTCTGCTCATTTGTCTTATCTTCTTCGTAGTAGCATGACTTAATGCCCTCAGAAGAAATGGAGATAACCTCACCGGGCTCAAGGTCTCTTACGAACTCAGCGTCAAGTGCATCGAATGCGCAGTTCTCAGAAGAAAGCATCCACATGTCACCCTTCTTAGCAAGAGCAAGAGGTCTCATACCGTGAGGATCTCTTACACCGATAAGCTTGTTCTCAGTCATGAGGATAAGTGCGTAAACACCCTTCATCTCCTTCATTGTCTTAAGAAGAGCCTCTTCGCATGAATCAGTAGCGATTCTGTTCTTGGAGAACATGGAGAGGATAAGCTCTGAATCGATATTTGTCTGGAATATGGCACCCATGCTCTTAAGGTTATCTCTGAGTGCATCAGCATTAAGGATAACGGAATCGGAACTCATGGCGATGTTACCAACTCCGGACTTGATAAGGATAGGCTGAATGGCATCTGATCCTGTCTCTCTGTCAGAACCGCCTCTTGCATGACATACTGCGCACTGACCGCTCAATGCAGAAAGTGTGATGTCGTCGAAGATATCAGCTACCTGACCGGGTCTTTTATGTACCATGAATGTACCGTTGTTGTTTACAGCGATACCTGCGGACTCCTGGCCTCTGTGCTGCAAAGAGAATACGCCGTAATAAGCTGTCTTTGTGATGTTCTCTGATGAACCCTTTGTGTCAATTACTCCGAATAATCCGCTCATGTAGATTAGCCCTCCATATTATTAATCTTGTCCTGAAGTCTCTGATCTCTTGCATCAACCGAATCAGCAAGTTCCTGCTTATAAGAAGCAATCTTGTCTGCTAATTCTTCATCTGCAGTAGCAAGGATCTGGCATGCGAGAATACCCGCATTCGTTCCGCCGTCGATTGCTACTGTCGCTACGGGAATACCAGAAGGCATCTGAACAGTCGCATAAAGAGCATCTACACCGTTAAGAGCTCCGCCCTTACAGGGTACGCCAATCACGGGAAGTGTCGTATTGGCAGCTAATACACCGCCCAGGTGAGCAGCAAGACCTGCTGCAGCGATAACGACCTTAAAACCGTTGTCCTTTGCTTCCCTAGACAGCTTTACAGCTCTGTCGGGAGTTCTGTGAGCAGAAGCTACATGAGCCTCGAACTCTACGTTGAATCTCTTCAGGATCTTAAAGCACCCCTCCATTACAGGGAAATCCGAATCAGATCCCATAACCACCAATACTTTTCCTGTTGCCATAATTGCCTCCGTATTCTTAATGCACCATACCAGGTGTTATTTACTCATCTTCCTGAGACCAGCTAAGTCTCTCCATCACTCTGTAGTAGTCGTCCGTTCCCCACTCGTACGGTATGGGACAGTAGTCATTGCCCGGTCTTGTACTCGTCTGACTGAAAGGAACGATATTAAGATTGTATTCAGCCACCGCAGAGTTATCTTCGTTCATTACGAATTCGCACTGAACTATACATGAGTCGGGATCAGATAATCCCGTATTACCGCCAAAACAGAAGTTCGAAATGCTGTAAAGGATATACTTGCCGTTATACATTTCAATCGGCTGGAGTCTGTGAGGGTGTGTACCTACGATAATGTCGACTCCGTAATCTATAAGATCGTGCGCAGCCGTCACCTGGGCAGTCCTCGGAGAATAATCTCTCTCCTCTCCCCAGTGGCACGATGCGATAATTATGTTGCAGCCTTCTTCCTTAAGTTCGTCAATAAGAGGATAAGCCATCGATGTGGAATCTCCGGATACATAGTCGATGCCGAACATTCCGATCTTTACTCCCCTGACCTCATAAATAGCCACGCTCTGCTGATTGCTCCATGCCACGCCAATCTCATCCATCGCATCCTGTGTATCCTGAAGGCCCTGCGCGAGATAATCGTAGCTGTGGTTATTGGCAAGGTTAACAGCCTCAATACTGCCGTTCAAAAGAATCTGCGTATAATCAAAAGGGGCACCGAAAACGAATTCCTTGGTCAAATGCGATGTGGAATCCGTAATGGTACCCTCAAAGTTAGCAAGTGTCATATCATCCTGCTCAAGATAAGATGCGGCATTCTGGAAACAGTACTCGTATCCTTCTTCCTCAATAACTGCATCAAAGCTTCCTGCAGCTCCGCTCCAGGCAAGAGCATCTGCAAGAGTACAGTCTCCGATAAAGCTGACATTAATATGTTCAGGTTCGGGAATCGGTGTAGGTGTAGGAGCAGGCGTGGGTGTAGCTTCAGTTGTCGCTTCTGTCTCGCTTACTTCTGCGGAAGTCTCGGAAGTAGCCAGATTGCTCTCCCTTACCTGCGTCACAGTACGGTCACACCCGCCTGTCAAAGCAGACATGCACATGACCATGATCATAAGTGTCGCTGATGATCTGAAGAACCGCAAGATCTACACCTCTGTAAAATAAAAAATACAGAGAAATTATAGCAAAAATGGCTAATGCCTACAAACACCAAAGAACGTTTTGGCAAATTCCTTATAACAATCGATAAAGTGGGTAAAATATATCAGTAACCGCAGTTCTTTTATTGTGCAATATTACCCTTGAGTTGAAGAGGTCGTATCGTCCTCATCTTCCTCATCGTCGTCATATTCGTCTCCATCCTCTGTCTCTTCTTCAAGTCTTCTCTGATAGTAGTCTTCACGATCCAGAGCATTCTCGATAATGACGTCTCTGATAAATAAGCCGGTCTCAGTTATATAGACATCGGGCCAGTGGGCATCAGCTACTGCCTGAGCATCCATATAGGAATTGTCGATCATATTGCCGTAAGAAGCATCTCCGCCGATGTAGTAAGCACACCAGGAGATATATTCGCTCTTAAGAAGTTCATCGTAGCTTGTGAAGTCATTTTCCAGGAACTCATTGTCCTCACCATAGATTCTTAAGTCAGTACAGATCATGGGAAGGCCTTCTTCGGAGATATCTATAAGCTCCTGACCCATAACTTCATCGTACTCACCGAATATCGAGATGGAATAGATGATATTTGAATATTCAAGCGGATTATTGGCTACGTCGCTTAAGCAGTCCTCCTGTACAGGAGTCTGAACGATAATTACACAGTCTGAATCATATTCCCTTATGGACTCAATAAGAGAAGCAGAATAAGGTCTAATCTCATCGTCCCAGACATCTGTGCTCTCCTGATACTCATCCTCGTCGGGTTCTTCATCTGTTTCCTCCTGCGTGCCCGAAGCAAAGGAAGCACCGCTTGAGATCTCATAGATAACATTAGGAACGTCAGTATAAATAGCTGCAAGTCTGGAGAAAAAATCAGTTGCAAGATCTTCGTATTCACCCGGATTACAGCCGGATACAAGATTCCAGTCGATAATTACGTAGCATCCGTTAGCGATGCACATATCAATTACACTACAGGCCTCAGCGAACTTGACATCAGGATTACTTGCATAACCGCCGATGTCCTCTTCAACATTCATTGAGAATCTCAAGACATCACATCCCCAGTCATTTACCAGAGTGTTGATTGTCGCGTCATTTATGAAACCGTTGGAGTAATTAAGAGAATTGATACATACTCCGTCCAGATTGATGGCTCTGAAGTCTGAGTCTGTCAGATATTTCTGATATACGTTAAGATTACCGTAGACTTCAACGGGCAAAGTAGCCTCACAACTCTCACTGTTCGGCCCCACATTTATGGTCGTTTCTTCAGTCTCGGTTGTCGTTGCTTCAGTCTCCTCAATACTCGTCTCGGAAGGGGCTGTTGTGGCAGTCACCGAAGGCAGTGTTTCAGGCGGTAAACGCTTGGAACAAGCGGATAAAACGGTACATGCGGCAAGCAAAAAAGCAAGGCTGGATTTGGACTTGTTTATCATAGAGAAACCTCAAATCTGATATCAAAAATATGGCAGTAGTGTATAATAACAACATAAGCAATTCAACTCGTTAATAGATTAGTCATAAATAATTAACATTTAAATAGTCGTTGACGTTTTATAATTGAAATATACAAATGAAGAAGGAGCAACAAAATGGCAAGAGTTGACAGTCTTAAAGCAAAAATTGAGAAACTCGCAGCCAAGGGAAAGCTCGCCAATCTCCAGAAATTTGCAGAAGATGCAGACCCCGAGGTTAGAGAGGCAGTTGCTTTGGCACTGGGTAAAGTAGCAACATACGAGAGTGGAATGGCACTAATCCCTCTGCTTCGTGACTCGGTTCCGATGGTACGTGCTATGGCAGCAACATCAGCTGCAACTATACAGGCAAAGCATTGCGAGGAGTACGTTAAGAAGCTGGCATTTGCAGATCCTGACCCCAGCGTCAGACAGACAGCAAAAGCAGCATATGATCAGCTTAAAACAAGCGTTCTCTAATATATAGTAGATTGATTACAAAAAGTAACACCGCTTATGGCGGTGTTATTTTTTGTTCC
>JAKSRK010000072.1 GCA_024403655.1 Saccharofermentans sp. | reverse complement strand
TGTTTTATGCATGATTATTTAAGATTTACGTTGTTTGTTGGGTTTGTGAATCTTAATGAGGAGTTAAAGTTTATGGAGAAACGCGAACAGTTGCAGGAGCAGTTATTAAGAGGAATCAGCAGTATGTGTGAGGCAAGAGAATCTTGTGATGCTTGCCCTTTTTATATCACCGGTTGCGTGTTTGGTGAGCCTAAGCCGGCTACATGGATTGATTCACTTGATGATGAAGCTATAGAGATAGTTCCCGCCCCCGTTCATGTGACAACTCCTTCCAAGGATGCAGCACAGGAAGAAGCCGCTAAGGAAGAGAGCACTAATGAAGAGCCCGAGGAAGAGAAGAGCGAGGAGCCTTCTGCACCTGCAAGTGAGGTACCTAAGGCAGATGATGATTCCGAAGGAACATGGCTTATGAGTACCACTATGGGAAGTGCTTTTACCAAATATGTATTTATCTGTTCCAAGTGCGGATTCAGGAAGGAATCTTACTTCTCGATAGCTCCCACATCTTACTGCCCTGAGTGTGAGAAGCGTAAGAAAGAACATTCTGAGAATTAAATAAGATTAACCACAGTAGGCCGTGCAAGTTGCACGGTCTATTTTTTGAACCGCAAAAGAACTTACACCATGAAGAAACGCCAGAGGATTCTCTTATACAAAGGAAGATAAGCTGCATAATGTTATTCGCAGTATTCATAAAAACCTCGTTTTACTTCCGATTTGAGTATACAATATCTTATGTCAAGAATGATTATTGAATAACAGAAACTTTGAGTTAAATATGAGGTAAACACTAATGGTTATCAGTAACGAAGAACTTAAAAAGATATATTTTGGTGCCTATTCCTTCGAGGAAACTTCTGACGGATATCTGACAGCTTATCAGTATACAAAGGCTCAGATGGATTACTTCGAGGGAGCTTTTGACTTCTGGTATGACAGATCCATGGCTACTACTGCCAAGACAATTGAGATCAGAACTGATGCGAAGAAAATCTCCTTTGACTATAAGTTCACCTGGAAGGGCTCGGACGATTCCTTCGAGATTATGACAGACGGCCTTATTACTGAGATTAAGTATGTAAAAGACTTAAAGGAAGAAGGCAGCCTGACATTTGAACTTAAGGAAGGTACAAAGGATATAGTTATCTATCTTCCTGCGGATGCAACAGTTCATATTAAGAATTTTGATATCGATTCAGCTTATGAGCCTCTTGGTAAGGGCGAGAAGGTATTGTGGCTTGGCGATTCCATAACACAGGGTTATGGTCCTTTAAGATCTTCCGCTACTTATGTAAGCGTAGCTAACAGACTTTTGGGTTATGACATCATTAACCAGGGAATCGGCGGATATATCTACGATGCCAAGTCTCTCATGAAGATGGAAGGATATACTCCCGATAAGATTATTGTATCTCTTGGAACCAATCAGTACGGCGACGGTCCTGCTGCAGTAGAGGAATACTACAAAGTTCTTATGGATGTTTATGGAAATGATATTCCCGTACTTTGCATCTCTCCTATATGGAGAGGAGATCACCTCGATGAGATTGAGGTCTTCATAAAGTTCTGTGAAGACGTTAAGAGAATTGCAGGATCTTATAAGAACGTGACAGTAGTAGACGGCTTTAAGCTTCTTCCTCATCTTGAAGAGTACTTCCTTGATAAGCTTCATCCAAATGCACTGGGTGCTGAGATCTACGGAAGAAACCTCGTAGAAGCTATTCGCAAGGCAGGTTTTTGACAGTCGATTGACAGTGTCGGTCTGAATTTCTAAAATAACTGTTATGTCTTCAAAGAGTATAGTGTTTAATCCTTCTTCCATGAGAAGAAGTCAGCTTAAGATGTTCGTCGTTTACGGCGTGCTTCTTTTGCTTGCTCTTATAGCAGCTGTTTTTTGTCCTCGCTTTGTAAGGATCCTCATTTTGTTTTTTTGCTGCTTCGTTGGCTTTTTCCTTATTCTCGGAGTAGCAAGATTTTTTACGGCTGAAGTTATAAAAGAAGTATCTGTCACGGATTTTGAGATAACTGTTAACGGCAACAGCTATCCTTTGTCTGAAGACGGTGATGTAAGGTTGGTCTTTGATTCTCCTTTTGCCCGTGAGAGATTTTCTCTCTTAGGTCATATCATCAGAATCAGGGGCAAGAAGTTTAAGACCTTAAAAAGATACTGGGTAGGTCCGACTAATAATAAGGAGGCCAATTCTGCCCTTGCTGAGTTCATAGGCGAAGTAATGCGCCGCAGGGAAGAAGTTGCCTTGGAAAATATAAGGAAGGAACTTCAGGATTCTTCCGCTTCTTCCGTAAAAGTCGAATTCCCTCAGGATTCAATGAGAACCTATTCCGTTACAAGTGCTCTTGTAATTATTGTTATGGGTATTCTTCTTTGGGCAATAGGACGTTTTACTTTTGCCGATGATTCATTTATATACGAAGTAAGCGAGAACTTCGGAGCCTTGATCGTCATGTACGGTATCTGCTTCGGCCTTTTCTCACTTTATAACATGACAAGAGCCATCAGATCCGTAGAGGTCACATCCGAAGGAATCAAGATCAATAAAGACTCCTACGGTTTTGCAACGATACCTGAGATTGAGGTCAAGTCTACCGTGACTTTAAACGGAAATGAATATGCGGCTGATGTTAATACATACTTTATCGTCTCTTCTTTGGGCTCTAAGCGTAAGTATTGGGCCGGTCCTAAGAACGATAAGAAGTCAATTGAAGCCAGAAGAAGACTTATTATGGCTATCGAACGCTTTGATGGCAAGAATAATGTCAAATGGAAGAGTGACGTTAAAGAAAATTAACAAGTTCCCTTATTGAGATATTGGATTAAAAGAAGTAAAATTTTTAGTGAAGTAGGTTAAATCGGAGGGACTAATGAACGATCAGCTTAAAGACATCGTCTATAGCGACTTGTTCAGATACACGGGTAATGCACGTCGTACTGAGAAGATATATCTGACATATCTTCAGGAATTAATGACAAGTCCCGAGTTTGCCTACATCAGCACCATGCGTCGTACCAGATTCTACTATGACATGATGGGAAGGTATGACGGCTTCAATAAGTTCATGTATACTTGCAAGTTTAAGGTCTTCAACTTCATTCTTGACAGGCTTTCAAGGAAATACCATTTCCAGATTCCCTACGATGCCAATATCGGCAAGGGATTCTATCTTGCCCACTTCGGCCGTGTAATTATTCACCCCAAGGCAGTTATAGGTTATAACGTCAATGTCTCTACGGGTGTAGTCATCGGTACTCAGTTCCGAGGCAAGAGGAAGGGTGCACCCCACATCGGTAACTTCGTGTGGATTGGTGCCAATGCCGTAATTGTCGGCAATATTAATATCGGTAACAATGTACTTATCGCTCCCGGCGCATATGTTAACTTTGACGTGCCTGACGGTTCTATCGTCATTGGTAATCCGGGTCTTATCAGAAGAGCCCCGGGCGCTACGCTCAGCTATATCAACAATACTATTCAGTTTGACGAGTACAATGTCCGCTCCGGCGGTAGCAGTAGATGAGCATAGAGAGCAGTTTCTTTAAAGAAAACAGAGACTCTTTCTCAGACCGCCTGCCTGAAGGTGCAGCGGTTTTTATTTTCGCGGGAGTTTCCAGACAGATGACGCAGGATTCGGACTATCGATTCCTGCCCGATCGTAACTTCTACTACCTCACGGGTATAGAGGTGCCTTCATGCAAGCTCATAATCCTTAAGAAGGAAGATAAAGTGAGAACGATGCTTTTCGTGCCGCCTAAGGATGACATGACGGAAAGATGGCATGGCAAGCGCAAGACGCATGCAGAGTATCACGAGATTTCAGCTATAGCCGAAGAGGATATCTTCACTGACGGCGACTTCGATGATAAGAAGTATGAGGTTTTCAAGGGCGGATACAAGGTTGCTTATGACGGCACTTCCGTGTCAGATGAGAACCGCCGTTTTATGAAGGCTGAAGAGGCCGTTCTTGATGTGGGCGAGATTCTTACAAGGATGAGAATGGTAAAAAAGCCCTGTGAAGTAGAGGCTATAAGACAGGCTGCAAGAATCACGGAAGATGCCCTCGCAGACATGAAGAAGTCTATAAGGGAAGGCGTTTGTGAGTTTGAGCTTTTTACAGAGCTTGAGTATCACATGGCAAGAAGAGGCACTCTTATTCCTGCTTTTGAGACGATTGTAGCTATTAATGACAATGCTTTTTATCTTCATCACAGCGATCCTGAAGGAAAGGACGGCCCTCTTGTTACTAACGGTGGACAGATTCAGATTGATGTTGGTGCAAGAGTAGACGGTTACTGCGCAGACATATCCAGAGTTTATTTTACGGGTGCCGAGCAGGGGGATTCAGACAGAAGATATAAGCTTTATGAATTAATAAAGAATCTTCGCCGTGAGGCCCTGGCTTTTATTAAGCCCGGAGTTACTTTTGCTTCTCTTAACGAACATATAAGAGAGATAGTTGCAGCATGGCTTAAGGAGAATAATCTTCTTGAAGAAGCTGCTACAGGCGACGATGCAAAGCGCTACTACTGGCATAACACAGGTCACCACTTAGGCCTTGATGTTCACGATATATCTCTCAGGGAGCTGCCCTTTGAAGCAGGCAACTGCCTTGCAATAGAGCCCGGCGTGTATATTCCCGAGTGGCATGTCGGCTTCAGAATAGAAGACGATGTTATTGTAACGGAAGACGGATGCGAGTATATTAGCAGCGGCAATGACGATATCGATAATCTTTCAGTGGAGTTTTAATATGCTGCTTGCTGCCTTAAAAACCAAAAGTATTATTACGACTCTGCTTATTCTTCTGGCAGTTGTTGTTATTGCGCTCCTGTTTTTTGTATATCTTCAGTGGTGCAAGAAGCTTTTTGTCAGGATTTTTAAAAGACCCCAGCCGATGCCTAAGGTGGACCGCTCTCCTGCGACTATAGATCAGAGTACTATCTACGGAAGAGGGAAGAACTGGTTCTATACCAATCGTAATGAGTACATAAACGTCAGAATAGATTCCTTCGATAAGACAAAGCTCTCGGGTTACTTCAGACCCGCTGCAGACAGGTCTGCCAAGTTCGCTGTAATTCTTTTACACGGCAGAGACGAGCATCCTTCTGAGATGGCGGCTTATGCAAGACTTATCATGAGGCAGATAGAGTGTCACGTACTTATCGCACACCAGAGAGCTCACCACATGAGCGGCGGCAAGTACTGTTCTTACGGCATTTACGAGAGTGTGGATCTTATCCGCTGGATTGAATTCGTAAAAAGGCAGGTAGGACACGACTGCAAGGTCTTCGTAGTGGGAAGAGGAATGGGTGCAGTTACGGCTCTTCTTGCCGCTCAGCAGCAGGAGTTCCCTTCGAATGTTGCAGGCATAATCGCAGACTGTCCTTATGAGAGTCTTGAAGCGGTACTTACCAACGAAGCCATAAAGAAGTACAACAATAAGATGAAGCTTCCGATGTCCATGGTTGACCGCATAATGAACAAGAAATTCGGCTTCGGCATGGATAAGTGCGATGCGGCAGTTCACGCAGGCAGAATAAAAATCCCCGTACTTGTATTCCAGGCAGGAGACGACACGGTAGCGCCTCCCGAGGGAGCAAGAAGAATATACGACAATATAAAGACACCCAAAAGGCTGGTGGCCGTCGACCATGCGAAGCATGTAATGTGTTACGAGAAAGCACCTGCTGTCTTCGAAAGGGAAGTTCGAACCTTTATTGAGCAGTGCGTGGTAAGGCTTGTAAGCAGAGGGCAGATGTAAATAAGTATTGAAGGGACCGCTGAGGCGGTCCTTTTTGCTGTGTGTGCTTGCAGACAAAGATATTCTGTAGTATAGTTGCACTCGATTAACAGGGGAGCCGCGTCAGGCGGCTGAGAGGATGACGCTCATCGACCCTTAGAACCTGTACGGATAATGCCGACGAAGGGAGAAATTTTTATGTCCAATAAAGAAAAGATATTATCCATTACATCAGCGGGTATTTGTATTGCCCTGGCCTTTGTTCTGTCCCAGCTCAAGCTTTTTGAGATGCCTATGGGAGGATCAGTAACACCTGCATCAGTTCTTCCGATTGTTGTATTTTGTATGGCTTTCGGTCCTGCATGGGGATTTGTTGCAGCTATTGTATTTGCACTTCTTCAGCTTATCGGAGGATTTACCGGAGGATACCTTGTGACACCTTTCCAGGTGCTTCTTGACTATATCCTCGGTTATGCATGCCTTGGTATTACCGGATTTGCAGCTCTTCCTTCAGCAAAGAGACTTCAGATCAGGAACCCTCTTAAAAGATTTGCAAGTGCAGGCCTCATCAAAGCAATTGTATTTACTATTGTTGCTTATGCGGCTCGCTGGTTCTGCTCAGTGCTTTCCGGAGTTATCTTCTATGCAGAGTATGCACCTGAAGGAATGAATCCCTGGGTATATTCAATGAGTTATAACGGAGGCTTCCTTGCAGTTGACTGTGCAATAACAATTGCTGTTATGGCGGTTCTTTTTGCCACATTGAAGGGAACTACCAAAAAAGCATAAAAGGCAATTATATTATTCGCATATAATAATGTAGAAAATGACGCTATAAAGCGTCATTTTTTATATAGATATCACAGGGGCTGTTGTGCTAATATGTTAGACAAATTTCAAAATTCCATTATTTATAAATAAAGGGGGAATGTATTTATGGCAATGATTTTTGAGCAGGAATCACGTACTTTCAGCGAGTATCTTCTTGTACCTAATTTGACAACTGAGAAGAACACACCCGATCAGGTTGATCTTTCAGCTCCTATTTGTAAGTTCAGAAAGGGTCAGGAAGAGAGTAAGCTTAAGATAAATATACCTACAGTATCTGCAGTTATGCAGGCTGTATCAGATGACGGAATGGCTATTGCACTTGCAAGATGCGGCGGTATGTCATTCGTATTCCAGTCACAGTCTATTGAATCTCAGTGCGAGATGATCAGAAAGGTCAAGAAGTATAAGGCCGGTATCGTTGCATCCGACTCTAATGTTTCCCCCGAGAATACTCTTGAAGATATCCTTGCACTTCGCGAAGAGAAGGGCCATGGTACTGCAGCAGTTACTGAAGACGGTACAGCAGAAGGTAAGCTTCTCGGTCTCGTAACTACAAGAGACTACCGTGTATCCCGTATGTCACTTGACACAAAGGTCAAGGAATTCATGACTCCCATTGAGAAGCTCGTTACAGCACCTGAGGGAACAACTCTTAAGGAAGCAAACGACATCATCTGGGACAACAAAGTAAATCAGCTCCCCATTGTTAATAAAGAAGGCAGACTCGTAGGTCTTGTATTCCGTAAGGACTATGAGTTCCATAAGGCTAATCCCCTTGAGCTCCTCGACTCTGAGAAGAAGCTCGTTGTTGGTGCAGGTATCAACACACGTGACTACGAAGAGCGTGTTCCCGCTCTTATCGAAGCAGGTGCAGACGCTCTCTGCCTCGACTCTTCAGACGGATTCTCCGTATGGCAGGAGAGAGCTTTGAAGTGGATTAAGTCCAACTATCCCGATGTTATCGTCGGTGCAGGTAACGTAGTAGATGCAGAGGGCTTCAAGTACCTCGTTGACTGCGGCGCTGACTTCATCAAGATTGGTATCGGTGGTGGTTCCATCTGTATCACAAGAGAGCAGAAGGGTATCGGTTGCGGTCAGGCTTCTGCAGTTCTCGCAGTAGCTGAGGCAAGAGATAAGTACTTCAAGGAGACTGGAATTTATATTCCTCTTTGCTCCGATGGCGGTATCGTACACGACTACCACATGACTCTTGCTCTTGCTATGGGTGCTGACTTCCTTATGCTCGGCAGATACTTCGCAAGATTCGATGAGTCTCCTACGAGAAAGCTTATTGTTAACGGTACATATGTTAAGGAGTACTGGGGCGAAGGTTCTAACAGAGCTCGTAACTGGCAGAGATACGACGACGGCGGAAAGGGCGGCAAGATGGCTTTCGAAGAGGGCGTTGATTCATATGTTCCTTATGCCGGTGAACTTAAGAGCAACCTCGAGACTTCTCTTGCAAAGGTAAAGGCTACAATGTGCTCATGCGGTTCTTCTTCAATCGAAGAGCTTCAGCAGAAGGCAAGACTCGTAGTAGTATCCTCCACATCCATCGTTGAGGGTGGTGCTCACGACGTTATCCAGAAGGAAAACGACAGAACAGCAAGATAAGTTTGCGTGATTAAGCCTAAAGCATTAAAATATTAGGGTTGTATTTGCAAATTTATTACGAAAGGTGATACACAAAATGGCTGACGAGAATAAGAATGTATATACCGCGGAAGGTTTTCAGAGACTTCAGGATGAGCTTTCCGACAGAAAGACCAGAGTAACTGCTGAGATCACACAGAGACTTGCAGAAGCACGTGCACAGGGTGACCTTTCCGAGAACTCCGAGTACGATGATGCCAAGGACGCTCAGGCTAAGAACGAGCAGAGAATCAAGGAGATCGAAGCTCTTCTTAAGGACGCTGTAGTTCTCGGCGACGATGAGATCTCCAAGACAAAGGTATCTTTGGGTTCAACAGTTACACTTCGTGACGAAGAGACAAAGGAAGAGCTTGTTTACTCTCTCGTAAATGAGAACGAGGAAGATATCTTCAATAACCGTCTTTCCATCAAGTCTCCCGTAGGAGCTGCCATCGAAGGCAAGAAGAAGGGTCAGGTTATCGAAGTAACTACAGGCGTTGGTGCTTTCAAGTACAAGATCGTCAAGATTGGTAAATAATAAGGTTAATCTAATAAGATCCCTATCGAGAAGCGCGTAAGGATCCAAACTCACGCGCTTCTCTTATGTAAATAAATAATCCAGACTAAGGAGTAGCTTATGGCAGAAAATGAGAATTCAAAGCAGCAGCCGGTTGTAAATGTCGGCGAACAGATCAAGATCAGACGCGAGAAGCTTGCTGCTATGCAATCAGAGGGAAAGGATCCCTTTAAGATCACAAAGTTCGATCAGACTTATCACTCTTTGGATGCCAAAGCCAAGTTCGAAGCTCTCGATAAGGAGCTTGAAGCAACTTTAGATGCTTCACTTGACGAAGAGGCTAAGGCCGAGAAGCTTAAGGAACTTCACGAAGCTAATAAGATTGAAGTATCCGTTGCAGGCCGTATGCTCCTTAAGAGAGTCATGGGTAAGGCTTCTTTTGCTACAATAAGCGATCTTCAAGGTAAGATTCAGGTTTATGTAACAAGAGATGCTTTGGGCGTAGACGACTATCAGGCATTCAAGAAGTACGATATCGGTGATATCATCGGTGTTAAGGGATATCTCTTCAGAACAAAGACAGGTGAGGTATCCGTTCATGCAGAGGAGCTTACACTCCTTTCAAAGAGCCTTAAGCCTCTTCCTGAGAAGTTCCACGGTCTTACAGATACAGAGCTTCGTTACAGACAGCGTTATGTTGACCTTATCTCCAATCCTGAGGCTAAGGATACATTCGTTAAGAGATCTCAGATCATCAAGGAGATTAGAAACTTCCTCGATGGCAGAAACTTCATGGAAGTTGAGACACCCATGCTCGTATCTAATGCCGGCGGTGCTGCTGCAAGACCTTTTGAGACTCACTACAATGCATTGGACGAAGATGTTAAGCTTCGTATCTCTCTTGAGCTTTACCTTAAGAGACTTATCGTAGGCGGACTTGAGAGAGTATATGAGATCGGCCGAGTATTCAGAAATGAAGGTGTTGATACAAGACACAACCCTGAGTTCACTCTTATGGAGCTCTATCAGGCATATACAGACTACGAGGGCATGATGGAACTTACAGAGTCCATGTTCCGTTATCTTGCTGAGAAGGTACTTGGTACAACAAAGTTCATGTATGGTGATATTGAGCTTGATTTTGGCAAGCCTTTTGAGAGAATTACCATGACTGATGCCATTAAGAAGTACGCAGGAATCGACTTTAACACTGTTACAAACGACGATGAGGCAAAGGCTTTGGCTAAGGAGCACCACATCGAGTTCGAAGACAGACATACAAAGGGTGATATCATCAATCTCTTCTTCGAAGAGTACTGTGAGAAGAATCTTATCCAGCCTACATTCGTTATGGACCATCCTATTGCTATTTCTCCTCTTACTAAGAAGAAGCCGGAAGATCCTGAGAAGGTTGAGAGATTCGAGCTCTTCATCAACACATGGGAGATGTGCAACGCTTACTCAGAGCTTAACGATCCTATCGATCAGAGAGAGAGATTTGCTGCTCAGGATGCTGCCTTCGCTGCAGGTGATGAAGAAGCTAATCACACAGATGAGGACTTCCTCAACGCTCTTGAGATCGGTATGCCTCCTACGGGTGGTATCGGATATGGTATCGACAGACTCGTAATGCTCCTTACAAACAGTGAATCCATAAGAGACGTTCTGCTCTTTCCGACACTTAAGAGCCAGAACTAAAGAAAGCCAATAAAATCAAGGGTTTTAAGGGGTTACAAAGAGTTAAATCTTACACCGATACACCAATCGTACACCAAGCAAATGTAGAGATTCAGACAAAACTCGCTAATAGGTCTCCTTCGGGAGGCCTATTTTTATGTGTGGTGTACGGAATTGGTGTAAGTTTTATAACTTTATGCCATACTTTTTAAGCTTGTTGACTATTGCTCTGAATCCTTTTCTAACTTTAGCACTATAACAGCTAATAGTTTTTATA
>JAKSRK010000071.1 GCA_024403655.1 Saccharofermentans sp. | reverse complement strand
CACGGTGGAATTGACGGAGATGAGACTACAGGAGCAGTAAATGTACCTGTATATCAGACATCTACATATAAGCAGGACGGTCTTGGCAAGGACAGAGGCTGGGAGTATTCAAGAACGGGCAATCCTACAAGAGCAGCACTTGAGAAGCTTATCGCAGACCTCGAGCAGGGTGAATACGGCTTGGCATTTGCATCAGGACTTGCAGCAATTAATACGGTTCTCTCTCTCTTCAAAAGCGGAGACAAGCTGCTCGTATCAGATAACATCTACGGCGGTACATTCAGAATACTCGATAACGTATTCAAGAACTTCGGCATAACTTATGAGATTGTGGATACTTCAGATCTTGATGCAGTAGAAGCAAAGATAGATGACAGCGTTAAGGCAGTATATATCGAGACTCCTGCCAATCCGCTTCTGACCATAACAGATATTAAGGCAGTTGCAGATGCAGCTCATAAGCACGACAAGCTTGTAATAGTAGATAACACTTTCCTTACTCCTTATCTTCAGCGTCCGCTCACATTAGGCGCAGACATTGTAATTCACAGCGGTACGAAGTATCTCGGAGGTCATAGTGACACGGTCTCCGGACTCGTTGCAGTAAGTCGTAAGGATCTGGCTGACAGACTTTACTATCTTCAGAATGCAATAGGAGGAGTGCTGGCTCCTTGGGACAGCTTCCTGATAATCAGAGGTATTAAGACATTGGGTGTTCGAATGGACAGACACGTTTCCAATGCCGAGAAGATAGCAAGATGGCTTGTCGGAAGCGGTTATGTAAATAAGGTCTACTATCCCGGTCTTGAGACTGATCCCGGCTACGAGATTCAGAAGAAGCAGGCTGACGGCGCAGGAGCAATGATTTCATTTGTGCTTGATGAGAAATATGACTACAGAAAGTTCTTTGAATCACTGAAGCTTATAACTCTTGCAGAGAGCCTTGGCGGAGTTGAATCACTTGTATGCCATCCTGCGGGAATGACACATGCAGCAATTCCGAAGGGGATAAGAGAAAGCGTCGGTATTGTAGATGAACTTATAAGATTCTCCGTTGGTATAGAGGATGCAGACGATCTTATCGCCGATTTGAAGCAGGCAATAGAAGCTTCCGCCAAGTGAGGAATGGACAATGAATAATGTATTTACCAGCAGCAGGGAGATGATAGGCAACACTCCGATCCTGCAAATTACAAATATGGGCGTCAAGCCCGGTGTTAATATTTTTGCAAAATTAGAACTCATGAATCCCGGAGGCAGCGTCAAAGACAGAGTCGGTCTTTATATGATAGAAGACGCAGAAGAAAAAGGACTTCTGAAGCCGGGAGGAACAATAGTAGATGCCACAGCAGGCAATACCGGAATAGGAATCGCATTCGCAGCTTTGAACCGCGGATATGACGTAATATTTACCGTTCCGGAGAAGTTCTCGGTTGAGAAGCAGCAGGTAATGAAGGCTCTGGGAGCAAAGATTATTCATACTTCCAAAGAAGGCGGAATGCTCGGCGCAGTTGAAAAGGCGGAGGAGATTTTGAAGTCGATTCCGGGATCCATATCCTTAGGACAGTTCCAGAATCCGGCTAATCCCAGAGCTCACTATGAGACGACAGGACCTGAGATATATTCACAGCTTGACGGGAATATTGACTACTTTGTAGCTGGTGCAGGAAGCGGCGGTACCTTCAGCGGAATAGTTAAGTATTTAAAAGAACAGAACAGCAATATCAAGGCAGTGCTTGCCGATCCGTATGGTTCAACCATGGGAGGCGGTGAACATCACTACTACGATATTGAAGGAATAGGAAATGACTTCATAGCAGATACCATGGATATGACACTCGTAGATGATGTCATCAAGATAAGTGATGACGAGGCCTTCGATGCGAGCCGTAAGCTGGCAGTCAAAGAGGGTATACTCGCAGGTTCATCATCAGGAGCAGCATTGGTAGCGGCATTGAAGTTAGCACAAACAATCGACCACGGAAATATCGTCACGGTCTTCCCGGATCGGGGCGACAGATATTTAAGCAAAGGACTTTTTGATAATGAGTAAAGTGTTTGAACTTAAAAACGTCAGTAAGACATACCGTAATGACGGCCAGGAATTTGAAGCTTTAAAGAATATCAGTCTAGATATAAATGAGGGTGAAATCTTCGGAATCATCGGAATGAGCGGTGCAGGTAAGTCTACTCTTGTAAGGACTCTTAACCGTATTGAAGAGGTGACTTCAGGTACAGTCGAATTCTTAGGCAGTGACCTGGCTGCATTAAGGCCTGCTGAACTTCGTAAAGTCAGACACTCAATCTCAATGATATTTCAAAGTTTTAACCTTCTTTCACAAAGAACGGTTATAGAGAATGTCGAGCAGCCGCTTAAAATCGCGGGAGTTCCTCGCGCTCAAAGAAGACAGAAGGCGCTCGAGATGCTTAAGGTCGTAGGTCTTGAGGAGAAGGCGAAGGTATATCCTGCCAGACTCTCAGGAGGACAGAAGCAGAGAGTTGCAATTGCTAGAGCACTTGCAGCAGACCCCAAGGTGCTTTTGTGCGATGAGGCTACAAGTGCCCTGGATCCCAAGATTACAGGAGAGATACTGGATCTTCTGAAGGAAATCAATGCTGAGAGAAAGCTTACTATTATCATAATTACACATGAGATGTCAGTAGTGGAGAAAATCTGTGACAGAGTAGCAATTATAGATAAGGGTGAGCTGGCCGAGTTAGGTGACGTTAGGGAAGTATTCAGCAATCCTGTGTCAAACGCAGCAAAGAAGCTTGTCTTCCCGGCCAATCCTTTCGCGCCGACTAATGAGAATCAAAAGCTCGTCAGAATCGTTTTTGACGGAACAAAATCAAGTGAGCCTTTTATAGCAAACCTTGTAGAGAAGACAGGAAAGAAAGTAAATATCTTAAGCGCCAATACCAGAAGTGTCGGCGGTATCGGATACGGTCAGATGGTTGTTGAACTGCCTTCTTCAAAGGAAGATCAGGATATAATAGTCGACTTCTTTAAGAAGAACGGACTTACGGTAACGGAGGTGGAGATAAATGAGTGACTTTATTATTCAGGCTATAGAAAAAGGAATAATCGAGACTTTGCAGATGACTTTCTGGAGTTCCCTGTTTGCTTATCTTATCGGACTTCCACTCGGAGTTTTACTGTACGCAACGGCGAAGGGAAGACTTCTTCAAAACAGAGCGGTTAATGCAGTTGTAGGATTCATCGTAAATATAATGAGGTCACTTCCTTTCCTGATCCTTCTTGTACTTCTTATCCCGTTTACAAGAATAATCGTAGGATCGTCCATAGGAACCAAAGCGACAATAGTTCCCCTGACCGTAGGTGCAATTCCGATTATCGCTAGAATGGTCGAATCATCATTGTGCGAAGTTCAGCCGGGAATTATCGAAGCAGCAAAGTCTATGGGTGCATCTCCTATATATACAATAATCCACTTCCTTATTCCTGAGGCAGTACCTTCACTTTTACAGGGAGCTGCAATCAACATCGCAACTGTACTCGGTTACTCAGCTATGGCTGGTACAATCGGCGGAGGCGGACTTGGTGCTCTCGCAATGCAGTACGGCTACTACCGTTACCAGAAGGATGTGCTCTGGACTACGGTATTGCTTCTGGTAATCATGGTAATGCTGATCCAGGAGGGTGGAGCTTTCCTTGCAAAGAAGAAGAGAAAAATCTGATTAAACCCATATATTTAAGTATCTGTAAGCCTTGTAAAACAAAGTTTGCAGATATTTTTTTGATAAAAATTAAAATACCTATTGACATAGTAGGTTAGTAACATTAGAATAACACCATCGTAAACGAAAGGAGACGCGAGAAATGAGACAATCAATAAGCTTATTCAGGATCTGTATGATGTGCTGTCGAATGCTTAACTCCCGGGCATATAATGTGGTCGGCGTTGATGAATCTTCCTCACGCCTCAGAACGATACGATGTTGAAATGAATAATCGCGTTTAAGCCATGTGCCCGGGAGCTTCGAAGAAAAGCCCCGGTTTTTTATTGCAGAAACCAAAAAGACAAAGAGTATAAGTTTTAAATCTAAAGGAGTAACACAAAATGAAAAATATATCACTTAAGAGAATCGCAGCATCAGCAGTATCAGTAGCAGTTTTAACATCTTTTGCAGGATGCGCAAGTAACTCAGAGAACACAACAGCAGCTTCATCCGCTGCAGGCCAGTCACAGGATACTGAGGCTCAGACAGAAGGTCAGACAGACGCAGGCACAGGTGAGAATGTAACACTTGTAGTCGGAGCAAACATCACTCCTCACTCGGAGATTCTTGAGTTTGCAAAGCCAATCCTGGCAGAGCAGGGAATCACACTTGAGATTGTACAGCTTGAAGATTCAATCACACCTAATACCGGCGTTATCGAAGGAAGTCTTGATGCAAATTACTTCCAGCATGTACCTTATCTTGAGCAGTTCAATCTTGAGAATGGTTCGGATCTTGTATCTGTAGGAGCTATTCACTACGAACCCTTCGGTATCTATGCTGCTGAGCTTACAGATCTTGCAGATCTTCCCGACGGAGCAACGGTAGCAGTTCCCAATAACGTTACAAACGAAGCCAGAGCACTTCTTCTTCTTGAGCAGGAAGGTCTTATCGAACTTGATGAATCCGCAGGAATCACCGCTACGATAGCTGACATCACGGATAACTCACATAATCTTCAGTTCATAGAACTTGCACCTGAGCAGCTTGCATCTTCTCTTCCTGATGTAGATATAGCAATCATTAATGGTAACTATGCAATCGAAGGCGGTCTTGATGTTAACGATGCACTTGCAGTTGAAGCCAATGACGGACTTGCAGCTCAGACATACGGAAACATAATTGCTACTTCCCCCGAGAACGCTGATAACCCTGCAGTTATTGCACTCGTAGAAGTACTCCAGGGACCTGAAGTAAGTGCTTACATCGCTGAAACATACGACGGTGCAGTAGTACCGCTCTTCTGAGAATGAGGTGAATTTAAGATGATTGGCTTTGAATACTATAATCCTGCAAAGATAGTCTTCGGTGAAGGCAGTGAGAACAATCTTAAGGATCTGCTTGCAGAGTACGGTGTAAAATCTCTCCTTCTCGTATATAGCGGTGACTTTGTCAAAAAACTCGGTATCTTTGATGTCGTAGAAAAGGCTGCACAGGAACTTGGAATCCGATTCAGTGAGAACGGTAATGTAGTTCCTAACCCAAGCATTGAACTTGTAAGAGAACTTGTTACTCAGGGCAAGGCGAATGATGTTGATTTTGTCCTTGCGGTAGGCGGCGGAAGCTCGATAGATACAGCTAAGGCAGTAGCACTTGGAATTCCTTACGACGGTGATGTATGGGACTTTTTCTCAAAGGGCGTTAATCCCCAAAAGGTTCTTAACATCGGTGTCATAGCAACAACTGCTTCAAGCGGATCTGAGACATCTAACTGTGCCATCTTAAGCAGCGGCGAGTGGAAGCTAGGATTTGAAGACAATCGTATTATCCCGAAGTTCGCGATAATGAACCCTAAGTACACGGCAAACCTGCCTGCATACCAGACATCAGCCGGTATCGCAGATGTACTTGCACACCTCCTCGAAAGGTACTTCTCCGACGAGAAGAATTCAGATACTACAGACTACCTCATAGAGGGTGCAATAAGAGCTCTTTATGCAAATGCCGAAAGGCTCCTCAAGGATCCTACGAACATAAATGCAAGAGCAGAGGTACAGTGGCTTGCAAGCGTAGCACACAACAATTTCCTTGATGCCGGCAGAAGTGCAGACTGGGCTTCACACAGAATAGAACATGAACTCTCAGCCCAGTACGGTATAACACACGGCGAAGGAATGGCAGTCGTATTTGTCGCTTGGACTAAGTATATAGCGAAGATCAAGCCCTGGAGACTAGCTTTGCTGGCAACAAGAGTATACGGAGTGGATTCGTACGACTTCAATGAAGAAGAACGAGCACTGATCTTATCCGACAAGCTTAAGGACTTCTTTGTGAAGTTAGGACTCAAGGTAAGCCTTACGGAATTAAATATCGACGATAAGGATTTTGAATTGATGGCTCAGAGAGCTACAAAGAACGGCAAAGTCGGTCACTATGAGCCGCTCGATGCAGAAGCAATAGTAAAGATTTTAAACTTAGCAATTTAAGTATAAGAAAGGATGAACACAAAATGGCTAGAATCAAATTAGTAGAGCAGAACGAGGTACAGGGCGAGGAGAAGGTAAGATACGACGAGCTTGCCGGAAGAAATGCAGTAACAAACATGAAGAAGGGTCTTCTTAACGATGCTGCAACATACGATGCATACATGGCCTGGTACACTTCCTGGAACAGACTTGTTGAAGTAATCGGCGAGAAGGATGCAGTTCTTTATGCACATGCAATCTCCACAACAAATTCCTGCAAGCTCTGCTCTCTTTTCTTTATCAGTGACGTAAAGGGACTCGGTCTTGATCCCGCTAATCTTGTTTATGACGAGAAGGAGCAGCTCCTTTCTGAGCTCGCTGAGTCAATTGTTAAGGATCCTACTTCCGTATCGGATGAGCTTTTCGAGAACTTAAAGAAGTTCTTTAACGATCAGGAGCTTGTAGTAATCGTAGGCTTTGCAGGACAGATGATCGCAACAAACAATTTCAATTCAGTATTCAAAATAGATGTAGACCAGCGTTTGCTTCCCATTATCGATGAGTTCAAGCCTGCTACATGGAGAGAGAACATTAAGTAAGGATATTATGAAAACTCTGCTGACATATGGTGATTCAAATACATGGGGATTGATTCCCGGCTCTGCACCTCACAGGCGATTTCCTTTGGAGAGCAGGTGGACAGGCATCTTACAGAGCCTGACAGATGACGTAAGAATAGTAGAAGAGGGCTTATGCGGAAGAACAACGGTGTTCGAAGATGCAATAAGACCCGGAAGAAACGGTTTACGTTCATTGCCTCTTATTCTTGAAAGTAATTCTCCGATTGACGCTCTGGTGCTGATGCTCGGAACCAATGACTGTAAAGCTTTGTACGGAGCTTCCTCACATATTATCGGCAGAGGAATAGAGCTTTGTCTCGATGAGATAACTAAGTATGTAGATCCTGCCAAGATACTTCTTGTATCTCCAATCCATCTGGGTGATGAGGTGTGGCTTCCTGAGAAGGATCCGGAATTTAATACAACGTCCATTGAGATCAGTAAAGAACTTAAGGACGTATATGGAAGAATTGCTTCAAAGAGAGGAATCGCCTTCCTGGCCGCTTCTGACATTGCAGTAGCAAGCAAGGTTGACGATGAGCATCTTGACGAAGCGGGGCATTTATTACTTGCCAAAGCCATACATAGTAAACTTATAGAGGCAGGTATTATCTGATAACAAAAGTCAGTCTTTGAATTGCCGGGCGGCGCAGAAGCGTTTTGCCCGGCTTTTCTTTATGGAAGTAAACAGGACAGGAAATATTCGGAAAGTTTTAGTGTTATCATACAGTCATAAGATATGTTCGGAGGGCAGGACAGATGGCAAACGAAGACGCTAAGCTCAGGGAATTGATTATGGCTGCATCAGGACAGGAGAAGGCTGATCTTGTCCTTAAGAACTGCAAAGTCTTAAATGTTTTTACCAAAGAACTTGAAGAAGCGGATATTGCCGTCAAAAACGGGTTTATCGCAGGTGTAGGCCAATACGAAGGCGATAATGAGATTGATATTGAAGGCAAGATTGTTTGTCCGGGCCTTATTGACGGTCATATACATATAGAAAGTTCGATGCTGTCTCCTACTGAGTTTGCAAAGGCAGTTATCCCTCACGGAACAACAGCTGTTATCACTGATCCTCATGAGATTGCCAATGTCGCAGGAAGCGACGGTATATCTTTTATGCTCGAGTCGGCAAAAGATCTTCCTCTTGATGTATTCTTTATGCTTCCTTCATGTGTGCCTTCTACTCCTTTAGATGAAGCAGGCGCAGTATTAGACGCTGCTTCTCTTGAGCCATTTTATTCGAATGATAAAGTATTAGGTCTTGCCGAACTTATGAATTCCTTCGGAACAGTAAAGGGTGACAGTGACATAATCGCAAAGATAAACGGAGCAAAATCTAATGGCAAAGTAATTGACGGTCATGCGCCTTCTCTTACCGGTAATGAGCTTAATGCTTATATAGCTGCAGGAGTTGCATCCGACCATGAATGTTTCTCATTTGAAGAAGCTAGACAGAAACTGATGAGAGGTCAGTGGATCATGATAAGGCAGGGAACTGCAGCTAAGAACCTTGAAGCACTTCTTCCTTTATTCGATGACAGATATTCTGACAGATGCATTCTTGTTACTGACGACAAACATCCCGGAGATCTTATAAGACAGGGACATATCGATTACATAATTAGAGAAGCAGTAAAGGCAGGTAAGAGTCCGTTTAATGCCGTTAAGATGGCAAGCTTTAATACTGCTAATTACTTCGGTCTTAAGGACAGAGGTGCCATTGCTCCGGGCTACAGAGCAGACCTTATTGTAGTATCTGACCTTAATGAGTTTAAGGTAGAGAAGGTCTTTAAGGACGGAATTCTTACGGCTGAAGACGCTAAGCTTACAAAGGACATAGAATTGCCCTTACTTGATGAGGCAAAGTATAAGCGAGTTTTCCATAGCTTTAATATGTCAGACACTGATGCTTCAGACTTTAAGATAAAGGACAGCGGTTCCAAGAAACGAGTAATCAAAGTGGTTCCGGGTCAGATAATAACAGAAGAAGTTATAGTAGATTCTTCTTCTGCCGAAGCAGAACCCGAGAAAGATATAAGCAAGATTGCAGTAATAGAAAGACATAATAATACCGGTCACATCGGCGTAGGTTTTGTAACAGGATACGGCCTTAAAAAAGGTGCCATTGCATCCAGTGTCGCACACGATTCTCATAACCTTATTGTGGCTGGAACTAACGATGAAGATATGGCACTTGCCGCTAATACTGTAGCTTCTAACGAGGGTGGACTTGCAGTAGTTTGTGATGGAGTGGTAATAGGTCAGCTCAAGCTTCCTTTGGCCGGTCTTATGTGCGGCAGGGACGCATCCGAAGTAGATGAGGAGCTTGAGATGCTTAAGGAGCAGTGCAGAATTCTGGGTGTACCCGAAGGTATAGATCCTTTTATGACACTTGCATTTACCGCACTTCCGGTTATCCCTGAGCTGCGCATAATAACAAAGGGCGTAGTGGATGTTAACACCCAAAGCTACGCCCCTTCATTATTCGATTAAGCTTTTGTCAGATTGCCAGGAAGAACTTGACAAGGAAGATAGCCGAGAGGACATAAGTCAGTACGGATACTTCCTTTCTCTTGCCCGTCAATACCTTGATGACGGTGTAGCTTATAAGAGCAAGTCCTATGCCGTGTCCGATAGAACCTGAAATAGGCATCGCCAGCAGCATAATTCCGCAGGGAAGAAGCTGAGACAAATCTGTGAAGTCGATTGCCTTTAAGTTACCGAGCATGAGGATACCTACATAGATAAGGGCAGAAGATGTTGCTGCTGCGGGAATTATCGCTGCAAGAGGAGCGATAAACATGCAAAGAAGGAAGATAACTGCAGAAGTAAGAGCAGTAAGTCCCGTTCTTCCGCCTGCCTCAACACCGGAAGCAGATTCTACGAATGTTGTTACCGTAGAAGTACCTGTCAGGGAACCGCTTATTGTTCCGATAGCATCTGATAAGAGAGCCTCTTTCATCTTGGGCATGTTGCCGTTCTCGTCGAGCATATTAGCTCTGGAAGCAGTACCTACGAGAGTTCCGATTGTATCGAACATATCGATGATGCAGAAGGTAACGATAAGGGTAATGATTGTGAACCAGCCGATTTTTGCAAAGCCTGCGAAGTCAATCTTAAAGAGAGTAGTTGAAGCAAGATCTGCAAAGGGAGGAACAAAGGAAGCTGTCTTTAAGCTCTCGAAAGGATTTGTTCCGAAGAAGATTCCTTCTCCTGCCCAGTAAATAACGGAAGCTACAAGCATTCCGTACAAAACGGAACCCTTTATCTTCTTGTGGTCCAAAGCGATTATTGTAAAAAGACCTATGAACATAGTAATTACGGTAAGAACCATCATGCCATGGCCGCTTCCCATTGTCTCCTTGGCGCTTGTTGCCGTAAGTGCACCGAAGAAGTCGCGCATAACAAAGAACTGGGAAGAAGATCCGTCTTCGTTAAATACGAATACGCCTGCATTGGAACCGAAGCCGATATTCATGAGCATAAGACCAATTGCAGGACCTATGCCGAGTCTTACGCCGAGAGGGATAGCCTGAACAATTTTCTCTCTTACGTTGAATATGGAAAGAGTAACGAATACGATACCTTCAATGAAGATAATTACAAGAGCACTTCTGAAGGACTCAAGGTAAGTCATGCCCGTCATCATCGCGATGTTAGCGGTAACGAGAGCAAAGAAACTGTTAAGGCCCATACCGGGAGCCATAACGAAAGGCTTATTGGCAAGGAAAGCCATGCATAAGGAACCTATGGCAGACGCTATACATGTAGCAAGGAATACGCCGTTCCAAAGATCCAGGCCTTCAGCTCCGAAGTTAGTCAGGAGATTAGGATTCAAAGCGATGATATAAGCCATCGTCATGAATGTTGTAAGTCCTGCAATTACTTCGGTTCTGACGGTTGTTCCGTTTTTCTTCAACTGGAATAATTTTTCCATTCAGACACCT
>JAKSRK010000070.1 GCA_024403655.1 Saccharofermentans sp. | reverse complement strand
AGTAAGAAGCCCCCACTTCAAGCATGGAATGCTAAGTGGTGGGAGCATGTCACAGTTCACTACTTATCAAGAGTGGCGGAGGGAACCGGCCCTATGAAGCCCGGCAACCGCGGAAAGCAGCGGTGCCAAATCCGGCAGGGTAAACCTGAAAGATGAGAGGCATATATCAATGGTCGTCTTCCTCTCATAAGGAAGACTTTTTTATTGGTCCTGTCGTTTTTCCAAACGGTATTGAACGGAAAGGAAATTATTATGAGAAACAGAAAAGGCAAGTGGCTCTTTACATCAGAGTCAGTTACAGAAGGACATCCCGACAAGATCTGTGACCAGATCTCTGACAGTGTTCTTGATGCAATCCTGGAGCAGGACCCCAAGGCAAGAGTAGCATGTGAGACATGTACTACAACAGGTATGGTACTTGTTATGGGTGAGATATCAACATCTGCTTATGTTGATATTCCTTCCATAGTAAGAGACCGTATCAAGGAGATTGGTTATGACGGTTCTGATGCAGGCTTCGACTACAAGACATGCGCAGTATTAACATCTATTGATGAGCAGTCTTCCGACATCGCCATGGGTGTTGATGCTTCACTTGAGAGCCGTGGCGGAGATAAGGCTGACTACGATACAGGTGCCGGCGATCAGGGCATGATGTTCGGTTATGCTAATGACGATACAAGCGAGTTTATGCCCCTTCCTATATCTCTTGCACATAAGCTTTCTTATAAGCTTACAGAGGTACGTAAGGCAGATGCTGACAGCTTCCTTCGTCCTGACGGTAAGAGCCAGGTTACAGTTGAATACGAGGACGATAAGGCAGTAAGAATCGACACTATCCTTATCTCTACTCAGCATAAGGATACAGTAAGCCACGATGAGCTTGAGAAGTTCATTAAGGATAACGTAATTGATCCCGTAATTCCTGCTGAGCTTGTTGACGAGAATACAAAGATTATCGTTAATCCTACAGGCAGATTCGTTATCGGTGGTCCTCAGGGAGATTCCGGTCTTACAGGAAGAAAGATTATCGTAGATACTTACGGCGGATTCGGTCGTCACGGCGGCGGAGCATTCTCCGGTAAGGATCCCACGAAGGTGGACAGATCTGCTGCTTATGCTGCCAGATATATCGCTAAGAATATCGTTGCTTCCGGTGTAGCAAGAGAAGCTGAAGTACAGCTTGCTTATGCTATCGGTGTAGCAAGCCCCGTTTCCGTAATGGTAGATACATTCGGTACAGGTAAGATTGAAGACAGCAAGATTTCTGCGATTGTAGAGGAAATCTTTGATCTTCGCCCTGCAGCAATTATCGACACACTTGATCTTCGCCGTCCTTTCTATGCAAAGACAGCTGCTTACGGTCATTTCGGTAGAGAAGACCAGGGCTTCACATGGGAGAAGACAGATAAGGCAGATCTTATAAGATCAAAGGCAGGACTTTGATATAAAGATGCAGGAAGATAATTCCTACATTCCGTCCAAAGACGATATCGGAAAAGATTTAAAAGACATTATCGTTGTTGCGGTAAAGAAGATTTACTGCAATAACGGTTTTGTTATTTTTGCCTGCGAAGGAAGATTTACCGTTAAGGGCAAATATGCATTGGATCTGGTAGAAGGTTCTTCCTATAAAGTTTCCGGTAAGGTCGGAGTTTACGGGAAGGAACTTCAGATAAGTGCGACTTCAATAGAGCTTGTTAAGAGTGAGAACGATTCCGATAAGCTTATTTCTTCCTTTTTGCAGGAGCATTTCGAGGGGCTCGGAAAGAAGACTGCAGACAAGCTTACAGCTGAGTATAAGGAGAAGGTCCTTGATGTTCTTCTTGAGACTCCCAAGGAAGCCGCGAAGGCAGTTCCGGGCTTAAGCTCGGCAAAGGCTCTTATTTATTCTGAGACAATTGACCGTAATGAGCTTTTCTTCAGGACTTTACTTGAACTTCGTATGCTGGGCTTATCACATGCGCAGACACTTGAAGTCTACGATGAATTCGGTCTGTCCGCAGCAAAGGAAGCGAAGGAGAATCCCTATCGTCTCTTAAAGTGCAAAGGGATAGGCTTTGAGACATGTGAGAAGATTGCAGTCGAACAGGGAATAGACCTCATAGATCCGTTAAGATTTGCCGGAGCCGTCGAAAGTGTTCTTTATGAGCTTCATGCTTCTTCGGGAAGTACGTATATACTTCCGGATGTGGTTAAGGCACATGCGATGGATCTGCTTTTTAAGGGAGCTGACTATAATCCGGATCTTACCGACCCGGTTTACGAAGACTGTCTTACATATGCCGTTAAAAGCAGAAGAATAGTAATATACCGTTTTGTTGACGATAAGTGCGAAGGCTGCAGTGCAACAGATGAAGGCGCGAGAATTGCTCTAAGACTCTATTTTACTTCAGAAGCAGACATAAAAAGGGAGATAGAATCTTTTGTAAAAGCGAAAGTAAAAACTCCCGACAAGGAGAAAGCAAGAAAGAAGATATTTGAACTTGCTTCCGCAATGAATATAGTTCCCGATAAGATGCAGGAAGAAGCACTTATGCTTAGCATGTATCAGCCTATATGTGTAATTACGGGAGGCCCAGGTACAGGCAAGACGACAATAACGGGAATACTGGCTCAGCACTTTAAAAGTGCCGGCATAAGCTGCGAGTTCTGTGCTCCAACGGGAAGAGCCGCCAAGAGGTTGTCGGAGGCTTCCGGCGTTAAGGCTAATACCATTCACAGACTTTTGCAGATGAATGCAGATACTTCCGACAATGTAAGATTCGGAAGAAATAAAGACAATCCCATAGAAGCCAGAGTAATAGTTGTTGATGAAGCTTCCATGATTGATACTCTCGTCTTTTCCGCTCTTTTAAAGGCGATAAAAAAGGACGCATCACTGATTCTTATAGGTGATCCCGATCAGCTTCCTTCGGTTGGTGCCGGAAATGTCCTGGATGACATACTTGCCTGCAGCTGTGTGCCAAGGGTAAGGCTTCAGTATGTCTTCAGACAGAAGGATGAGAGTTCCATCGCGTCTAACAGTAAAAGAATACTGGACGGTGAAGATACAATTCCGAATGACAGAGACTTTGAAGTAATAAGAACAGAGTCAGACGAAGAAGCTTTGAATATAGTAAAGGACCTCTATCTGTCGTCTTATCAAAGCGGAGAGGACTTACTTATATTAAGTCCTACCAAGCAGAATTTACTCGGAACGGTTAATCTTAATCTCGAACTTCAAAGTGCGGTTACTGACAGTGACAGCAAGGGGATAAAGATTAAAGAAGGCCTCGTGATTCACGAAGGCGACCGTGTTATGCAGGTAAGAAATAACTACAAGGTCGAGTACTACGATCCTTCCGAGATGGGGACGGCAACAGGTATCTTTAACGGTGAGACGGGCAGAGTCGGAGGTAAGGACTTCCTGACCGGTAACGTGGATATTTATTTCGACGACGGAAGAAGAGTCGGCTACGACAAGAAGATGCTTGAAGATATTGAACTGGCGTATGCGGTTACCGTTCATAAGGCGCAGGGCTGTGAGTTCGATCATGTAATTGTTGCTCTGGGTAAGATGAATAATATGCTTTCCAACAGGAAGCTTCTATATACCGCCGTTACAAGGGGCAAGCAGAAGGTCACTATTGTAGATTCGTGCGGTAGACTTCTTAAGATGACCCAAAGCGGCTATAAAAGCACAAGAGATACTTCTCTTAAGGACTTTCTTAAGATAGTTCAGGGAAGATACGAAGAATGAGTATTTTAAAGGAAGCGTGGTCACTCCTGCTGCCGCCAAAGTGCTGTGTCTGCGGCAAACTTGCAGATACCAAAGAGAGACTTCCCTTTAATCTTCCGGGAGATTTGGAACTGTGTTTTGACTGTATGTCGCAGATTGTTCCGGAGGATAGAAGCAGGAGATGGATTCTCTGTCTTTCCAATCCCTATATCGGGGATCCCATCCCTTCCATGCCATTGTATATGCCTTTTAGGTACGAAGGATTCTTTAAGAAGGCAGTTGCATCGATTAAGTTCGGAGGGAACAGGGAACTTGCGTCTTTCCTTGGCGCAGTCCTTGGAAATATAGCAAAAGAAGATTATGTGAATTCTAATCTTATTATCCCCATTCCGTTGTCTCAGAAAAGACTGGAAGAAAGAGGTTATAACCAGGCTCAGATAATTGCTCATGCAGCCTCGGAAGTTCTGGGAATTCCCTGCGTGGATGATGCACTTATCAGAACAAGAGATACCCTTCGACAGTCTGATCTTAAGGAAGATGACAGCAGAGCGGGCAATATTTCAGGCGCATTTAAACTGAATCCTTCCTGGGATATAAAAGGTGCAAGAATAATTATCGTAGATGATGTAGCAACGACCGGTCACACTCTTCACGAAGCAGCTGAACTACTGATGAGGGAAGGTGCGGCTTTTGTAGCCGGAATGGTCCTGTGCGGCAACAGATATGTTAAGAATGCCGATCCCTTCTGATAAGGCTGTTTTTTGAATTTGAGGTCAAGTGTTGGCTTTATGCTCTTTTATATATATAATATATGCAACCTGAGATGGGTGGGCTCTATGTTGAACCTTCATGACGTCAAATGGAACCCGGGTCGGCTGACGTAGGTCAGGCCTCTTCTAAGTGGAAGGCGCAAATCAGTTGCAGGGTACCGCCCTAGAGAAATCGGGGTGTCAAAAAGGGTTTGCCCATGTCAGGGGTTTCTTACGTGATTTAGATTGGAACGCAGATGAGTTTAATATACGATGCAAAGCAGATAGCAAAGCGTGATCCGGCCGCAAGAACTGTGGTCGGTGTTATTTTTCTATATTCCGGTTTTCACGCCATCGTTTACCATCGTGTAGCTCATTTCTTTTACAAGCATAAGCTGCTGTCAATCGCCAGATGGATTTCTCAGATAGGAAGACGATGTACAGGCGTGGAGATTCACCCCGGAGCCAAGATAGGCAAAGGACTTTTTATCGACCACGGTATGGGAGTCGTTATCGGAGAGACTGCGCAGATAGGTGATAACTGTACAATTTATCATGGTGTTACCCTGGGCGGCAGAGGACATGCAAAAGGAACAAGGCGTCATCCGATTATTGGAGATAATGTACTTGTAGGTGCGGGAGCCAAGCTCTTGGGACCTGTCGTAGTCGGTAACGATGTCAGCATAGGAGCTAATGCGGTAGTCCTTCATGACATTCCCGATTATTCGACTGTCGTAGGCGTTCCGGGCAAGATAGTTAAGATCGAAGGCAAGAGCACGATTTCTCACGCCGTTGAACTCGACCATACACTGTCGGACGATCCTCTCGAGACTCAGATGAGGCAGCTGGTTAATATCATTAACAGCATGGAAGGAACGATATCCGAGCTTAAGGCTGAGTTAGACACAATCAAAAATGAATCAAAGAACGAGGAATAAAAATGAAACTTTTTAATACACTTACTAGAAGCAAAGATGAATTTGTACCTATGGTAGACGGACATGTAAAGATGTATGCTTGCGGTCCTACGGTATATAACTATTTCCACCTTGGTAATGCCAGACCTTTTGTTACTTTCGATACCTTGAGAAGATATCTTGAGTATATCGGATACGAAGTTGAGTTCTGCCAGAACTTTACTGATATCGATGACAAGATGATTAAGCGTGCCAACGAAGAAGGCGTTACTGTCAAGGATATCGCTGAAAGATATATCAAGGAGTACTATATCGACGCTGACGGACTTAACTGCAAGCGTCCTACATACCAGCCCAGAGCTACCGAATCCATTGGTGCAATTATCGGAATAGTAAAGTCCTTGTACGATCAGGGAATCGCTTATGTCATCGAAGGTGACGGCGTTTATTACGATGTAACAAAGAAGGAAGACTACGGTAAGCTTTCTCACTATAATCTTGAAGATCTTAATCCCGGCGGAGGTGAGCGTAAGGCTTCCTACGACGGCAAGAAGAACCCCGGAGATTTTGCTTTGTGGAAGTTCAAGAAGGAAGGCGAGCCTTCATGGAATTCTCCCTGGGGCGAGGGAAGACCCGGATGGCATATCGAGTGCTCTGCAATGATTAAGAAGCACTTGGGTGCTACAATCGATATTCATGGCGGCGGACAGGATCTTATTTTCCCCCACCACGAGAACGAGATTGCTCAGAGTGAATCAGCTAACGGCTGCACACTTGCCAACTACTGGGTGCATAATGCCTTCGTTAATGTAGACGGAGAGAAGATGAGTAAGTCTCTCGGTAATTTCTTTACAATCAGAGATATCGTTGCTCATTTCCCTTATGAAGTAATCAGATTCTTTATCCTCTCAGGACACTACAGAATGCCTATCAATTTCTCCGATGAGCTCTTAAGATCATCCCAGACAGGACTTCAGAGAATCGCTACATGCGCATCAAGCCTTAAGTTTAATATGGACAGTGATTCATATAAGGGTGATAACGAGGATGCTTCCAAGACTTTGAATGACGCAGTTAAGGAAGCTCACGACAGCTTCAGAGCTCATATGGACGATGACCTTAATACAGCTGATGCCATTACTGATATCTATAATCTGGTTAAGGCTGCTAATACTGCAATCGATAACAAGGCTTCAAAGGAAGCCCTTAAGAGTGCTCTGGATATGCTTAACGAGATTACAGGTGTACTTGGTATCATCCTCAAGATTGAAGAGGATATCCCCGAAGAGATTACTGAGCTTGTAGAGCAGAGAGCTGCAGCAAAGAAGGCAAAGGACTTCGCTGAAGCTGACAGAATCAGAGACATCATTACGCAGAAGGGTTATTCCGTTAAGGATACTCCTAACGGACCTCAGGTAGAGAAGTTATGATAGTACCTTTTATTGCATCGGATCTTCGTGAGATTAATACTTCATCTCTCGCATACATAGGTGATGCGGTATATGAACTCTATGCCAGATGTCATGTCTCATTAAGGACTGCTTCACAGTCGGGCAAGATGCACAAGCTTACAATTAAGTATGTAAGTGCACAGGCTCAGGCACTTGCGATAAGAAGTCTTGAGAATGAATTAAGCGAAGTGGAAGCGGACTATTTCCGCAGAGGTAAGAACGGCAATCCGATATCCATGGCAAAGAATGCCAGCCCTGCTGAGTATATGTATGCCACAGGTTTTGAGACGTTGATCGGATACCTCTTCATGAGTAATGATGAGGAAAGACTGGAATACATTATTAACAGAGCTTTTGAGGTGATTGACAGTGAAGGATAACAGAAATTACGGCAGAGGCGGCAGAAGAAATGACAGACCGCAAAGAGATGAGAACTACGGCAGAAGCGAGGAGAGAGAAGCTACAGCCGACAGACTCGAAGGAAGAAATGCCGTTAATGAGGCAATAAATGCCGGACGTGAGATTAACAAGCTCTGGATTCTTGAACCTTCCGGAGGACAGAGACTTGATCCCGGACTTGCTAAGATTCTTGATGAGGCGAATAAGAGGAAGATTGTAGTAATAAGATCTCCCAGAAATGTTCTCGACAGAATGAGCCAGACTCATAATCACCAGGGCGTTATCGCAGCTGTTGCAAGTCATGAATATGTTGAGATTGACGATATCCTCAGTAAGGCTGAGAGCGAAGGCAGAAGACCTTTGCTGGTTGTACTCGATGAGCTTAAGGATGCATACAATCTCGGCTCCGTATTAAGAATCGCTGATGCTGCAGGAGTAGATGGTGTTGTTATTCCTAAGCACAGATCCATAGGCCTTGATTCAGTTGTAGCCAAGGCTTCCGCAGGTGCTATCGAATATGTTCCTGTAGCAAGAGTTACAAATATCGCTCAGACCTTAAGAGAACTTAAGGAGAAGAACGGTTTCTGGGTATGCGGTACAGCTGCAGAAGGATCAGTTCCTTACGATGAGGCTGACTATAAGGGTGCTCTTGCAATCGTTATAGGAAGTGAAGGTGAGGGAATGAGAGATTCCGTAAGAAAGGAATGTGATTTCCTTTTGTCAATTCCCATGGCCGGTACAGTAAACAGTTTGAATGCTGCTGTTGCAGCAGGAATAGTTGTCTTTGAGGCAGTAAAGGGCAGAAGATGATCAGAAAGGGTCTGAAGTTAAGAATAGTTTCAGCTATACTGGCGATATCAACAATGTTGTCGCTGGTATCCTGTGACATGTTCCGCTTCAAATCCAAGATTAATGCCGAGCCCTTGTCCGAGCAGGATCTTGTAAGGCTTATGGTTAATGCCATCAACGATAAAAAAGCAAGCGCTGACAGCTATGCTGCCATTCCTGAGATACAAAGAGACGGCTTGTCGTATTCTTACTTTATTCAGTTTGTAGATATTATGACAGGTATATCCCAGTCTAATTCCGACAACAGATCTGTATCTTCCTTCAGGCTTATGACCGAGGAAGATGTAGAAGATGCTACAGATGGATTCGAAGACAGTTACTACGGTAATATTGTCGGTGCCGAACTTCTTTACGGCGAAGAACAGCAGAGCTGCGGAGTATATCTTCTATTCTCTGAAGAGGAAGATGGCATGCCTTATCTGTCTGAAGAATGGATCTCTGACGTTATAGATCTTTATAACTACGGCGAGCATTATTTTGACATGATCGACAGCGAGAATACCGATGGCCTTTTTACTTTGTTAAGACCCGGACTTCCTGATGCTTATACAGATGAAGCAGTAAGGACTGTAGCGAATGAAGTTATCAGTTACTACGAGATTAGCGTAAGAGGCGACCTTAGCGACCGTATGAGGTCGATGGTAACACTCCTTTTGCCTAATCATATCCACATCACAATTCCTGAGACTTTAAATATCAGCAGTAACCGTCTTGTAAGACACGATGTTGATATCATCACAGAGAACGGTGCCTATGACATAATTGATGAGATTCCCGTTAATCCTGACATGGCTCTGTCTCAGGTATCACGTAACGACGAAGTATTATTCACATGTGGAAGTACATATTCTGCTTCTGCAATGACAGATCTTTTGGGTGAGTCCGGAAGAACTACATATTATCCTTCAAGCGGGGCTTTCTCAGTATATTACGATGGTCTGATACTGGTATTTGATCTGATTGATTACCAAAATGACAACGACTGGATTGGTGTACTTTCTCAGGTTAAGATTCAGGGTGATTCTCCTTATGTTATAGGCAGTGGTCTTTATTCAGGAATGCCTGCTTCCGAGATTCTGGAACTCTATCCGTATTTTTACGATGAATACCTCGTAGAAGTAGATAATGAGCATGCGCAGTGTAATGTAAGTATTGCATTATCTCCCGACGATACTGTCGCTTATGTGAGAATCACTGCCAATTAACTCAGACCGTGAAACGTGACTTAAGTTCTTCTAATTCCTGAAGAGTCATGCCGTTATTAAGAAGATATCTTCCTGCATCAGAAGCGAACTCGGACTCAATATAATCAAGACAGATCTCCATATTAACAGCATCCGATCTTAAGGTGTGCTTAAGATCATCGTCTTTGTTTGCAATAAGAGGGTCAAGGAAGTCTTTTGCATAGTCGTAGGAGACTTTGTAGTTAAGTATTATGTCTTCGCGTGAAGCACCTGCAAGAAGATACAAAAGAGCAGCTATTACTCCGGTTCTGTCCTTGCCGTGGGCGCAGTGGAAAAGACAGATCCCGTCGGTATGCGTTCTTAATATATTCATTATCTTTACGATTCTGTCGCCTAACTCATTAAGCATAATTACATAAAAATCGCCTAAGTGATGTGTGCGTAAAAACTCCATCGTAGGGTCCTGATCCAGAGAAGGATCTCCTACAAAAAGCGGGATGTTATAGTAAGAGACATCTTTATCCGCCTCGAAAGGATTAACTTCGCGTGAAGCTTCTGCTTCAGATCTGAGGTCAATTACCGTCTTTACTCCGTATGACTTAAGATGAGAAAGAGCGGAGGGAGAAGAGAAATAAGGACAACCCGACCTTAAGAAAAGTCCGTTGGGGAAGAGACGATTACCTGCTACAGGCATACCGCCTAATTCTCTGCAGTTGAGAAGATCTTCAAAAATAATTCTTTGTGATTCGGGATTGTAATTACTCATATGTACCTCGCCATAAAATCTAAGAGATTATAACCTTTTGAAGTGGTATAGTCTATTAGCATAGCTATAAGTCTAATAGGAGAAATACGATGAAGAAAATCGGTTTGGTCGGTGGTACAGGTCCGGAATCAACCCTGATGTATTATAAGGAACTTAATTCAAAGATTGATCAGATGACTGACGGCAGGATGATGCCTGATATAGCCATTGAAAGCGTAAACTTCCGCAAGGCCTGGGATATGGTTGTTGCAGGCGACTATGAGAGCTTATCCGACTATTTGTCTGAGAAGGTTAATGCACTTAAGAAGACTAAATCTCAAGTTATCGCATTAACTGCGGTAACCATGCATATAGTATTTGACTCTGTAGCAGAGAAGACAGGTGTTACTCTGATAAGCATCCCCCAGTCTGTTTGTAATGAAGTTATAAGCAGGGGATACAGGAAGATTGGTCTGCTTGGTACTATCTTTACGATGGAACAGGACTATATGAAAAAGGACTTTATCCAAAACGGAATCGAAGTCGTAGTACCTGATGAGGAAAGTCGCAAACTTGTTGCCAAGAGAATCTTAGAAGAGCTTGAACTAGGAATAGTAAAAGAAAGTACACTGAAGGAATTCAATGAGTTAATTCTCAAAATGAAAACGGAGCAGGGAATTGAAGCTGTTATATTAGGCTGTACAGAACTTCCCCTCTTGCTTAACGATGCTAACTGCGTGCTGCCCTGCCTTGACAGTGTGGCTATTCATATTAATGAATTGATAAAGTTAGCTGATACAGAAGAATGAATTTGAAGTAGAGTAAACTGAAGTTGGAAATATCTTTAAAATTGTTGGTTGACAATCTAATTAACATGTAATAATATTATTTAGCATTCGGGCAACCGAATACTTAATATGCGCCTGTAGCTCAACTGGATAGAGTGTCTGACTACGGATCAGAAGGTT
>JAKSRK010000007.1 GCA_024403655.1 Saccharofermentans sp. | reverse complement strand
AATTTATAGTGTAATCAGCCTCTTGTAGCAGATGGTTCAGTAGGTTCTTCTGTAGGTATTACAGGAGCAATTCCGCCCTCTTCGGGAGCACCCTCTACAGCCTCACCTTCAACTGCTTCCCCCTGCTCTTCAGCTGAAGTATCAAAGGCTACTCCTAAGGGATAGTAAGGAAGAATATTTACGTATTTCTCCTGCAAATGAACGCTCTCAAAGATATCAGCAGATTGGGGAATATCCGACTTATTCTTATAAGGAACAGTAACTGCAGCATAGCTTATTCCCCATATAACCAGTGCTAATACAACAAGCTGAATGATAAGAAGCGGTGTTACGGGAATTAGATCCATAATCTTCATTGCTGACCTTGAAGGCTTGGACTTCTTGGAGTCTGAAGAGATGAACTCTGCAACCTTATACCCTGTAGAGTCAATCTTGGCAATGATCTTCTCAAGCATGAAGTTACGTGTATATTCATCCAGAGTTCTGGGTGCAAAGTTTACGTTCTCAGGCAAAGGATACTTCTCTACTATCTCGTTAGCATTTCGAAGCAGAATATCACCAAAAGAATAAATTACTTCCTCGGGCTTTAACACGCTGCTTTGCTGATATGTCTCAAGGTAAGCCTTAACTATTGCCTGCTCTGCTCGTGTTGTCTCCTTTGTAATATCGAAGACGGAAGCATATACCATTTCGACAGTACTCTGATAAAAATCAGTGAAATTCTCTCGGGTTAATTTCTCATTCCACATATCCATTGTAGTCACCTCCCTGTTCGGGATAAACGTTATTGTCGATATACTGCTGAGGATCAGCATAGATATCGTCTACAGGCATCTGCATTGCTGCCTGATATGAAGCATAAGCTTCGTCGTATCCTTCCGGTACAGCATAAAGGTCGGGCATCTGCTGCTCAGCAACAGGAGCCTGAGGCTGAGGCTGTGCCTGCTCTGCATTAGCCTTCTCCTTACGATCCTTCTTCTTTGCCTTATGTGCAGTAGGATCCTTGTCGTCAACATCGTTGGAGAAAGACGATACGGGATAGATGAAAGCAAGAATGCTAAGGATGATTACAGAGATTACGAAGACAATTCTTATATCAACAAGAAGGGCTACGACAAATACGGGAACAGCGATAAGCATACCTGCAAGGAAAGATGCTTCGGAAGCCTTTCGAAGATTTGCCTTAACTCTGTTATTAGCAAGAAGGAAAAGCACATACAGATAGTAGAAATCATGTATACCAAGGCTGATACCGATAAGAGCTACGCTTATAAGAAGAATCTTTGCTGTAGGAATAAGAGCAAAAATCAGAAGTCCGAGGCAAAGACATGTAGACGAGATGATGACTCTTACCTTTGAAGTAAGTATGTGACTTGTTCTTCCCTTAATGATGGCTGCGATAAAGCAGGAGCTGAATGCAGTAACAAGATAATAGAAAGAAGAAGTAGCAAGTGAGATTCCTACTGTAGCAAGGTAGTTAGGAACAAAGCCGAGAAGGAATGACACAAGAATACCAAGTACGAAGAAGGTAGATGTCATGAATCTGCCGGTAAACTTATTAGTAGACAGTTCAAGCCACTTATTAAGAGGAAGGTAAGATTCCTTAACAGGAGTATTGTCCTTCATGAAGAAGATCATACCTATACTTGTAAGAATAAGTGCTGCACCGCAGATGATATACACGATAAGCATACCGAATCTCTCGTAGCAGATTCCGGCAATAACCGCACCTACAGATACGCCGAGGAAGTAGCCTGTATTCTGAATATTGTGGATAGTTCTGTCATCGAACTTATCGTAACCGAGCTTACCTGCGTTAATTCTGTAGTCGCGAAGTGAATCGAATACCATACCATAGCAGAAAGCAGTAGGAAGCAGAAGTATAAGCATAACAACTGCACTGCCTGTAATACCTGTAACAAGGCTCAAAAGATATCCTGCTACAACTGATACAAGGAGTCCGATTCTTCCTGTGAGCTTAAACTTAATCTGCTTACGAAGTCCGGAGAATCCGAAGAAGCCAGCAGCGTAAATAATAAGGCCGAGTGCGATAAGAAGCTGAACAACATAATCTTCATATTCCGTAAACTGATCCTTAATGACATCCGCGATTATAATGGGAGTCATAATAGAACCGAATGCAGCGAAGAAAGAAAGGAATCTTACTGCTGAGTCACCATACAAGATAAGCACGGGAACATTACCGACCATACCTCTCGAAAGTGTTGATACAAAGAGATTAAGCTCGAATACAAGGATAGCCATGGCAACGGCAATAGCGAAGATAGTCATAATCCAGCTTAATGACATACCGTTAACCGTAGAAGAATAATCCGAGTAAGGCATTCTTACTTCAAGGATTCCTGCTACCGTATTCTCCTGAGAGATGATGGGAGCGATGGCACATACATACTGTACACCCTCTTCCGTTCTCTTCGTAAAAGCTTCATCCTGAAGTTCGAAGCAGTTATTGTACTCGTCACCTACGCCTGACAAGCAGTAAGGCTCAGTAGTATCTGCTCCTGATGAAGTATAAAGACGAATGAAGGAATTGCCTGCCTTAGTATAAATATCATAGACATAAGGCTTATCCTTCGCATATTCGGGGATAGCTATAGGGAATGTCATTCCCTCATTAATCTTGGTGTGACCGAGAGCTGCAGATGTAACAACTGCAAGAGACTGCATGGTCTCTGCTCTCTCACTTTCAAGAACTACCGTATAAGTACCGGTAAGCTGATTACTCATTACATAGAGAACAACGAGTACGATAATGAAGCAATAGCCGATAGTTGCAGCTATTGAACGTCTTTCCTTAAGTTTCTTTATCTCAGATAAGCGGCTCATAATCTCTGTCCTCCCTTTCCTGACTTAGTTATCAGCTTGGGAATCAAAGACTGAATACCGAAGAAGACAATACCTGCTGCAACTGAAATGATAACAGCAGTTAAGATTCTTCCCTCAATCTTGGAACCAAGATCATTAAGCGGCTTAAAGTCACACTTATACTCAAATACCGCAACGCATCTTCCTGAACTGTCAGCAATGGGAACCAGTACACTCTCTGTACCCTTACCTTCAATAACAGCAGGAGAATTGTCTGCAGAAAGCCAGTCAGATATGTCTCTGTTGGCAACAGCGAACTGACTTGCATTAGAAGCGTCAGGAGGAGTAAGCAATGTAAGCTGACCCTCTGAATATAAGAAAAGTGCGTAGCTTTCAGTTGAATAACTGTGAGTTGAAGTATCTGCAAGAGCCAAATCCAGTACAGCAGTGTACTTTGAAGAAGCGGATACCGGATCTGCTATGATCTCATCTCCATTCATCATAAGCTTAACAACGTCGCATGTCTGCTGAATCTTCTTGTCCGATACTGCTTTGAACTCCTCTTCGAACTTCAAACGCATATGGTGAACAGCAAAAGAAACCGACATTATAGACAACATCAGCGATACAACAATTAGTATTACGGCCCTGACGATCTTATTAAGCATCTCAGAACGATTGACCGATCTGTTTTCCATAAGAAGTCCTGCTCCCCTATTAATATATATTTTTATTCAATTATATATTTTATAAGTAAATCGACAAAATTATATTAAAGTTCGTTTACAAGCTCCTTAAACATATCTCCTCTGTGCTCAAAATGCCTGAAATGGTCGTAAGATGTTCCGATATTGGACATAATGACAATCTCACCGGGCTTTGCAAGCTCACGCGCCTTAGCAAGAGCAATCTTATAAGAATCAACAACAGCCTGTCTTGTGCTCTCGAACTCGTATACATCTCCGTCCTTAGAAGGGAGCTTAATGAGCTCATAAGATCTGCCGTCAGCTTCTTTGGCAATTATGTCTTCAACAAGGTCAGCGTTGGATCCGTAAAGAACGATTCTGTCACTTACCCTGAGGATTGAATCACCCAGGCCTTCGTAGTTACACTTCTTGTCGGCACCGCCTGCAATAAGTACACCTCGCATTCCTCTTCCGGCAAGAGCATTCATTGTATTGATTGTTCTGTTAGGAGAAGTATCAATTGATGAGTTATAGTACTTAACTCCGTCTAATTCTCTGATGAACTCAATTCTGTGAGCAACACCTGCGAAGTTCTCAGCTACATATACGATATCGGAATCCTTAACATAGCCGTCTACAGCACCGATTGCAGCAAGGAAGTTCTCAACGTTGTGCTTACCGGGAATGAAGATATCGTCTTCAGCCATGATTCTTCTTACCTGACCGTTATTCTCATAGAAGATGTCACCGTCTTTGGTATAGATTCTGTGGTTAAGAGCATCTTCTCCTGCTCTTACCGTATTCTCTCTGTCGAGGGCAAAATAGGATATTCTGCCGCCTGCGATATTTCTCATATCAAATGTGATGTCGCACTTACCGTTTAAGATAACCTTGCCTGTAGCACTCTGATACTTAAAGATATTAGTCTTTGAAGAGATATACTCGTCGTAGTCCTTATGGAAATCAAGGTGATTGGGAGTAACGTTAGTTACAATTGCAACATCAACACTCTGCTTCATGTTAAGAAGCTGGAAGGATGAAAGCTCCAGTACTACCATATCTTCTTCAGTCATCTCGTCTACTTTATCAAGAAGAGGGGTTCCGATATTACCGCCAAGCCATACCTTATAGCCGGCATGCTTTAAAATCTCGGATACAAGAGTTGTGGTAGTTGTCTTACCGTCAGATCCTGTTATTCCGAATATAGTTGCGGGACAAAGGTCGATAAAAAGCTCCATCTCGGAAGTTAATACAGCACCCTTCTTAACTGCTTCCTGAAGTTCCTCTGTCTCTACTCGCATCTTGGGAGTCTTAAATACAAAATCGAACTTTTCTGTACGAACGGGATTTAAATATCCTTCACCGAGAGACCAGTTAACACGGATATTCTCACTTAAGAACTCTTCCTTTACTGCCTTGATGGCGGGATCGTTCTCTTCAAGCTTGTCGCAGGCCATGATGTTGGCACCGCTGGCATTAAGCCACTTAATAAGCGGTCTGTTGGAGATACCTACTCCGATAACAGCTACTTTCTTACCCTTTATATAATCCTTAAAATTAATAAGCTTAACGTTATTCATGATTCTTTATACGCCTTTCAAAATTATTATTTATTCAGTATACGACTTATAGAGCCTGCTGTAAAAACCGCCCTTATCGATCATATCTTCGTGTCTGCCGATGTCACTTACCTTACCGTTTTCCATAACGACAATCATGTCGGCATCTACAATGGTAGACAAACGATGCGCGATGACAAGACTGGTTCTGCCGCGAAGAAGTCCCTTCACTGCCTTTTGGATTTTAACTTCAGTCAGGATATCAACGGAAGAAGTAGCTTCATCGAGGATAAGGATACATGGATCTGAAGCCATGGCTCTTGTAATACTTAAGAGCTGTCTTTGTCCTTCGGATATATCATCTCTTGAAGGATCAATCTTCTCACTGTACTTATATGGAAGCTTCCTTATGAAGGAATCTGCTCCTGACATCTTAGCTGTCTTAACTGCTTCCTCATCACTGATCAAAGGACGACCGTACTTAATATTTTCCATAATGTCGGAGTTCTTGAACCAGGTATCCTGAGTTACAACACCGAGATACTTACGAAGTGTATTACGGGGCACCATCGAGATATCCTTGCCGTTAACAAGAATCTGACCTGAATCAGGCTCGTAGAACCTTAGAAGAAGATTAATAAGTGTAGTCTTACCGCAACCCGTCGGACCAACGATAGCACAGGATGAACCTGCCTTAATCTTAAAAGAAACATCATTAATTACAGGCTGATCCTTAACATAGGAGAAAGTAACATTTTTAAATTCAATCTCGAAGTCACCTTCCCTGTCCCAGGTCGTATCGTCTGTATCTTCTTCACTAGCAAGATCGTCTTCAAGTTCCTTCTCATCCAGATAGCCGAATATTCTTGTAAGGCAGGCCATCGAATCGGAAAGTTCAGTATAGACTGATGACAAATCGTTAAAGGGCTTCATGAACTGTGATGCATAGGACAACATCGAATACAAAAGTCCTACCGTAATGATGCCGTTTGTTACATGGCCGGCACCAAGTAAAGCTACACCTGCGTAGACAAGTGCATTAACGAATCTGGTTGAAGGATTTGTTATGGAAGAAAGGAATGTCGCTTTCCTTGAAGTCTTCTTGTATTCTTCATTAATCTTGTCGAACTCCGAGCATATCATTTCGTTAATATTAAAAAGATGAATTATGCGGAAGTTTGCTGTTCCTTCGGAGATGAATGAAGTCTGTCTTGCTCTTATCGCAGACTGCGCCTTAAACGAGGAGAAAGACCTCGATGCAATGAAGTAAGATACCAGGAAGGATACCGGGGTAAAAACAAGTACAAAGAGTGCTATCTTCCAGTCAGCCACAAGCATTATCGCCAGAGTAAATACAATCGCGGTAATGCCGGAGAAGAACTGGTTCATGAACATAATAAGACCGTCGCCTATAGTCTCACAGTCACTTATTACCATACTCTGGATGGAGCCCACAGATGTATTGTCGATATAAGACAAAGGAAGTTTTCTTACTTTACCGTAGGCTTCGTTTCTTATCTTCTCAGTAACGTCATAAGCAATTTTATTGTTTGTCCTGTTCATGAAAAGCTGAAACAAAGAAGACAGCACAATAAGAATCACCATCAGAATAATGTAATTAAAGAGAGGCTCGAAGTTAACTTCCTTATCCGTTATGCAGTCTATCGAAAGGCCGATAATAAAAGGAAGAACGATACCAATGGCTGAAGACAATACGGCAGTAATAATCGATACTATTACTTTCTTCCTGCTGCCACCAAGGAAGTTAAAGAAGCGTCTTATGAGTTTACCGTCAAACTTTCTCATGCTGTTGCCTCCTCTTCCTGAAGAGCGCAAAGCTGCCTGTAGTTATCAGATATTTTAAGAAGCTCACTATGAGGAGCAAAAGCCGATACCTTACCTTCTTCAATCAGTAAAATCTTATCCAGGTTCATGACCGTCTTTATCTTCTGGGATACGAATATCATGGTAGGACTGTTCTCAAGTCCCGAGAGATTCTTAAGAAGCTTTCTCTCAGTCGCAGCATCAAGTGCAGATGTCGAATCGTCGAAGATAAGAAGTCCTGGATCCCCGGCTAATGCACGTGCGATACCGATTCTCTGCTTCTGACCGCCTGATAATCCTGCTCCGTTTGCCTTTACTTCAAACTCCTCGCCTTCAGCTTTGCTGCTGATGACATCGTCAGTGCAGGATGCCTTAATTGCATTATCAATCTGTCCGTCATTTATGCCTTCACGGTCAAGAGATACGTTATACCTGATGCTTCCGGTAAACATTCTCGCCTTCTGAACACAAAGAGACATGGCCTGATAAAGACTCTTTCTTGAGATATTCTCAATCGATACACCGTCTAGCAGAATCTCACCCTTATCCGGAGCATAAAGACCTGACGCCAAAGAAGCAACTGTTGATTTACCTGAACCGGTAATTCCAATAACGCCTATTCTCTCACCTTTCTTAACTTCAAAAGATATTCCGCTTAATACCTCTTCAGGGCTGTCGGGATAACTGAAAGATACGTCCTTAAATACTAGAGAATGTGCTTCATGAGGCTTATCTACCACAACTGCATCAGCAATTGATTCATCAACATTATTAAGCAGATCACGAACTCTTCCGGCGCAGGCGACTGCCCTGCTTACCGTGACAATAAGATTCGCAAGCTTAATAAGCTCGACGATAATCATGGACATGTAAGTATATAAAGCACCGATTGCTCCCTGAGTCAGATTGCCCGAATCAACATGAATGGCACCTCTGATTATAAGGAAACAAACCGACAGATTAATAATCAGGAATGTAACAGGATTAAGAAAAGCTGAGATGGATGCAGCTTTCTTCTGCAAAGAATTAAGCTCTGAGCTCTTCTGTCTGAAGCCCTCATAATCGTCATAGGATCTGTTGAAGCCTCTTATAACCTTTACACCATTAAGTCCGTTGCCGGTTGTATCAACAAGAGCATCAAGTCCCTTTCTAGTTTTCTTATATGCAGGAATTGCACTTCGCATATTATACGCGACAAAAATTCCAAGAACCGTTACTGCAACTACGAAGATAAGAGCCATCCTGGGGCTTACCGTAAAAGCCATAATGACGGCACCGAATACAATAAATGGAGATCTTAAAAGAAGTCTCAAAGTGAGATTAATTCCGCTTTGAATCTGATTAACGTCTGAAGTCAGACCGGTTACTATGTTGGAAGATCCAATCTTCTCATAGTCTGATACGGACAGATGCATAATCTTCCTGAACAGATCTCTTCTTATATCTGATGAGATTCCCGAAGCGGCATAAGCAGCAAAATACTGGGCATTAATTGCACAGATAATACCAACCGTTGCAAATATCGCAAGCAGAATAACAGAATTCCTGATAGCAGTCTGATCACCCTGCTGGATTCCGTTCTCGATCATATACTTGATTACAAGAGGAACGATAAGTTCGAATAAAGCTTCGAGAAGTTTAAACAAAGGACTTAATATGCATTGCAGCTTGTAGTCCTTAATATACTTCATGACTCCTTTGAACATCAGATAAGATCCTCCACAAGACGGTTGCACATCTTGTTAACTTCATCAATGTCGATAGTCTTGAGCTCGCCGTGATCATAAAGAACCTTACCTGCACATACTGTCATGAGTACATTAACAGGAGAAGCGGCATAAACAATATTGCTTACAATATTATTCATGGGATTCATATTGGGATGCTTCATATCAAGCACTATGAAGTCTGCATTCTTGCCTGCTGCAAGCATGTCGGAATTATATAGTCCCATACAACGAGCACCGCCGGTCATTCCTGCAGAAAGAATATCAAAAGGATCAATAAGACCGTTCTTATCGTCTCTTACATTGCTTAATACTGCATCAAGATACATCTCTCGGAACATATCAAGAGAATTGTTGCTGCCGGCTCCGTCAGTTCCGATAGCGATTTTAAGTCCGCTGTCGATATACTTCTTAACCGGTGCAATACCGCTGCTTAACTTTAAGTTGGAGCAGGCATTAAATACTGTATAAAGACCTCTCTTCTTGAATACTTCAATATCTTCATCGCTGAAGTGAACGCAGTGGAAACCGCCGCCGCCGAAGTCAAACATACCCATCTCATCAAGAAGAACAGCAGGTGTTTTGCCATATCTTTCAATACAGCCCTCTACCTCTGATTTTGTCTCAGAGATATGAGTATAAATAGGAGCCTTATACTTATGAGCGAGGTCTGAGATTATCTGCAGATTATCCTTATTTGTAGTGTACTCAGCATGGAAGCCCATCATAAAAGATACAAGCGGATCGTACTCATTGAACTTCAGGTATCTCTCCTCAAGAAGGTCCATACCGCCGAAGTCATTGGGTGAACCACAGAAGACATTACGTATGCCGCAGTCAACCGCAGCCTTTGCAACACTCTCCGGGAACATATACATATCAAAGCATGCAGTAGTTCCGCTCTTGATATTCTCTGCAAATCCGAGAAGCGTAAACCAGTAAACCTGCTCAGCAGTAAGCTTTGCTTCTCTGGGGAATATTGCCTTAAAAAGCCAGTCATTAAGCTCATATTCATCTGCAAGAGATCTCGCGAAAGTCATGGCAGTGTGAGTATGTGCATCCTTTAAGGAAGGCATAAGGAGATTGCCCTCAAGATCCACCTCCTGATCGAACTTCTCTTCACTTGCCTTTGAGTCAAAAACAACAGCTTCTATCTTGTCGTCTCTTACCCACATCTCGCCTTCTTTAATATTTCTGTCTTCGCCTGTAAGTATCTTAGCGTTATAGTATCTGGTTCTCATAATACCCTCCGTTATATTTAAAAGAGCGGCGCAATAAGCCTTAGCAGTGACTGCACAACTCTTAAAGGTCCTCTTTGCTTCTTCAGATACTTGGAAGTTACATTCTCCGACCTCTTAAAAGTCTTCTCGAAATCCTTCTTAATATCTTCTATTGCAGCTACGTCATACAGAAGCACAGCATTCTCAAAATGGTGATACAGACTTCTGAAGTCCAGATTAATTGTACCGCAAACAGCGAACTTATCATCAGTTAAACAAAGTTTTGCATGACAAAAACCCGGACTAAACTCATATATCTTAACTCCTGCCGAGATTAGCTCTGAATAATAAGACCTGGTTGTCTGATAGACAATCTTCTTATCGGGAATACCCGGTGTTACTATCCTTACGTCAACTCCCCTCTTGGCAGCAATCTGCAAAGCTCTTTTAAGTTCATCTGTAATAATCAGATAGGGAGTAATAAACCACACATAATCTATACTGTTATTAATTAGACTGATGTAGACGTTTTCACCCATGGGCTCGTCATCAATCGGATTATCGGCATAGGGTACAACAAATCCTTTATATGACTTTTCTTCTTTTGTATTTACTATGCTCTTACTACAGTCTTCTTCATGCTTTGGAAAGAATTTAGCATAGTCCTCATCGCGTAGCTTCCTGTCGGCTGAATTCCACATTTCGAAGAACATAGCTGTCAAAGAGTTTACCGCACTCCCCTCAAGTCTTATTCCGGCGTCTTTCCATTCTCCGTAAGGATGAGTGATATTAAAGTACTCGTTAGCTATATTGTAGCCTCCGGTAAAACCTACCCTGCCGTCAACAACAGTTATCTTTCGATGATCTCTGTTATTGATAAAGAGATTAAAAAGAGGCACTATCGGATTAAATACCTGGCACTTGATTCCATGCTCTTCCATCCTCTTAATAAAATCAGTATTAATGAAGACAAAGCTTCCTAAGTCATCATATATGATTCTGACATCAACGCCCGCCTCTGCACGCTCGAATAAAGCTTCCTTCATCTGCTCAAAAGATTCCTTGTCTTCTATGGCGTGATACTCAAGGAAAACAAATTCTTTTGCCTGCTTTATCGCCTCAATCTGACTTTGCAAAGCCTTAGCCGCATCATCAAAGTAAGTTAGATCCGTATCACTGTATACCGGGTACTTACATAAATCCTGAAGATAGCTGAAGGTTCCAGCCGCATGAGAATCCTCAGAAGCAATCTCAGCAATCAGCTCAGAGGAATCTTCCAGATACTCTTCTGTAAGATTTCTGTTCTTCTCAAACTTCTTTCTCATCAAAACAGTATTCGACATAAGTTCCGACAAGAGAAAGAAAATGACTCCGATAACCGGAACTAGCAGTATGAGAAGCATTATCGGTGCCTTAAGAGACATAACCTTCTCATTCTCATTAATCGCAATTACAAGAACAACTGCAAATACACTGATAACGATATTAACTATCGGATACTGATCCGACAGCATACTCACTAGGACTTCGACCCATAAAAACTGCAAAAGCAACATTAGGACGGCCAAAAGTAACCGTCCTACGCTGTTTTTTATTGAAGTCTTTTTCTCGACAGTAGATGATCTGCCTTTACGCATCAGATATTCTCGATAAATGCCTTATATGCAAGATATGTATAGTAAAGATCAATCTTGGAAATTACTTCATAAGGAGCATGCATTGACCAAACAGGTACACCTGCATCAATTACATTCATACCCATCTTAGCCATATAAGCGGAGATTGTTCCGCCGCCTCCTGCATCTACCTTACCAAGCTCTCCTGTCTGCCAGGGAATTGAATTCTTATCAAATACGCTGACAATCTCAGCTACAAAATCACCTGTAGCTTCATTAGTGCCGGACTTACCTCTTGCACCAACATACTTCTCAAGCTTGATTCCCTTGCTCATATAAGCAGAATTTCTGGGATCAGATACAGAAGCATACTTGGGATCGTACGCATTGGATACATCAGTTGAAAGCATCTTGGATGCAGCTATAGCCTTACGGTAAGCGAGCATGTCGAATGCCCCCTTATTTGTCTTAGCAAGAAGCTCCATAAGGAAATTCTCATAAAGAACACTCTGAGCACCTGAATTTGCATAAGATCCAATCTCTTCCTTATCGGTAAGGATTGTAACGCATGTCTTGTCAGGTCTTTCCTGTGCAAAAAGAGCTGTAAGAGCAGGATAAGCACAAACCTTGTCATCGTGTCCGTATGCAGCGATAAATGATCTGTCGAATCCGAGATCTCTTGCCTTCATTGCAGGAACAATCTCAATCTCACCAGTAACAAAATCCTTCTCAACGATTCCGTAATTATCATTAAGATACTTAAGAACATAAGCCTTATAAGGTTCCTTATCAGCATCCTTCAAAGGCATTCCGCCAACGAATACATTAAGATCTTCACCGGAGATGAATTCAGAAGCATTCTTCTTCATCTGCTCATTACCAAGATGAGGAAGGAGATCTGTAATATAGAAGATAGGATCCTCATCCTTCTCACCTACAGTAATCTTATGCTTAGTGCCGTCCTTGGTATAAATAACACCATGAATGGCAAGAGGGATGGTAGTCCACTGATACTTCTTGATTCCGCCATAGTAATGAGTCTTGAAGTAAGCAGCTTCAGCATCCTCATATACAGGATTGGGCTTAAGATCAAGTCTGGGTGAATCGATATGTGCACCGAGAATATTGATACCGTCAGCTACAGGCTTCTTACCGATAACAGCAAGAACCATACCCTTATCCTTAATAGATGCGTAAACCTTATCTCCTGCCTTTAATGTCTTCTTGGATTCGATATCAACAAAGCCGAGATCGTTTGCTGCTTCAATAGCGTTCTCAACGAACTCGCGCTCAGTCTTGGAAATATCAAGGAAAGCTTTGTACTCCTCAGCATAATTCATGCATGCGTCAAGCTCATCGTCGCTGATGTTCTTATAAAGATTAGGGAACTCTGCAAAAAGCTCCTTGTCCTTATCCTTACTCTTTTTTGATTTTTTATCTGCCATGGTGTGTCACCTCTGTCTGTTTTTAACTTTATCTATGATAACATTAATAAAGATAAAAATAGCAAGAAATATGAGGTTTTATATATGTTCGCAGATACCCACAACCATACTTGTCATTACTCACCTGACGCTGAACAGACAATAGACGAATTAATCGCCGCTGCTGTCTCTAATAATCTCAGCGTTGTTGGTATCACCGAACACTACGAATACGACAATCCGGATCCTGAAGACAATATTCAGACCTTTGATATCGACAGCTATACTAAGTCTTTTGAGGATTGGAAAAAGAAATGTCCTTCCTCTCTTGAACTTTTAATGGGAATAGAATTCGGCTATCAGACACACACTGCTTCCGTCATAGATGGATTAGCAGCCAAGTATCCTTTTGACACAGTAGTATTAAGCAACCATCTCTTCAGAGGAGTTGACCTCTTCTACAGCAAGGACGCATATAAGATACCTGCCGCACTTCGTCACAAGGAATACATGGGTGTAGTAGCCGAGATGGCTGAAAAGTGCAACAACTATACAGTAATAGCTCACTACGACTATTGCAGTAAATATGACTGTGAGAACAGCAGAGTAGCTCTCTATGCCGACTGTCCTGACGAATTCGACCGTCTCTTTGAAGTAATCATTGCAAAGGAAAAAGCTCTTGAGATTAACTCAGCCACTTCAATACGCCGCGGAATAATGCCTGACCCCCGAATTCTTCAACGCTATAAGCAGATGGGTGGCAAGCTTATAACCTTCTCTTCAGATGCTCATGTAAGCAGCAATATAGGACGAGAAAAAGAAAAGTTCGTTGAATTTGCCAAGTCCTGCGGCTTCAATGAAGGCTGCTACTTCAAGAATAAGGAAGTTTATACTTATTCCCTCTGATATATAGGTCATAAATCAACAAAAACGTCTACGCTTGAGCCTTTACGTTGACAGATTTGTTGATTATCTGCCAAAAACTACAAAATTATCTACACCTAGCTATTAGTGTAGACAGTTCTGACGACAAATGCACCAATTGCAATCATGTTGTGACGCATATATCGCAAAGTGATGCAATAGCTGCAACTATGCTGTTGTATATTGCGTCAATTGTCGGTGCAGAATTTTTGCTTCCCCCTAGCAAAATCAGATTGGTGCCCGGATAGAATCCGTTTCTCAGATATACACCCAGTTTGTTCTTAGTAGCATCAAGATAATTATAATCATCTAACATACCTAGATACTCAATGATGATGCAACAACCAAAAGCAGGAATTCTAACGACAAAATCCGGATACATTCTTTTACCATCCAAAACTATTTCAGGTTCATATAGATATTCAAGCCCTAATTGATCAAGCACTTCACTAATCATCATCTCCATACGTGAACGAACCTTAATACCATTGTGATACAGTTCTTCTTTTTTCTTGTAAGGATTCGTATCAGTTACTATCCCATCCCATATATCAGATCCAGGTAAAACTGCTTCACAATTTAAACTTATTGACTCTCTATCAAGTACACCATGATAAGCTTTATTCCATTGTTCTGTGATTTGCCTCTTTAATCTCAAGATTGTATCTCTTTTATCTTGAATATGAAGTAACTCACGACCTTTGGGAGTATTGATTCCATATTCATGTCGAGGATTCCTAACCAAAACCTTATCCTGACCAGAATGGCTAATGATTGAGCATTGCGGCATTCTATTCAATTCTTTATCAAAATAATTAAGCATCGCCAATATATATTCGCGAGGCAAAGGCAATCTGGACACTGAATATAGGCTCCTTCTTTTATAGATTTGAAAATTCTATCAGACTGAAAATTCAAAATGGGACAAAAAAACTCTCAAAAATCGACAAAATTCAACAACCAATCGACTTAACGCAGCTTCATTCAACAAAACCGTCTACGCTCGAACCTTTACGTTGACAGATTTGTTGAAAATGCTTCCATATCAACAAAACCGTCTACAGGAACAGCTCTCTGTAGACGGTTTATGCGATTAATTGTTGTTTTACTCTTGTGTATTCTTCTTTACATAATCCAGATACTCAGCAATTTTCTTCTCATAGCCAATATCAGTCGGATCGTAATAAGTTTTATTAAGAGTCGCATCAGTCATGTACTGCTGCTTAACTATATGACCCGGGAAATCATGCGGATACTTGTATCCGATTGAATAGCCGAGATCCTTCATGCCTTCAGCAGGGGCATTACGAAGATGCATGGGTATATGACCGGTCTCTCCGCTCTTGGCATCTTCCAAAGCAGCATTAACAGCAAGATAAGCAGCATTAGATTTGGGTGAAGAAGCAACAAGAATACATGCTTCCGCCAAAGGAATCCGAGCTTCAGGCATACCTACAGCCATGGCAGTCTGGTAAGCTGCTACAGCAACCAGAAGTGCGTTCGGGTTAGCAAGACCAACATCTTCAGCTGCGCAGATCATTATGCGTCGTGCCAGGAATTCTATGTCTTCTCCGCCAGCCAAAGCACGCGCCAGATAAAGAACTGCTGCGTTAGGATCAGATCCTCTCATGGACTTGATCATGGCACTAATGTTGTCATAGTGGCTCTCACCGTCTTTATCGAAGAGGACGACTTTATTCTGCATACAGTCGCTTACTACTTCATCGGTGATTGTTATCGTTCCATCCTTATCGGGAGAAGTTGTTATAACGGCAAGTTCAAATGCCTTAAGCGCATTACGTGCATCTCCGCCTGACAATAATGCAATCTTCTTTAAGGTAATATCTGATACTTCAACACTGATGTTGCCATAACCTCTCTCCTTATCGGAGACTGCATTCTTCAGGATAGTTACAATATTGTCCTCAGTTAATGATTTAAGCTGAAGTACGGTAGATCTGGATACAAGAGCTTTATTGACTTCAAAGAAAGGATTCTCAGTGGTGGCACCGACAAGAATAACAGTACCGTCTTCAACATAAGGAAGCAGAGCATCCTGCTGAAGCTTATTAAAGCGATGGATCTCATCTATAAAAAGGACAGTCCTCTTACCTTCTGACGTAAAGGGATTCGTTGCATCGGCAATTACATTCTTGATGTCAGCAACACCTGCCGTAACGGCATTAAGGCGTGCAAACTTCGAAGAAGTTCTGTTGGCGATTATACGAGCCAGTGCAGTCTTACCTGTTCCCGGAGGGCCAAAAAGGATGACTGAGGACAGTCGATCTGCCTCAATCATCCTTCTTAACATTTTCCCTTTACCGATTATGTGCTCCTGACCGATATACTCATCGAGATCTCTCGGAGCCATGCGATAAGCCAAAGGCTGTCTTGAATTATTCTCTTCAAAACCTTCCATTACTTAAGGTCGGGATAGATAGGATACTTAGCAGTAAGCTTAGCAACACGGTCGATAACTTCCTGCTTTCTGTTCTCGTAATCGTAGATACAGATAGAGATAAGATCTGCAATCTCAACCATATCCTCTTCCTTCATGCCTCTTGCTGTAACTGCAGCAGTACCAACTCTTACACCGGAAGTGATGAAAGGCTTCTCAGGATCGAAAGGAATTGTATTCTTGTTAGCTGTGATATTGCAGTCATCAAGACGAAGCTGAAGCTCCTTACCTGTGATACCTGTTCCTCTGAGGTCGATAAGCATGAGGTGGTTATCTGTACCGCCTGATACAAGGTTAACCTTTCTCTCCATAAGTGCTTCAGAAAGAACCTTAGCGTTCTTAACGATACCGTTAGCATAGTCTCTGAACTCAGGAGAAAGAGCTTCCTTAAATGCAACAGCCTTAGCAGCGATGATGTGCATAAGAGGTCCGCCCTGCTGACCGGGGAATACTGCAGAATTAATCTTCTTAGCAAGCTCCTCGTCATTTGTCATGATAACACCACCACGAGGTCCGCGAAGTGTCTTATGTGTTGTAGTTGTTGTGATATGTGCGTAAGGTACGGGATTAGGATGAAGACCTGCAGCAACAAGACCAGCAATGTGAGCCATATCTACGAAGAGGTAAGCTCCAACTTCATCAGCAATCTCACGGAACTTCTTGAAGTCGATGATACGAGGATAAGCAGAAGCACCGGCAACGATAACCTTAGGCTTGCACTCAAGAGCCTTAGCTCTTACTGCCTCATAATCGATGCAGCTTGTCTTCTCATCTACCTGATAGAACTCAGAATGATATGTTCTACCTGATACATTAAGCTTCATACCATGTGTAAGGTGACCACCGTGTGAAAGATCCATACCGAGGATTGTGTCACCGGGTTCAAGGATAGCATAGTAAACTGCTGTGTTAGCCTGTGCACCGGAGTGAGGCTGAACGTTAGCAAACTTTGCGCCAAAGAGCTGCTTAAGTCTGTCGATAGCAAGCTGCTCTACGATATCAACATATTCACATCCGCCGTAATATCTCTTACCGGGATATCCTTCAGCGTACTTATTAGTAAGGACAGAACCTGCAGCCTCAAGAACTGCTTCAGAAACAATATTCTCAGATGCAATGAGCTCGATCTTATCTCTCTGTCTGCCAAGCTCCTGACAAATAGCAGAATAGATCTCGGAATCTTGCGCCTTTATGTGATCATACATATGGTGATACCTCCAAAATAAACAATTGCCTTATATATTAATAAAGATGACGGTCAAAAGCAACCGTTTATCTTCGCTCTGAGATCGGGAAGAGCAATACCTGTTTGCAGGCTTATCTCCCTTAGACTTTCATATTCGGGATACCTTCTTACACTACCGTCGGGAAGAACCACAGTCTTCATCTTAACGGGACCGTATTCGGTAGTAAGAACGTCTTCATATCTCTTAAGAATCGTTCTTTCCATCCTGCATCTTCTTATGCCGATTGTAGTCGTATTCTTAAAAAGGATCCTTTCGAGAGATTCTCTCTTGTCCTCAGTGCAAATGACGGTAATCTCGTAGCCGGGTCTGTCTTTCTTCATGAAGATCGGCACGAAATGCACTTCACGCGCACCTTCGTTATACAAAAGCTCCATCACATATCCGAGTTCTTCTCCGGGACAGTCGTCAATATCTGTCTCAAGCTTTATGACATAGTCTTCTTCAGCGCCGGCAGAACTAGTAATATCCATAATGCGAAGCATGGAAGGAACTTCATACTCTCTCTTGCCTGCACCAATACCTAACGAATTGATATTAAAACTCTTGGGAAGCTTTGTAGAAGTCCTTATTGCTGCTGCTATTGCGGCTCCGGTGGGAGTTACGAGTTCTCCCTGAACCTGACTTAACTTAAGGTCAAGAGAATGGGCCCTGGCAATATTAGCTACAGCAGGGACAGGCACGGATAAAATTCCATGCTGACATCTTATTGTTCCGCTTCCTTCTGTAAGTGAAGGAATTATAACTTCATCCGGGTCAATGTCATCAATTAATACAGCGGCAGATACGATATCCACAATAGAATCTACAGCACCTACTTCGTGAAAGTGTACTTCCTCAAGAGGAATTCCGTGTGCTTCAGACTCAGCCTGCGCAATTATATCCAGAATCTTATAAGCGATACTCTTAGCGGAAGCAGTCATATCAGCATGAGAAATAATATGCTTGATTCCGGAGGGAGTACTGTGCTCATGGTGATGGTGTGTAACTCCGTCATGAGTATGAGTATGTCCGTGACCGTGAAGATATTCCATATCATGGTCATGGTTCTCATGCTCCTTATCAAGTATGACATCAAAGTCACATGCCTTAATGCCTGACTTGAACACATCAGATATTTTGATTTCAAAGCCGCTGACAGGAAGACTGTTCAAAGCCTTATCAAGTGCTTTTCTGTCTGCTCCCAAAGATAAAAGAGCAGCGACGAACATATCGCCGCTGATCCCTGAATTTGCTTCAATATAAAGTGTCTTGCTCATACTACTCCAATCTTAATCAGAAATAGTTTGGTCCTACTCCTTCGGGCCTAAATACCAGATAGGTATCATCAAGCATTACAACATCATCCTGACTCCAGTCCGGATCAAGTTCCGAACAATAATCACAGTTGTTATTGCAATAGCAACATGAGAAATAGTTGCCGCCAAAGTATGCATAATCAGCAAACTGTCTTGAATATCCTGTAAAACCTAATGAATTGTAGTAAACCATATGTCTGTCTATGGCATTCTCTTCTACGAGTCTGTAGGCCATAACAATAGCCCACTCGGAATCAAGAGATCTTGCACACTCACATATACCGGTCTCTCTGTCTACAACAAGGAACTGTCCGGGACGCTTAAGTGTAGAAATAACAGAAGATGTAGGCCATGACGTACAGTGTACTCTGTTAAGTACGGTAACAGCAATAAGCACCTTATCGGTAATATCAGTATCGCTGTCCTTGCCTTCTCCCTCTACAACCTTCGCAAAGAACTTAAAATCTTCTGTCGAAAGTCCGCATGCATGTGCCTTAACAGCAGTGTCCATAAAGAATCTCTCGCTGTCAGTAGCGTTATTCCACATAATCTCATAGCGGGCAAGACGCTCCTGCTGAGTCTCATGCTCAATCATATATGCATTTACGGGAGCTGCTGCAATTCCCAAAACCAAACTGCAGGAAATAATTAATGAAACTAATTTATGTCGTAAAATATGAAATACCCCTCTTTCGAAAATCAACTATCATTCTTACGGCACACCTATTTTACAACGCTTTTCAAGCCTTTTGCAAATTCAATTTTTAAGTTCTCATATTTTGGTGACATTTACACAAAGAACACAATATCTAGTGTCTGAATGAAGGAAATATAGTCAAATTAAATTACAGTCTTGTTAAATTATTATTCTTTATTGCTATAATAGACGCATGAATCCGAATAATAATTACAAACATCAAAAAGGTCAGCACCCTCCGGTGGCAAAGACTAACAATAATCAGCAGCGCCCAAGACCCGTTCCCAATAAAGGTCAAAGGCCTGTTCAGCGTCCCCAGAATCAGAATAAGAAGCCTGTAAGTAACAGTGGCAGGAAGAAAGTTAAGATCAATCCTGTAGGTCTTCTTGTTCTAATAATGATTGTTCTTGTAATAGTAATCATTATTATGTCTATCGTAAGAGCTGTATCAGGTAAAGACGGCAATAAACCCAAAAAGCCTGGACAGACACAGGAGACTGAGATTACTGAAGTTGAGACAACTCCCGCTCCTACTCAGATTGAACTAGATATCTTCGAAGGTATCTACAGTACTAACGCCATTATTATCGATGCCGAGGACGGAACTGTACTTAAGGGCTTAAATGAAGATGTTCAGGCATATCCTGCTTCCGTCACCAAGATGATGACAACTATAGTCGCTCTTGAGAACATTGAGAACTATTCCGGACAGTATGTAATGCCTCAGTCCATATATGATTACCTCTTTACTACCGACCTCTCTACTGCCGGCTTCGAGCGAAATGAGACAGTTACTTACGAGGATCTTCTCTACGGTACGATGTTAAGATCAGGTGCTGAATGCTGTCTTGGTCTTGCTTATAGTGTAGGCGGAAGCGAAGAAGGATTCGTTCAGATGATGAACGACAAAGCGGCAGAACTCGGAATGGTTAACACTCACTTCGTTAACTGTACAGGTGAGCATAATCCCGACCATTATTCATCAGTTCATGATATGGCTATTCTTCTTCAGTACGGACTTCAGAATGATATGTTCAGAACGCTTATTACAACTTCTGAGTATATGTCTTCCCCTACTTCGGTCCATCCTGACGGAATCATAATGTATAACACATTTAATCAGTATTTTGGAAGTCCTGAAGCAGGTGGAGCTACTCTTCTCGGTGCAAAGACCGGATTTACCACAGAAGCCGGTCAGTGTCTTGCAAGTTTTGCTTCTATTGACGGACATGAATATATTCTTGTTACATTCGGCGCTTCTGTCCCCGCAGGTTCAAGCGTATATGCAGGTCACCTTCATGTAGATGATGCATTCCTTATCTACGCCAGACTTGCAGCATATCTGACAGGCGGTCCTACTCCTACACCCGCCGTCACTGAGACAGTAGCTACCACAACTACCACGACAACAACAGTTGCAACTACTGAAGGAGCTGAAGGAGCTGAAGGCGCAGAGGTCACAGAAACGACAGCTCAGACTACTACTGAACAGACAACAACAACTACTACCGTTCCTGAAGGAACTTACATAACATTCGGATAAGTTAAGATACCAAAACTCCTGAATCAGACTTCCTGATTCAGGAGTTTTTTATTTGTATAGTCAATCGCAAAAGCTCCAAGCGGAGCTGTCAGCATTATCGCTACAACGGATATTGTAAGAACAAGGTTACCGCAGTCAAGCCCCATAGCCAGAGGTAAGCCGCCTATAGCAGCCTGTACAGTTGCCTTGGGAGTATATGCCAGCATACAGAATAATCTCTCTTTATAATTAAGCCCGGTTGCAAGAAGACTTATATATACACCCAGCATTCTGAATACCAAAGCACCAAGAATCAAGATTACTGCATTTAATCCTGCGCTTTTAAGACTGCTGATTTGAACAGAAGCACCGACTAATACGAAGAGGAAAATCTCAGCAGTAAGCCAGAGCTTATCAAATTTGGCTGACAGTCTGACCGCCAGTTCTTCTTTCTTCTTTTTTATTACTGTACCAAATACCATAACTGCAATAAGCGAAGCAAAGGGTATATAAGTCTTAAGACTGTCCTCTGCAAAAGTGAGTGCAAAAGACACACCAAGAATAATGATGACTTTGATACTGTCTCTTATATGAATCCTGTTAAAGTAAAGATAAAGAAGATAGCCTGCAGCAAGTCCGATAATTACACCCAGTACAATTGATACAGGTATATCGATAAAGCTCTTAACGCTAATCTCCCCTCCTGTTGCAAGAGAAGTAAATGTTGTAAAAAGGACAATTACAAATACATCATCGACAGACGCACCTGCCAGAATCATCTGAGGGATTGCTTTATCCGTACCACGCTTCTGATCAATAAGATTAATCATTCTGGGAACAATAACTGCCGGCGATACGGCACCAATGACTGCTCCGAGGATAGCGGCTTCAAGAGTAGTTATTCCAAGTATTCGGGGTGCAAGAAGAACCATTCCGACCAATTCAAATGCGGCCGGCACAAAGCACATTAATACCGCAGGTCTTCCTACCTTCTTTAAGTCATTAAGATTCAGCTTTAGGCCTGCTCTGATTAATATAATTATGAGAGCAATCTTTCTAATGTCTGCGGAAATATTAAGAATACTCGAATCAATAAGATTCAGTACATAAGGACCAATTAAGATTCCGGCAATGATCATTCCGAACAGACTCGGGAATTTAATCTTCTTACACAAAAATCCCAGAAGTAAACCTGAGAATACAATCAAAGTAATGCTTATCAGCATACGACACCACTAGCGAGTCTGTTAATCTGAGTAGCAATATATCCGGCTCCGTATCCGTTATCTATATTAACAACGGATATTCCGTTGGCACATGAATTAATCATGGTAAGAAGAGCAGATAAACCTTCAAAGCTGGCTCCGTATCCTACGGATGTGGGAACAGCGATAACAGGAACTTTTACAAGGCCACCGATAACACTAGGAAGTGCGCCTTCCATACCTGCGACCGCAATAACGACATTAGCTTCACGAATAGTATCAACACGAGACAAAAGTCTGTGAATACCGGCTACTCCTACATCGTAAACGCGATTAACTTTTGAGCCGAAGAACTCAGCTGTCTGTGCAGCTTCTTCAGCCACGGGAATATCAGCTGTTCCAGCTGTGCAGACGGCAATATTACCGATAAGCTTCTTATCCTCATTCTTAGTAATCTTAAGTATTCCGGATACCGGATCGTAATTTGCTTCAGCGAAGCGGGACTTAACAAGTTCGTACTGAGCCTGACTTGCTCTGGTACCGAATACTTCCTGATGCTCCATATAAAGGCGCTCGTAAATACTTAATAAGAACTGATCTTCTTTGCCGCTGCAAAAGACTACCTCCGGAAAGCCAGTACGTTCTTCCCTGCTAAGGTCAAGTTTGGCAAAATCAAGATCGGCAAAGTTTTCCATGTATCAGATCCTGTAAATCTCATCAGCAGACGGCGGATCCATCTCAATGAATCTTCCGTCCTTATCGGTAATCTTAAAGCCTTCAGATGCATCGGTAAACTCACCGATAACACATGCATCCACGCCTGCATTTTTAATAGCTTCGATAACTCTGTCAGGTTCACTTGAAGCGATAAGCAAAGAACCTGATGATATGAGTCTGTAAGGATCAATATCAAGCGCACTGCAAATCTGCTTTGAAGCTTCGCTGATGGGAATATTATCTTCAAAGACATTAACGCCAAGTCCGGAGTAGTGAGCCATCTCATAAGCTGCGCCCAAGACTCCGCCTTCCGTTATGTCATGCATGAGGCTGGCAGCCCCATAGTAATAACCGTGGTCATTCTTCTCTTCTGAAGAAGCAACAAGAGAACCTGCAGCGCTTCCTTCATTAACAACGGATATAAGCGAATTATAAGAAGCAGCTTCTTCTATATACTCGGAAGAGACTTTAGCTGTAAGCTTAGTTCTATGTTCCGTAGCGGCAATATAAGAACCTTCAATAGCGCACCTCTTGGTCTGTATAAGCTTGTCGCCTGCTCTTGCCTTACCTCTTGGAATAGGATGATTCTTATCAACAATTCCGAATGCAGTCGATATAACTACAAAGGTATTTACAGAGTCGGATACTTCAGTATGTCCGCCGACAATATCCACTCCAAGCTTCTCAGCCTCACGTGAAGCCTGGGATACAATCTCAGAAATATCATCTTCAGTAGCTGAAGAAGGTGCAACAATATCTATAAGTATGCCTGAAGGACGTACACCGCACGCTGCGATGTCGTTACAGGATACGTGAACGGTAAGTGTACCGGATTGCATACCGCCTGCTGTGATTGGATCTGATGAGATGACCATAAGACGGTCACCCATATTAATCCATGCGCAGTCGGCACCAATATCGGCACCTACCAGTGTGTTCTCTGACAGCTTGGGAAGCCTGCTTAAAACTATGGAACTTAACTGTTCGTTTGTAAGCTTACCTGTCTTCATCAGATTTCAATTATCTCCAGACCTTCGTTAACACCATCTTCTACCATCTTGGCAATGTCGAGCTTGGACTCTGCAAATTCGATATCAGAATGCTTGGGATGTGTCTTGGGGTGCTTTGCAACAAATACAGTACAGCAGTCTTCATAAGGAAGAATAGATGTCTCAAAGGCACCGATTTTACGTGAAAGGTCGCATGTAGCTTCTTTATCAAGACCAACAAGAGGTCTTAAGATAGGCATCTTTACTACTTCATTCGTGATATTAATTGCTTCAAGAGTCTGGCTGGCAACCTGACCTAAGCTCTCACCTGTAATAAGGCACTTGCAGCCTTCTTTCTCTGCGAGCTTCTCGGCAATCTGAAGCATAACTCTTCTCATGGTGATGGTAAGCATGTCTTCTGGACTGTTCTTAACCATATCGAGCTGAATCTGAGTGAAGTTAACAATATAAAGATTCATCTTACCTGAGAATCTGGATACGATCTTTGCAAGATCAATAACCTTCTGCTTAGCCTGTTCAGAAGTATAAGGGAAAGAATGGAAATAAACGGCGTCGATCTGCATACCGCGGGATGCCATCATGTAGCCTGCAACAGGTGAATCGATACCGCCAGACAGGAGAAGCATACCCTTACCTGCAGTTCCGACAGGAAGTCCTCTGTGTCCCATTACTTTACCTGCATATACATAGTTATAATCACGTACTTCAACATGAAGAACGAAGTCAGGATTTTTAACATTAACCTTGAGGTTAGGGAAATTATCAAGAAGGAAGCCTCCGACCTCATCGCAGATTTGCGGTGACTTATAAGGGAAAGACTTATCTCCTCTCTTGGATTCAACCTTAAAAGTAGCATACTCAGGATGCTCCTCAAGAAGTCCATTAACATACTCAAGCGCATTCTGCTTGATAGAATCGAGATCTCCCTCGAACTTTCTTGCAAGACTTGCTGATACAATACCGAAGACCTGAGTTACGGCCTTTAATATCTCCTTAGCGCTCTCATCACTGGCAAAGTTCGGATTCTCTATACCGTGCTTGTCCTCAATCCAGATTCTGCTCTGGCTCTGATATATCGAAAGCTTACCGAAGCTTCTAAGACGATACTTAAGATTATTCTTAAGCTGTATCTCGAACTTACCTCTGTTAAGACCTTTAAGGGTTACTTCGCCCATTCTTGCAAGTATTACATTCTTACTCATGTTTACCTCTTTATAAGAAACTTATCGTAAATCTCATCTACTGCCTTAATAAACTCTTTTGCTTCCTCCATGCTGTTATATCTGCTGAAGCTGAGTCTTACGCTGTTGTTTGCTATCTTCCTGTCTATGCCCATAGCCATAAGAACGTAACTTACCTTCTTTGACTTGGAAGAACAAGCAGACACGGTAGATACGAATATATCATAAATCTCAAGACAATGAAGCATAGTCTCTGACTGAAAGCCTTCGAAAGCAACATTTAATACAAAAGGACAGGCGTCAGAAGGAGAATTAATTACAGCATTTCGCTTAGTAAGCTCATCTCTTAAGAAAGCATTTATCTCAGATGCATTCTTATATGCTTCTTCCCTCTTCTCCTGTGCATCCTTTACCGCTCTTGTAAAAGCCGTAGCAAGAACAAGACTCTGTGTGCCGGATCTCATTCCGTTCTGCTGACCGCCTCCGAGAATAAGCGGATCAATCTTAATATCCTTCTTAACATAAAGCATACCTACGCCCTTAAGGGAATGTATCTTATGTCCCGAGAAGGACGCCATATCAACATTAAGCTTACGAAGATCAATGGGAAGTTTACCCAGAGACTGTACACAGTCAAGGTAGATCTTCGTATTTCTGTTCTTCTTATTCTTTATATCAATAATCTCTTCTATGGGTAGAACGGATCCTGTCTCATTATTAACGTGAGTAAAGCAAAGAAGTGCCGTATCTTCGTCAATAGAATCAGAGAGAGTCTCAAGATCGGGCTTACCTTCCTTATCTACAGGAACATAAATAATCTCATAGCCTGACTTCTCAAGTCTTGTAAGAGTCTCAAGAGTACATTTATGCTCAGTCTCAGTAGAAATTATCTTCCTGCCCGCTCTTTTGTTATGGCTCATGTAGCCTTCAATTGCCGTATTGGCTGACTCTGTACCACAGGAAGTAAAGTAGAGTTCTTCCTTACTGCAGCCTATTGCAGCCGCACATTCCTTAAGACACTCGTCATAAGCGTTAATTGCAGTATTGCCGAGTTTATGCAAAGAACCAGGATTGCCGAACAACTCGGAATTCAGATTATTCGTAACCGCATCGATTACTTCCTGTGAAGGCCTGGTTGTAGCTGAATTATCAAAGTAAATCATTTCTTCAAGCTCCGTATGCCCACATATAACAATATGCCTGTGTTCTTGCGGCAAAAGCCGTACTGGTCTTAAGAAGTTCTTTTACTTCCTCTTTGCTGTACCATGAAGCACTGATCTCTTCTTCATCTGAAGTACTGGGAGCAAATTCTCCCTCGGCTACACCGATTATTACTTCACTTCTCTCGTTCATAAGACCTACTGCGCTATAAGAAGAAGGCCAGTGTGCATTAACCTTAACAAGCTTCAGGCCTGTTTCTTCCCACAATTCTCTTGCTGCTGCAGTCTTAACATCCTCACCAGGATCAATAAGACCTGCGGGGAAATTAATTGCCACGCCACCAACAGCCATTCTGTATTCATTATTAAGGAGAATCTTTGTATTGTCCTTATCGTGCATAATAAGAACCACAGCCTCCGACTTGTCGGACTTAATCCCATCAAAATCTTTGATGTCGGGATCGCGGCTGATCATCTCATACTTTTTAAGATTGCCCTTCTCTGTCTCATAAGTAACATCATATCTTGTAATGAACTTACCCTGATGTACCTTCTCCAAAGACTTAAACTTCATTATGTATTCACCCTCTTAATACTTCTTACCGTTCTTCTTATTCGCATTCTCTTCTCTTAAATGCTTATACTTATCTCTTTCCTTCTTGTAGCCCATCCTCTTCTCGAAGATGTCGTCAGAAGCAACAGAGTAGCCGAAGAATCCGATTTTCTCACCCAAAGTAAAATATTCGCCGTGATTATAAGAGATGAGCTTTGCCTTATCAAGACAAAGTTTACCTTCTTCATCTTTAAGGTAACTGTCAGCCGTAATTGCGACAATCTCAGCTATGAACATATCGTGTGATCCGAGCTCAGTTACGCTCTTAACCTTACAGGATATTGATACGGGTGCTTCCTTAATCGCATATGCATAGTCAAGACCTTCAGCCTTAACCGAAGTAAGTCCGCATGTCTTGAACTTATCCTCATCTGCTCCAGATCTTACTCCGCAGTAATCGCAGGACTTTGCAAGAGACTTATTAACGAGGTTAATAACGAATTCTCCCGTCTCCTTGATAAGATTATAGGAGTGTCTGCTCTTTCTTACGGATATGGAGACCATGGGAGGCTCTGAATTAACTGTTCCTGCCCAGGCGATGGTAACGATATTGGGACGTTCATTCTCCTTCTCGGGATTTTTACCCGCACAGGATACCATTACTACGGGAACGGGATTCAGAATTGTTGAATTGCCGATTGTTATCTTGTCATGTTTTGCCATATTTATTCTCCAAACTGTATTTATTAATCAGTACAAAGGAAGCGCCGTAGAAAAGAGTTCGTTCTGAAGAAGGAAGTCTTTGAACTCGATGCCTCCTGCAAAGCCTACAAGCATGCCGTTCTTTCCTATTACTCTGTGGCAGGGAACTATTATCGGTACGGGATTATCCCCACACGCACTTCCTACCGCACGGGTAAGCTTACGGGCTTTCTTAAGATCGTTGCCTGTCAACTTTAACGCTATATCTTCGTAGCTGCAAGTAGCTCCATAAGGAATCTTCTTTATCTCATCCCATACGTTCATCTGAAACTGCGTAGCATGAGGAGTAGATACATTTATGTCGAAAGTATCCCTCTTCTTAAGAAAGAACTCTTTTATCTGCATAGAGGCTCTTACAAGCTCCGCGGGAAGATCTTCGTAGTACGAAAGGTCCATATCGTATTCTGCTGCATTTCGAGGTAAAAGCTTACCTTCGTCATCCGTTATGCCCCAATATGAAGCACACTCTGCGATAAAGTCCTTATCCGGCTTTTGACCGTAGCTTAAAAACTCCACCTCATCCACGTAATTCATTCCGCCTCCGACAGCAACTACTCCCCTCTGGAAAGGGACGAAAGCATAATTATATATTCTGTTGGCGGGCTTAAGTAGATAAAACAGCCCGGTATCTTCGAACATGCTCTTGTTCTTTATGTCATCGTGAAGGACAGCCTCCTGCACAAAGCCAAGAGAAGAGGCTATCTGCGCGAGATCGGAATCCGAAGTTCTTAAAGACAGCTTATAAGCATTTCTGTTGAAAAAACATATCTTAACAACTGCATTCAAAATATCTTCAAGGCAGTCAGCTGAGTCATAAGACTTTCTTATATCTAAGGAAATCCTATAGGGCTCCATGGTATCGCAAAAGGTCTTTACGAAGACTACACCTGCAACATTCTCGGAAATATAAGAATCACAAACACCCGATATCTTACGAAGATAATCCTCGACTTCCGCTATTTTGCCGTCAAATATCCCTGCGTCCCTTAATATACGGGCATCACTGATATGGACATGTCTAAGGAGCGGATCGTCTCGGAAAATATCTATCATTGAATTATGTCCTCCGGATTGTAGGTCGGATTATCGCCGTTAAGATAAGAGGCATAATAATTCATGTTATAAATCTCTACTTCACTTTGAAGGCTGCTGCCCATTCCCGGACAATATACGGCCCGCGGCATCATCTGCTCAAAAAGCATCGCTTCTGTGCCGAAGACTTCATCGTCGCAGACTATATCCCACAAAGCAGACGAAGTAAGACAGGGGAAGTATCCTCTCTGAGGTTCAAGACGACTTAAGAGCATCTGTGCATCTACATCAAAGCACATAAAGGCAGCAAAATCGGATGCGAACTCCTTATTGGCAGATGAATCAGTAAGACATATGGAATAAACGCTCGCATAAGGAATTCCCAAAGACTCTCCTGAATCGGAAGGAATCATGGAATAATAAAGGCTGTCAGGATAGTATTCATTTAACATATCTATTCTGTCCGAAGACGTAAGCCAGAGGCATGCGGTTCTTGATATTCTCGGATCAGCTCCGTTTATATCCGTGTCGGAAGTAAGACCGCGGTCGTAAAGTTCCTCTATATAATCCACAGACTCTTCAACGGACTGGGATAAGCTCATATCGTCAAGGAACATATAAGATGTCCTGTTATCGCCATTAAAAGAAGAAGACAGATAAGGAAGAAGCTCATATCCTCCTGCAAAGATTACCAAGTCCTGATCCTGATACTCAGCCTGAAGATCTTCCAGATACTCTTTGAATTCTTCAGTACTGGATCTAAAGGGCAAAACACCTGCTTCGGGAATATAGTCCCTGTTACCTGCTATAAGCATAACCGTCTGATAGAAAGGCAGAGCATAAGTATTGCCTCCGATAGAATTTTGAAGGAGGGCTTCGGGATAAATACTGTTGCCGTTAATAAGGCTGCTGTCACTTAAGTATTCGTCATAAGGAACAATAAGACCTGTGTCTACCGCTGCTTCTACGTCCTGAACAAGAACCAGATCAGGCATTCTTCCTTCTTCATCCCACTGGATAAGACTGGATATACCTGCACCTTCACTTGCAGTCGGCAAAGAACTGACACCCCAGGGAATATCTATTGATCCAAGATAATCTTCCGTAACATCCGCGCCTGTCACTCCTTCAGGAAGAAGGCCGTTACACTTGGCATAGTAAAACCTAACCAGAAGATTAATAGTCTCAGATGAATAAGGAGAAGCAATGCTGATCTCGGTAAGCTCCAAAGATGACTCGGAGGGAATTGTGTCGGAAGTCTGCTCAGTAATATTCTCCGGGTATTCCAGTGACGGAAAATCGGTATCTTTCTTCTTACATGAAGAAATAACAGATAAAGACATTGATGCCGCAAGAACAACGGATATCAGGTTTTTAATACGAGAATTGAGCATATAACCTCCTACCTGAGGATTATAACATTAAATGACCTGTTCTCGTACAAACTTGAATCATTTCCACTGAAGCCATCTGTATCTTCCGGGCTCAAGAGTTATATCAGCTACTCGATATCTTGTCTCGGTATAGTCTTCCTTAATAATCTCTTCCCTTGCTTCAATCATGTCCCCTGATATGACATCAAGAAGAACACTGACTTCCTTTGACGTATAAAGCTTTACACGTGAAGGTCTTAGCGGTTCTTTTACGTAGCGGTAGAATACAAAGCTGCCGTCATCATAAGTAAATACAGAGTAGTCTTTACCGGAAGAGAAATCATCCGGATTAAATATCTTCTTAAGCTGAGTCATTACTTCAATTGGAAGGTCATAGATATCCGACTGGTTATCGGGAACATTTATAATGTATATCTTACCCTTTCCGTACAGGCTCATCAGAAGGATCGGCGTGTGATAGTCCTTATCTCCGCCGTTAACCAGAGACCAGGATACATTGTTATAGTGAAGAATCTCAGAGAATATAATCGGATCACAGCCGTCAATAAATCCTGAATCCGAAGCGGTTAACTGATATCTGCTGACTAAGATTTTACGCGAAGTTACATTAGCTTCCGTAAGTCCCTTTTGAGCCAGCTGCTCCTGGCATTTTCTTAAAAAGCCGGAAGTAATTACGGCTTCTCCACCGTTAATCACAAAATCACTTAGCTTATCGACTATATCCTTATCGTCAGAAGCACTCTCGGTAAGAAGTATGGTCTTATCTCCTGCCGGGAATATAGGAGTAGGATCCATTGGGAATCCGCACATTCCAAGTCTCATCTCAAGATGGTTCTCACCCGAAGACGAATAAGGAATATATACCGGTATTCCTGTAGGCTGTCCTGTATGACCTGCTATAAAATCAAGCTTTTTAAACTCTATTCCCATTCCGCCTGTAAAGTAATTATCTATTAAATCACTCCACTGGAATAATGTCAGTTCAGGCGTCTTGGCAAGAGCAGTCAGATAGGCCTGCTCAAGATATCTGTCGGCAGACCAGCATGAATAAGTATCGAACCAGCCTCCGCCGTTTCTTCCCGGCCAGGCATTGTCCATATATCTTATAATCGAATAGCTTAAGTACTCCGGAAGATGCTGATCTGCATACTTAGGACTTCTGGTCTCAGTTCCGATATAACTAGCATCAAAGATATCCTGCTGGATGTCCGGAAGATAACCGGAGAAGTGATAAGACTCTCTCCAGTTGGGATACTTAATTACCATCTTCACATTGGGATTAATACTCTTGGCCGGACCTACAACAAGATCTTCGGACACTTCCTTCATGAGTGCTCTTCTGAAGGATGCCCAGTCTCTATCGCCCTTAAGACTTATGCAGTTAGGACAGGTGCAGCTGGTGAAATAGAAATCATCAAGTATTATCTCATCGAAGAATGAAGCTGTATATTCAGTAATCTCCTTTACTCTGGCACGCATCTTAGGATCCGTATAGCAGACATTATTGAAGATTCTTTTCATGGCTTCTTCTCCTTCATGATCAGGAAGAGTAAAGGTAATTCCTCCGCTTACGGTAACACCGTTTGATTCAAGGAAATTCTTGATCATGAGAAGCTGTTCTTTATCTACAGTTTTACCGTCTCTATGAGTCTCAAGATAGACTTTATCCAAACCGATATATTTCTCGAGAAAATCGTAATCGTAGGCAAGTTTCTCATAAGTTATATACGAAGCAACCCAGGCAGGCATATATACTGCAGCATTAAAATTGTTGTAGTGCATGTCTTAACTCCTCAAGGATGAATATACCTGATAATTATAAACCTTTTAGACGGCTTCTTTATTCCTGTCTACAAGATCTTCAAAGTCCTTAATCGGAATGGGCTTTGAGAAATAGTAACCCTGGAAAAGCTTACAGCCCATCTGAGAAAGACCGTCATACTGGTTGATTGTCTCAACACCTTCAGTAAGAGATGTAATACCAAGTTCCCTTGAGAGATTAATAATATTCTTAACGATAGTATCAGCCTTCTTGTCGTCTTCGGACTTACCGAGGAACTTCATATCAATCTTAAGAACATCTACGGGCATATCCTTAAGCATGTTAAGAGAAGAATATCCGCTTCCGAAGTCATCCATCTCTACTATGAAGCCGCCGTCACGAAGCTCTCTTAAGACTCTGATCATCTTCTCAGCATCGTTCATCATTACAGTCTCTGTAATCTCTACTCTGAGGCGGCCTGCTTCAATTCCATAAGCATTAACAAGTTCCTTGATATACTTTGGTACATCTATGAAATAGAAGTCCTTAGGTGAGATATTAACTGACAGGAACAAATCAAGTCCTCTCTCCTGCCACTCTTTTAATGTCTCACATGCGCAGCGCCACATATACTTATCAACCTCTGCTACAAGTCCGTTCTTCTCAAGATAAGGAATGAACTTATAAGGAGGAAGGAAGCCGTACTTGGGATGAATCCAGCGAACGAGAGCCTCTGCACCTACTATGCTGCCGGTAATATCAACAATAGGCTGAAGGTAAGGTCTTATATCTCTGTTCTCTATAGCTTCTGTAAGTTCAGCTGAGATTTCCTGATTCCACAAAAGATCCTTACGGATATCATCATCATAGAAAGCAATATGCTTGTTGAAACCGTTATTAAGAGTAGATAAAGCAAGTCTGGCTCTTGCAAACATAGTAGCAACATCAGCTTCATCTCCGACTATCTCGTATGCACCTATCTGTACATTAACAGGATAGTCTACGGAGTCATTGGTAATTACAAAAGAATCGATAGTATTCTCTATATCCAACTGATCGAAATGCTCCCTACTCAAAAGCAGACCGAAGTCACCACCACCGATTCTACCGCAGAAACCATGTCCCTTTATGCATTCAGACAGCTGGTTTGCAAGAGTCTTCAAAGCGTAATCGGCAAAATCCGAACCATAGATGTCGTTAAGTACACTGAAGTTACTGATATTAACCAAAACAACCATGTACTGAACATTACGATGATTATTTACTTCAGCTGCAATAAGCTTATAAAGATGATCCTTTGTATAAAGGGTAGTAAGCTTATCGTGAGTAGCCTCATAGATATCCTGCTTATGCTTAAGCTCTTCGGAAGTAATATCTTTTACCTTAAGGAAATAGCCGGAGAAAGAACTGTCTGCATCTCCTACTTCCTGATTCTCAAGAAGATAATACTTGATGCTGTCACCTTCACCCGATCTGTGCTTCTCGGACCAGTTACCTCTTCTAAGCTTGGTTCCGAAGAGATATTCTAGAAGCTCGGGAGCATTATCACAGTCATCTTCCTGTACGCCTACAAGGTAGCATCCTTCCTTATTTGTCCAGATGCAGCGTCCCTTTGGAGAAAAGACAAATACAGCATCTGATCCGTTAGATACAACTCCTGAAAGAATACGGTCAAGAAGCCTTAAAGGCTTATATACAATTGAAAAATAGTAAAGAAGAATGCCGAAGAGTCCGAGACCGACTATAGATGAATCTATGGGAGTCAGAGTAAAGACATAAAAGCTTTCCCACAAAACAATTGCGACCAAGGAAACAAGTATTACCGAATAGCGCTCACGGTAAATCTTGGAAGCCTGCTTTGTAGCCTGGAAATAAACAACAATAAGGAAGAATAATACGGCATAGCAGACAACTCTGTGAATCATCTGACCTGCCAAAGGAACAAGCTTAAAGTAAGCATGCTCCTCCATTACTATCTCTTCTACTGTAAATGCATGTCCGGTAAAGGGATTAAGAAGCATCTGGATGCCGTCTGCAAGAAGAAGATAGCCAAGCTTAAGAGAGAGTTTCTTTGACTGACCGCTTCCATTACAGTAAACCTTGGTAAATCTTATGAACTCGAATATCGCATAATTAAGGCCTATGGCAAACAAATAGTAACCTACAAGAGTAGGATACATGCTGTCAAAAAATACTATAAGGAAATTACCTAATAAAGGAAGAACAAGCGCTATATCAAGACGGGCAACGGCAATACCGATTGCCTTATAACGCTTTCCGGCATTTAAGGCGCAAAGTAAGAGCACAAGAATCAAAATCATAAAGAATGCTGAGAAAAGGGTTCTTGATTGCATGGCACACCTCTAATGTCATGAATAGCTCTAACTACCTAAATCATACGCATTTGTGGGCTCTTAAACAACAAACCAGATATGAACAAATTGGAAACTTTACAATATCAAACAAAAATATTTTATATTTAGATCAAGGTAAGAAATCCGACATAATAACGGTTTCCTAACAGCTTCAAATCCATTTATATTTCAGCGAATTGAACATTTGAGGAGTACCTTCATTAAAGGCAGAAATACTGCGTCAAAGCAAATGGAAAACAAGGCAACAAAAAGCCCCGGAACAGAAATATTCCGAGGCATCTGGTGCGGATGGCGGGACTTGAACCCGCACGGCCGTGAAGCCACTAGCACCTGAAGCTAGCGCGTCTGCCAATTCCACCACATCCGCGATTAATCAGCTAGTAGATAATACATTAATAATTAAAATAAATCAACTTCACAAGTGCTATACTCTTCTTATGCGTGACTTCTCCATATCAGTTACTTCCCTTGCGGAATTCATATCCAGAACAGGAAGCTTAAGCTCAGGTTCTTTCGGTGGTGTCTCCGGAATTGAGGGCACCAGACTTCATGCTAAGATTTTCTCCGATCTTAAGAAGCAGTATGGCGAGGACATGCAGACTGAGTACTCTTTAAACGGTTCTTTTGATCATATGGGCTTTACTCTTAATGTCTCCGGAAGAGCCGATGTTATTCTTAATAACGACCATATTATTGAGATTAAGTCTTTCGCTTCTTCAAAAGACTCTTATAGTAAGCTCGTACGCCCTGAACATGAGGCGCAGCTTAGTATATACGCGTATCTTTACATGGAGCGCAATAACCTTGAGAAGATAGATATCACTTTAAGGTATGTATCCATAACAACTCTTGAGTATTACGAAGACACGCAGACTATAACTTACGACGAAGCTTACAGTAACTTTGAATATCACTGCGAATCCTATATAGAGTTTGCGTCCAAGCTTTTGGACTACTCCGACAGCATGGTAAAGTCAATAAAGGAGCTTTCTTTCCCCTACCCTCAGATAAGGCCGGGCCAGGCAAAGCTTATGAAGCAGACCTTAATCTCTCTTTGTTCAAAAGAGGTGCTTTTCGCGCTGGCTCCAACCGGTACAGGTAAGACAATATCTACGCTTTATCCTGCGATAAAAGGTCTTCTTAAAGGGCGCTATGATAAGATTTTTTACCTTACCGCAAAGACTGCAACAAGAGCCGTTGCTGCAAAAGCAGTAAACGACATGCGTAAGAAAGGTCTTATACTAAGGTCGATCGTCCTCTCTTCCAAGGAAAGCCTGTGTTTTTATAAGAAGAAGTGCGACGCCAAGTTCTGCCAGTACTCGGAGGGGTACTATTCAAGGCTTCGTCCCGCTTTGGCAGAGGCACTTCTTAACGATGACATCACACCCGAATTAGTCTCGGAGATTGCCCTCAAACACAGAATCTGCCCGCACGAATTCTCTTTGGATATAATGAACTTCTGCACTGTCGTAATAGGTGACTACAACCACGCCTTTGACCCCAGAGTAAGCCTTGTAAGAGCTTTCTCCGAAGAAGTCGATTCTCGTAATGCTGTCCTTATAGACGAGGCACACAACATGGTAGACCGTGCCCGTGAGATGTATAGCGCTTCCTTCTCCTACTCTCTTCTTAAGAAGATGATGAAGGTCTTTAAGGGAATCGACGCCAGAACAGAAGTATATCTTCAAAGGCTCGACCAATACTTCAGAATATGCGACCAGAGCATGAGCGTGGATCAGTCTGCATTCAAGATAAACGAAGGCGCAGACGAACATAAGCTGCTTATGACAAAGAACTGGGAAGGCATGCGCGAAATGCCCAAGAACTTCTATGGCGACCTCTGGAGATCGATAAGACTCCTCTCTCCTATTCTGGATGCAATGCCGCAGGGCGAAATGCGCGAAATCGCAACAGAGTACTTCTTTGAAGCCAGGTTCTTCCTTACAGTATTCGAGCAGTACTTCAATGATTCTTATATAGCCAGCATAAGTAAAGAAGAAGGAGATATAACAATTTCTCTTACCTGCCTCGACAGCTCCGATAAGCTGGATAAACTTATTCGAGACAAGATGCCGGTAATCTTCTTCTCAGCAACATTGTCCCCTTACGAATATTACCGTAATGTTCTTATAGGAAAGGATGCAGACTATTGCAGAAGCATAGAACTCGCTTCTCCCTTCCCGCCGGAGAACCTCGAGATTTTGCTTGATACTTCTATCAGCACCGTTTATAAGGAGCGTGCTCTTAATACGGATAAGACCGCGGCAAGAATCGTGGAAGAACTTATAAACCGAAGAGGCAACTATATGGTTTTCTTCCCTTCTTTTGAATTCATGAACAGCGTCTGCTCAAGAGTAGAAGAAAAGCTCAGTAAGGCCAGCCTGGAAGATAATATTGAACGTAAGCTTCTTCGTCAGGCACCCGGAATGTCTGCCCAGGATAAAGCTAACTATCTGGATTCGTTCTCCGCTGCCAGCCAAGGCTGCCTCATAGGCGCTGCAGTATTAGGCGGACACTTCGGAGAAGGAATTGATCTTACGGGGGACAGACTGTCCGGAGTAATCATCGTCGGAGTAGGTCTTCCCAAGATAACTCCCGAGAGACAGATACTTAGTAATTACTACTCTGAGAAGTTCGGAGACGGCTTCGCATTTGCCTACAGATATCCCGGATGGGAAAAGGTCCTGCAGGCTGTAGGAAGAGTTATTAGAACCGAAGAAGATACGGGATTTGCACTTTTGATTGACGAGAGATTCGACAATCCGGAGTACCTTACTTTGTATCCGGAGAACTGGAGAATATGAATCTATAAGCGTTTAAGGTCTTAAGTTAATCTCTAATTGCTTAATAGGATCTTTTATCTCATATTCGAACTGATTTTGAATATACATAGTAGTAAAGCGCCTCAGCTCATCCTTAAGCTTATCATTCAGTGTAACGTTAAATATCTCAGATACTTTATGTTCTGCGAAGTAATTAAGCGCTTTGACGGAATCTGAAGATATCTTAAAGAGTCCTTCTTTTTTGAAGTCAAAAATCGAAGAATCCTTAGTGCTTATATAGTAAGTATCAGCAGCCTGACTTAGATCATAGATATCCGCAAAGCCTGAGTCAGTAAGTACTCTCCAGTTAAATGCGCAGTAAATCTCCTGATATCTTTGAGGGAACTTACCCAAAGCATAGTAGGCATAGACACAAAGTTCATAGGAAGACTTGGCATTATCGGTCTGAAGAACTGATTCGCTTAGTATTCTTCCTATATGGCCGGCAACAGCCATTGCTTCAAGAGATTCCATTATTTTGCTGTTGCTCTCGATGATGCTGCCTTCCTTCATGTAGCTGAAGTTGCCTGACTTGGTCAAAACAAAATCACATAGCATAAAAGGAACCGAGACAAATGCATTTTTGGCATTCTTGGAAGCTACGCCTTTAACGCAAAAAGACACGATACCACGATCAGGCGTTAAGACCGTAAGTATCCTGTCCTTTTCCTTAAACTCGCGTGAAGATAGAATCACGCCTCTGACATTAATAGGATCAGAGGCCATCCTTCTCGTCGCTTTCTTCTCTGAAACCGTAATCCTTAAGAAGTATCTCGCTGTTCTTCCAGTCTTCTCTTACCTTAACGAAGAGGTCAAGGTAGACCTTGCAGCCGACAAGACGCTCGATGGACATCCTTGCAGATGTGCCGATTCTCTTGATCATGGCACCGCCCTTACCGATGATGATTCCCTTATGAGAATTTCTCTCACAGATAATTGCAGCTCTGATAACGACTCTGTCTCTGTCGTATTCATCTACGCTTCCGTCTTTATACTTCTCTTCGAACTTCTCTATCTCAACCGTAGTTCCGTGAGGAATCTCCTGATTCGTATAGTGAAGGATCTGCTCTCTTATAAGCTCGGCAGCGATTACTCTCTCTGTCTGATCAGTCATATACTCTGTATCAAAAAGCCTGGGACCTTCAGGAAGATAGGATATGATGCTGTCAAGAAGAGCATCGACATTCTCGCCTTCCTTGGCACTTATGGGAATGATATCGTCAAACTGATATTCGTCGGAATAGGCCTTGATAACAGGAAGCAGACTCTCCTTACTGACATCGTCAACCTTATTAATAGCAAGGATAACCTTCTTCTTATTCTCTTTGCATTTCTCCAAAAGTTCCAGCTCGACCTTACCAGGTTCCTTGAATCTTCCATCGGCAATAAAGAGTACAACGTCTGCACCCTTGGCGCTGTTAAATGAATTTGCAACCATGATCTCGCCGAGTCTTGATCCGGGCTTATGAACACCGGGAGTATCAGTGAATATAATCTGAGCATCGTCAGTGTTGTAAATCGATCTGATGTTGGTTCTTGTCGTCTGGGGCTTATGAGAAACAATAGCTACCTTCATGCCGGTCAGGTAATTAATAAGTGTAGACTTACCTACATTAGGACGACCGAGCAAAGCTACATAACCTACATGGGCACAAACAGAACCTGCGGGATATGCTACGATGTCATCCTCATCTTCCTTATGGTTAGTTATCTCAGCTGCATCTTCTTCTATTGCGAGACCGACGGAAGCCATAAGAGATCTTTGAGCCTGACGCATAATCTTCTCGTCTTCTTCCTCTATATGGTCGTAGCCGATAAGATGAAGGAATGAGTGAGCGGCAAGGAAAGCAATCTCACGCTCTTTTGAATGACCGTAAGTATCAGCATTGGCAAAAGCCACATCCTGACAGATGATTATATCTCCGACGTTCAAAATCTTATTGCCGTCATCGTCATATTCCATATCGATATCTTCGATATCAATATCAAGCTCACCGTTAAACATCTCCACCATGGGGAAAGAAAGGACATCAGTCTCTTTGTCGATGTCTCTGATTCTCATGTTGAGATCCTTAATCTCTTCCCTGGATACAAATGTGACGTTTGCATAAGAGTTCTTAAAAAGCTGTCTTAATCCGGGATCAAGATAATCATTATCCTCTTCGAAGATAAGCTTACTTAACTTCTCGATATATCCTTCGTAAGTCTTTAATTCCTCTTCCTTTAATTCTGAAGTATCGTCTGTAATAAATAATTTCATTCGGGGTACTGAATCCTTTCGTGGAATACACCTGCATATACGTGTCTGAAAGCAGCTACAATCTTCTCAATATCATCAAAAGACAATCCGGATGCCACAAGCTGGTCCTGATCAATCTTGCCTTTTATGAGCTTTCTTATCAATGCTTCGATAGCATCAAGTTCCTCAAGCTTTGTGGATCTTACAGCAGCCTCACAGGTGTCTGCAATCATAAGAATAGCTGACTCCTTGCTGCTGGGAACATGACCTTTATACCTGAAGTCGTTTAAGTCAGGTGCGGGCTGACCCTGTTCTTCAGCCTGCTTTACTGCTTTGTTGTAGAAGAAAGCAGGATATGTGGTTCCGTGGTGCTCATCGATGATTTTAATCATTGAATCGGGAAGTCTGTGCTTACGAGCAAGTTTAACACCGTCTTCAGGATGCTTCGTAATTATGGCAACGCTCTCCTGAACGGAAATATCATCGTGAGGATTAATTCCTTCAGCCTGATTCTCAGTAAAGTATTTGGGATTCTCAAGCTTTCCGATGTCATGGTAGTAAGAGGCAACCCTGCACAACAAAGAATCTGCTCCTACTGCATCAGCAGCTGCATCTGCAAGATTAGCTACCATGATTGAATGGTGATATGTTCCTGATGCTTCAAGGAAGAGTCTCTTAAGAAGGGGATGGCCGGGCTGGGAAAGCTCGATAAGCTTAACAGGAGATACCGTATTAGATACAAGATCATAAATGGGCATAAGTCCGATGGCGATAATAATCGAGAATGCAGCGGATACTCCGATCCAAACGCAGGATTCGATAAAGACATTAACGGTGGAACCCAAAAGCCAGTTGTAGCAGGCTGCGGAAATTACGCAGAAAGCAGAAGGCAGGATAATCTGAGCTGCACTGTTATATACTCTCTTCTTATTGCCGGACCAGAGTGCGCAGACAAGAATACCTACTACGTTAATGAAGATGAACTCCGAGTCAAAGGAATACAGAGGCCACATCATAAACATTTCGATAAGAGACAGCACCAGACCTGCTCCGATACCAAGATAAGAAGCGCAGATAGTAGCAAAGAATAAAGTTACGATAAGAAGTGACGACATATCCGTCAGGTATACCGAAGCTGCTATCGGAATAAGGAACGTTACTACAAGTGCATAAGTAATTCTCATGTCGCCGAAGTCATTCTTGTGGACAGTCGCGATATAAATAAGCATTACTACCGCAAGTACAAGCTCATATACGGCGATTCTTAAAAGGATGACAACGTCAAACGTATCGCTTCTTATAAGCTCAAGGTCAACGAGAATCTGATATGTATGGTCTGTGATAACTTCGCCGGCACTTATAATCTTAGTTCCCTTATCTACCATAACAGGATCGTTAAGAGCTGTAAGATAAGCATTCTCAGCTGCTTCCTCTGTAGCTGCCTTATCAAAAACAGAGTTCGTAGAAAGAAGAAGGTTCAGAACATTACGCATTGCAGGCGCATAGGAAGCATATGAAGTATTGGCTTCACTGAAGGCTTCGACGTGAACCGAGATATTATCTCCGAGAGAATCGCTGTCAGCTGTATCCATCATGATAAGCTCAGTGATGGATATACATCTGTCCTCGATAAGATTAAAAGCGGAATTACTCATGGAAATGAATGTATGGAGATCATTATCTCCGGGAACACTTCCTACAAGATCTTCAAGATTTACCTTCAAAGCTTCAAACTGCTCGTCAAAGTTATCTACCGGAACACCGTTCTCGTCAATTCTTAATTCTCTTGTCTGTCTTACAAGAGTAAAGAAATTAGTAACTCTCTCCAGATTCTCATCAGAAGCAGACGCTGATCTTATGAAGACTGGAGTTACCGTATTCTCTGCAAAAAGTGCGTTATACTCAGTCTGATAAGTATCTACAAAGCTTCTGGGAGCATAAATATCCGTGGTGCATACAGAACCAACCGACAGATTATAACTCACCGGACGATAGCCGTAGAAAACAATCAATATTACAATGGCAACGGTCAGTATAAGAGTAATTATCTGCTGAAACCGAAGTCCAAAACCCTTCTTCATACCTTATTCCCCTCTTGCGCTTTATCGTAAGCTTCCACTATTCTCTGAACGAGGGGATTTCTAACGATATCCGCGTTCTTAAGCGACACTATGCTGACGCCCTCGACATTCTCCAGAACCTTCATGCAGTCATAAAGGCCGCTGCTGACACCTCTCGGAAGATCTATCTGTGTAAAATCGCCGCAGACACAAGCCTTGCAGTTAATACCAAGTCTTGTAAGGAACATCTTCATCTGTTCAGCAGTAGTATTCTGCGCTTCATCAAGAAGCACAAAGGCATCATCAAGATTTCTTCCTCGCATGAATGCAAGAGGAGACACCTCAATAAGGCCTTTCTCATAATATCTGTCAAAAAGCTCCTGTCCCAAAAGTACGGAAAGAGCATCGTATATAGGGCGCATATAAGGATTAACCTTCTCCTCTATGTCACCCGGCAGGAATCCGAGCCTCTCACCCGCTTCTACCGCAGGTCTTGTGAGGATTATCCTGGATACTTCTCTATTGCGAAATGCTTTGACTGCCATTGCTACGCCAAGGAAAGTCTTACCTGAACCTGCAGGACCGCTGCAAATAACAAGTTCGTTCCTCTTCAAAGCATCAGTATAAAACTTCTGTCCGAGTGTCTTGGCTTTAACAGGCCTTCCGGAAGGAGTCGTATAAAGAATATCGTCTCTAACCTTCATGAAGTCTTCTGCTTCACCGTTAGAGGCAAGATAAATCATATAATCAACGAGTCTTGTATCAACATCGCCTTCTCCCGCAAGAGTACAAAGGGAATCAACCGCAGTATGAGCCCTGCTTAAGGAGAGATTATCATCGGATTCAATAACACAACAATTACCGTCAATCTCAATAGAGACAGAAAAAGCATCAGCGATTCTGTCAAGAAAACCGCCCGTACTGATATCCTTGATATTGTTGCTTACTATACGCTCTTCCATTGCCATTATTTTACCATAACTCACAGCAAAGCAAGTGTTTGCAGGACTTTATTGTAGTATTCCGGAAGCTCGGAAGTAAAAGATATGAGCTTACCGGTATTAGGATGTACGAATTCTATGCTCTGGCTGTGAAGACACTGTCCTTCAAGTCCATATGTCTTCCTTCTGGGAGCATACAAAGGATCTCCCAAAACGGGATGACCAATATACTGCATATGAGATCTGATCTGATGTGTTCTTCCGGTCTCAAGTAAGAGCTTAAGGTCAGTAGCTTCCGTATATCTGGTAACAACTTCAAAATGAGTTACGGAAGGCTTGCCGTTCTCATTTACGACCATCTTCCTTCTGTCGCCATTAGCTCGTCCTATGGGAGCATCAACGGTTCCCTTATCGTGAGATATTACGCCGTAGACGAGAGCTCTGTACTGTCTCTTAACATCGTGATCGGCAATCATCTTGGCCATCTTTATATGAGTCTCATTGTTCTTTACTGCAACCATAAGACCTGATGTATCCTTATCGATACGATGAACGATTCCAGGCCTTATTACTCCATTGATATCGGAAAGCTTGCCATCGCAGTGAGCAAGGAGCGCATTTACCAGAGTTCCCTCATGGTGACCTGCAGCAGGATGAACTACCATGCCCTGTGGCTTATTAATTATGAGAAGATCATCATCTTCGTAAACAATATCAAGAGGAATGTCTTCCGGCTTGGTATCTGTATCAACGGGAGCAGGAATATCAACTACAACAAGATCTCCCTCGCTTAACTTAAAACCGTTCTTACTGATTACTTTGCCGTTAACAGTTACATTGCCGGCGCTTATAAGTCCGGAAAAATAAGATCTCGTATACTTGCCGTCAGATTCTTCAAGAATGGCTACGTCAAGTCTCTTACCAGATTCGGATGCCTTAAACTCCATCTGCCACCTCCGGTTCTTTCTCCTTATCCTTCTTCTTATCGAAAGATTCAATAAGAACGTCAATCTTGCCCTTACCGAAAAGCATAATTCCGATAAGAAGTCCCGTAGCACAAACGGCACATATATCAGCGACGTTGAATATCGGGAATGTATAAGAGCCGAAATCAAAACGGATAAAGTCTACTACAGATTTATAAAAAGCTCTGTCGATAAGATTACCTACAGCACCTGCGATAAAAAGTGCGAATGCAAAAGAAGTTATCTTATCCTTAAGCTTGATTGCTCTTAATAAAATTATGTAAAGAAGTATGCTCAGAACAAAAGAAATTGCAGTGAGAACATAAATACCCCAGGACTTATCAGCAAGGAAGCTGAAGGCACTTCCCGTATTTCTCGTATAAAACAGAGAAAGAAAACCTGGAATCAGGTACTTAATATCGTAAAGGTTAAAACTCTTAACTATAAGTCCCTTGGTCAACTGATCAATGAAGACCAGTAATACAATTAGACCGCTGTAGAAGATTATCTGAGATTTATTGCTGTCTTTGGTCATATCTTATCCTTACTCGTACTCACAAAATCTTTTAATTGAAGTACAGCGTCCGTTCTTATCAAGTTCGGCAATAATACCGCACATATAAGCATCACCTTCAGCTGACTCGTATTTTGCAGGGAACTTATCGCGAAGTCGCCTCAAAGAAGCATCTATATCCATTCCTATGATGGATCTGATGCATCCGGACATACCTGCATCAGTAATAAAGCCGGTATAGCCTTCAATTATTCTCTCATCAGCGGTCTGAACATGAGTATGTGTTCCTGCAACGACAGATGCTCTGCCTGCAACATGGTAAGCCAAAGCAGCCTTCTCACTGGTAGCTTCAGCATGGAAATCAATAAAAATGCTGTTTACGCCCTTGCCCTTTAAAAGTTCAATTAGTTCATCAGCCTTCTCATAAGGAGATGAACCGGCGGGAGTGATCTCTATTGAACCTTCAAGATTAATAACACCAAGTCTGTCACCATTCTTCTCTACTATGGCGTAGTCAAATCCGGGCCAGGCGGGATTAACGTTAGAAGGTCTTATTATCCTCTTATCTCTGCCTGCATTCTTTAAGAAATCAAAATTGGAGAATGTATGGTTGCCAAGTGTTATACAGTCAACACCTACATTAAAAAGAGAATCACAAATCTTGGAAGTAACTCCCAGGCCACCAGCGGAATTCTCCGCATTGGCTATACAAATATCTATGGAATTATCTGTCAAAAAATCGGGTAACATACCAAGCACTGCCCTTCTGCCGGGATATGCAACTATGTCACCAATAAAACAAATTCTCAAACTCCAATAACCTCCAAGCACAATCAGAGTAAATTCTACCATAAAATATACAAAAAGTCCCGACCGAAGTCGGGACTTGGGAAGTATCTAAGATAGATTATTATCAGTACATTCCGCCGGGTGCAGCAGGTGCAGCGGGCTCGGGTTCGGGAATGTCAGTAACAAGAGCTTCTGTTGTAAGAAGTGTTGAAGATACTGAAGCAGCATTCTGCAAAGCAGATCTTGTAACCTTAGCGGGATCAACGATACCTGCTTCGAACATATCAACATACTTATCATTAAGAGCGTCGTAACCGTGGCCAACTTCGCTGTTCTTGATGTTCTCTGCGATTACAGCACCGTCAAGACCTGCATTGATAGCAATCTGTCGAACAGGCTCTTCAAGAGCTCTGAGAACAATCTTAACACCAGTCTTGATGTCACCTTCTGTCTCTTCAAGGAGAGCCTTTACAGCAGGGATAGCGTTGATGTAAGCTGTTCCGCCACCGGGAACGATACCTTCCTCAACAGCTGCCTTAGTAGCTGCGAGAGCATCCTCGATACGAAGCTTCTTCTCCTTCATCTCTGTCTCAGTAGCAGCACCAACCTTGATAACTGCAACACCGCCGCTAAGCTTAGCGAGACGCTCAAGGAGCTTCTCCTTATCGAACTCTGATGTTGTCTCCTCAGACTGCTTCTTAATCTGGTTAGCTCTTGCCTTGATAGCATCCTTATCGCCGTAACCGTCAACAATAACAGTATTGTCCTTTGTAATCTTAACCTGATGTGCACGACCAAGCTGCTCAAGAGTTGTGTCCTTAAGCTCTCTGCCGAGATCTGATGTGATAACCTCACCAGCTGTAAGGATAGCGATATCCTCAAGCATAGCCTTTCTTCTGTCGCCGTAACCGGGAGCCTTGATACCGATACATGTGAATGTACCTCTGAGCTTATTGAGGATAAGTGTTGCAAGAGCATCACCCTCGATATCCTCTGCGATGATGAGAAGCTTTCCGCCTGACTGAGCGATGGGCTCAAGTACAGGAAGGATATCCTGGATATTTGTAATCTTCTTATCTGTGATAAGGATATAAGGATCATCAAGTGTAGCTTCCATCTTATCCATATCTGTTGCCATATAAGGAGAGATATAACCACGGTCGAACTGCATACCTTCAACTACATCAAGCTCAGTCTGCATGGACTTGGACTCCTCAACAGTGATAACACCATCAGCTGTAACCTTATCCATAGCCTGAGAAATGTACTCACCGATCTGCTCATCGCCAGCTGAGATAGCAGCTACCTTAGCGATATCACTTGAACCGTTTACCTTCTTGGAATTCTTAAGGATCTCAGCAACTGCAGCATCAACTGCCTTTGAGATACCCTTACGAAGGATGATGGGATTAGCACCGGCAGCAACATTCTTCATACCCTCTCTGATAAGAGCCTGAGCAAGAAGAGTAGCTGTTGTTGTACCGTCACCTGCTACATCATTTGTCTTGGAAGAAACTTCCTTAACAAGCTGAGCACCTGCATTCTCGAATCTGTCCTCGAGCTCGATCTCCTTAGCGATTGTAACACCGTCGTTAGTGATAAGAGGTGCGCCGTACTTCTTGTCGAGTACAACATTTCTACCCTTGGGGCCAAGTGTTACCTTTACTGTATTAGCTACTTTGTTAACGCCTGCTTCAAGAGCTTTTCTGGCGTCCTCGGCATACTTAATATCCTTTGCCATTTTAATATTCCTCCAATGATTAATTACTCAACGATCGCAAGGATGTCATCCTGACGAACTACGATATACTCTTCACCTTCGAGCTTAACAGTTGTACCTGCATAATCTCTGATGATGACCTTCTGTCCGACTGTTACCTGCATCTTGATCTCGTTGCCGTCAACAACTCCACCGGGACCAACTGCGATTATCTCTGCTACCTGGGGCTTCTCCTGAGAAGCTGATGCGAGTACGATACCACTCTTAGTCGTCTCTTCAGCCTGAAGTTTCTTAATTACTACCTTATCTGTTAAAGGTTTGATCGTCATAAAATATAGCCTCCATTAAAAAAGTACCATTGGCACTCATCTATACCGAGTGCCAACAGTACTAATATAATTCTCGCTCTATTGAATGTCAATAACGAATATCAAAAAAAGTCAAAATCAAAGTTGTTCAGTATGCATCGCATTTTACTCAATCATTATGGTTCCCAGTTCTTTATAAATATATTTCCCTCTTTTGTATATTTCCTCAGAAATAGGATATTCTTTTCCGCTTTCCAAAGAAAAGTTTTCCAGTTTTCTAATACCTGTCTTTACACGACAAGGTGTTTTCCCTTCTTTTGTTTGATTGTTTAGATCAAATAGAATGATTAATACAGCCGGCTTTTGTTCTCCTGAAGGAGTAGT
>JAKSRK010000069.1 GCA_024403655.1 Saccharofermentans sp. | reverse complement strand
AATACCCATGTGTCTTTAAAACCTCCTCCTTGAGATGAATTAACAATGAATGAATCCGGATTTCTGGAGAATCTGGTAAGTCCGCTCTTCCATACAAGCGGCTCATCTGCCATAAGGACAAATGCTCTTAAGTCTGCTTTACGGGGAACCTGCTCACCGTTATCCATGATGTCCAGATCCTGGAAGTCGATTACCTCCTGAGCAATGAATCTTCTTGGCTCCTTCTGCAAAAGCTTCAGGAAGTCACTCTTCTGCTCCTTTGTCATCTTGTTTCCGAACACTACGCCGTAACCGCCGGCTTCAGCTACATCCTTCAATACAAGATTGTCAAAATTATCTATTACATACTTATAGTCATCTTCGTAGAACGGCAGGTAGGTAGGTGCGTTGGAAAGAATCGCATCTTCGCCGAGGTAGTACTTGATCATCTTCGGTACAAAATAGTAAATACCTTTATCGTCTGCCACACCGTTACCGGGAGCATTCATAAGAGCCACGTTACCCTTACGGAATACATCGTATATATGAGGAATACCGATAAGAGAATCGGGTCTGAAATTCATCGGATCAAGGAAGTCATCGGAGATTCTTCTGTAGACTACGCCGACTCTTTCCTTCTTGCCGTCAGCTGTAATGAAGTAAAGCTTATCGTCTTCAACCGTAAGCTCGGAGCCGTTGGCAAGATGCGCTCCCGTCTGCTCTGCAAGATAGCTGTGCTCGAAGAAAGCCGCATTAAATCTACCGGGAGTAAGAATTACGCTATGGCCACCTACATTAACATTATCCATGGTTCTTCTTAAGAGCTTCGCGTAATTACGATTATCTTCTATCTTTAAATCAGCGAAAGTATCAGGCGAAGAACGTCTGCACAAATCTCTTGCAATCATGGGATAGGATGCACCGGAAGGAACTCTTAAGTTATCCTCGAGGATGTACCACTCACCGTCTTTGCCCTTAACAAGATCAATACCGGAGATATGAGAGAAGATATCCTTAACGGGAGTTACACCTTCGCACTCCAGCATGTATCCGCTTGAAGCAAAAATAAAATCTTCGGGAATAACTCCATCCTTAACAATCTGCTTTTTGCTATAGATATCCTTCAGGAACATGTTGAGAGCCACTACTCTCTGCTTCAAACCCCTCTCAAGGAAATCGAACTCATCTGCTTCGATTACCCTCGGAATTGCATCGAAAGGAAAAAGCTGCTCGTGAAAAGTATTGTTCTTATATATACCGAACTTTACGCCATAACGCGCAAGAAGTTCGTTAACTGTATCTGTGTGTTCAAGAAGCTTAAGCTTGTCCATTAAGTCACTCCTTTTCCTGTAAAATAAACAAGGCGCTCGGTTCTAATCAAAAACCAAACGCCTTCGTTCAATCACAAGTGCAAATTTACCTAAAGCAAAAAGGAGCCCGCTTCTACCAAAAACGAACTCCTTTGTCCTTATGAGCAAATAATACTACATATAAACTTTTTTGCAAGCAGCAGACTTACAAATCAAATGAAATTGACTCAAATTGAAAAATATACTATAAATTCTTAACGTTTTTGTTGATTCATTCTGAATAAGAAAGGCTCATACAGACTCCTCACTACACGCACAACTTCATTGGCATCGTCCTTTTCAATCTCAACGTCGTACTGGTCCCGAATCGTTCCGAAGGTAACTGATTTTTTAAACGAATACTGCTCCATCAAATACTGAAGCATATTCTCCTTGTCGGCATCCTTATCGTAGATTTTTATATAGGAATAACCTTCAAAATCAGTCGAAGGATATGTGACGAATCTAAGTTCAGAAGCATAGGAAAGCTTCTGAAGTTTCTCGTAAAATTCAGCTATCCGTTCAGTCTTATCAAGAAGCATAAAATACACAACATCCTCATCTTCCGGAAGAGGTCTGTTGATGTAGTTACGATAGGGCGATATCTTGAGATTATTGACGAGATCAGTGTTCACCTTATCCTCAAAATCCCCATAATAGATTATGAGCACATCGTCTATTACAACGTTCCCATACCAGCAAAGTCCGGAAGAGGCAATCTCATTCATCAGAAGACCTGACAGTTCTTTCTTAATGCTTTGAATCTTAATATACGAATTCTTCTTCACATCAAAAAGGACCGAACCGTCCATCGCGATTACGGGAAGATTAAGTCTTATATCTCTCATCGGTTCTATAAGTGAAGCAGGCGTTCTTATCGTCGATACTGTGAACTTCAGGCCGCTGTCAATCATACGGTTAAGTTCAACCTTACTGAAGGCACTTAAGACTTCATCCCTGTTAAGGAGCGTATCGTCAAGTCCTGATATAAATAAAGTCTCACGGTCAGGATTGATGCAGATTCTGATGTCATTAATCGTGATTCCTATGGCAATACCTATCATGGTATCAAGGAACCTGTTCCATACAAACAGATACGGATTACTGTCGAACAGATGATTAATAACAATACTTAAAAATACAACGCATGAGAAATAAGATGCCTGCGTTTTCTTCAGCACAGTAGTCGTATAAAGAACCAGCAAAAGAAATACGGACACCATAACAGTCTCGACCCAGAACACCGTATTGAAGGCCTTCGTAAGGTGCGGAAATGCCAGCAGATAGATGAGTCCGTAAACGGCACCTACAAGGGTTCCGATTATTCGCTGAATCGCATTCTTCTTGGTATTACTTCTGTACATCTGAATGCACCATAGTGCAGCCAGCTGGGAATAGAAAACCATTCCCGAATCACCTCGCAGTGCGTTTATAAAAAAGCACACTGCGACAGCGACAGCTGACTTTACTATTCGCATTCCGACTCCGGGTAATTCGATTTTCTTTCTAACAGAATCAGAGTGTCTCAAGAGTCTCACGAATTGCCTCGATAAAGCCCTTACTGTTAAGTACTGTTACATCCTTAAGTGATGTAATAAGAGCCAGATCTTTTGTCATCTTGCCTGATTCAATAGTAGAGAGTGTTGCCTTCTCAAGCTTGTCGGCAAATGCCATAAGCTCGGGAATATCATCAAGCTCACCACGCTTACGAAGAGCACCGCTCCATGCAAATATGGTAGCAACGGAGTTAGTGGATGTCTCTTCACCCTTAAGGTGCTTATAGTAGTGTCTCTGAACTGTTCCGTGAGCTGCCTCATATTCATATACGCCTGAAGGTGATACAAGTACTGAAGTCATCATGGCAAGTGAACCGCATGCAGAAGATACCATGTCACTCATAACATCTCCGTCGTAGTTCTTACATGCCCAGATGAATCCACCCTTAGCCTTCATTACACGAGCTACCGCATCGTCAATCAGAGTATAGAAATATTCAATACCTGCAGCATCAAACTTCTCCTTATATTCAGCCTCAAAAATATCGGCAAAGATATCCTTGAAGGTATGGTCATAGATCTTGGAGATAGTATCCTTTGTCGCGAACCAGAGATCCTGCTTTGTATCAAGTGCATAGTTAAAACATGAGCGTGCAAAACTCTCAATGGAATTATCCTTGTTGTGAATTCCCTGGATAATTCCGGGGCCGTCAAAATCCATTATTGTCTTTCTGATTTCAGTTCCGTCTTCGGCAGTAAAAACAAGTTCAGCCTTACCTGCGCCCGGAACCTTAATCTCCGTATTCTTATAAACATCACCATAGGCGTGACGTGCAAGAGTAATAGGCTTAGCCCAGTTCTTAACGCAGGGTTCAATACCCTTTACCTGAATGGGAGCTCTGAATACAGTTCCGTCCAAAGCAGCACGGATTGTACCGTTGGGAGACTTCCACATCTCCTTAAGATCGTACTCTGTCATACGTGCAGCATTAGGTGTAATAGTTGCACACTTAACTGCTACACCATACTTCTTGGTAGCTTCAGCCGAATCTATTGTTACCTGATCATTAGTCTCATTTCTGTATTCAAGACCAAGGTCATAGTACTCTGATTTAAGGTCAACAAAAGGAAGAATAAGTTCATCCTTAATTATCTGCCAGAGGACTCTTGTCATCTCGTCTCCGTCCATCTCAACAAGTGGTGTTTTCATCTGAATCTTTGCCATTTATATTAATCTCCTTTTAATTGATTTCTTTTATACTCTGTCTTCGATCAGCTGACACTTTACATGCTGACCGACATACTTATAAGCAGGCCTTATGATCTTGTTACCGTTCAAAAGCTCCTCAAGTCTGTGGGCACACCAGCCGGGTATTCTTGCTATCGCAAAGATAGGTGTGAATAACTCTTCCGGAATGTCGAGCATCGTATATACAAGACCGCTGTAAAAATCGACATTGGCACAGACATTCTTCTGTACTTTATGCTTCTTCATAATCAGGTCGCCTGCAATGCTCTCGACACGCTCATACAAACTGAACTCATCCATGAGACCCTTCTCTTCTGCAAGGCTTCTCGCATAGCTTTTAAGTATCACTTCGCGAGGATCGGATAAGGTATAAACAGCATGTCCCATACCGTAAATAAGACCGGACTTATCAAAAGCTTCTTTGTTCAGAATCTTATTAAGATAGGCCGTAAGCTCAGCATCGTCCTTAATGTCGCTTACGTTCTCCTTAATGTCTCTGAACATATTCTGTACCTTAAGGTTAGCGCCGCCGTGTCTGGGGCCTTTCAAAGAGCCGATAGAAGCAGATACGGATGAATATGTATCAGTGCCGGAAGACGTAACAACGTGTGTTGTAAAGGTCGAGTTATTACCACCGCCGTGTTCCGCATGAAGAATCAAAGCTATATCAAGAACCTTTGCTTCAAGCTGCGTATATTCTCCGTCTTCGCGAAGCATATACAGTATATTTTCGGACAGTGACAAACCTTTCCTGGGGTTCTTTATCAGAAGGCTGCTATCCTTTCGAAAGTGGCGGTATGCCTGATAGGAATACACTGCCAGAAGCGGGATCTTATTTATAAGCTCCAGAGACTGCCTTAAGACATTCTCGGGGCTGACATCGTCCTGGTTAGCGTCGTAGGTATAGAGCGTAAGAACGCACCTTTGCATGGCATTCATAATGTTGCCGTTTGAAGCCTTCATGACAACGTCACGAACAAATCTGTTGTCCAGCGTCTGCAGCTCTCCCATGGCATAAAGGAAGTGCTTGAATTCGGCCTCACTGGGAAGCTTACCGAAGAGAAGAAGATATATTATCTCTTCAAAGCCATACTTCCTTCCCGCAAGTCCCTTTATAAGATCGTTAACATCGCATCCCTGATAGTAAAGATGCCCCTCGCAAGGAACTCTTGCTCCATCGACTTCTTCGTAGGCAACAACATCCGAGATCTCAGTAAGTCCCGTAAGTACACCCTTACCTGTCGAATCACGAAGTCCTCTTTTTACGTCGTATTTTGTGTAAAGTTCACGGTCAATCAGCTGATTCTTCAAAAGCTCGCCATAGAACACATCCAGGTATTCCGATAACTCACCCATTTCTTCAGAAGTGAGCATCTCTCTTATTTCCTCTTCCAAACACGCGTCACTCATTCCTCAATACCTCCAAACAAAAAAGCGCCCGGTTACCCGAACGTCATTGTCCTTTTTGCTTATAATCAAAAAGGGAGCTCACTTACAAATGTGAACTCCCTCGTCCTTATGGAGTAATGATACTACTTAATTTGAGTTTTGCAAGCTGTTCAAGTTAATATCAAATGCATTTTAGGACGGTATATGCATCTATCTATACGAAGAATGAATTATTCCAACAAACCGTTTTCCTTGAGAATCATCGGAATCTGAATATGTACATTCTCGGAATATGCTGCCGGCGGATAAACAACACGTATAAATTCGTGATAGAAATCTTCGCTGAAGTCATCTACCAGTTCTTCAATACTCTTACCTTTTTTGAAGCCATCGATTATCAGCTTACTGCTGTGTTCGTGGCTTACACGGGAGTTAGCAATAAAGTCTCTTACTTCGTCTCCGGAAAGCATTCCCTGATGGGGTACAAGGTAGTTATCTATATCATATGCTGAGCACTTGTCGATAGAATCCAGAGTCATCTGATAACCGACTAAGAAGGACGGCATAACGACACCTTCCTTGGCATAAAGGCCAACGGTCTCACAGCCGAGCATAAGCCTTTCGCCGGGAAAATAATAGCTTACGGAGTCGCGTGTATGTCCCGGAAGAGAGATTACTTCGCAGGTAAGAGAGCCGAGCTTTAACGTCTGTCCGTCAGTTACGGGTATATCGATATGAAGTTTATCGATGTATTCATATGGTTCAGTGAAGCCCTTAAGTTCGCGTGCAGCCTCATCAAGTCTCGTCATGGTCGCACGAGCTCCGTCCTTGAGCATTACACGAGCGGCATACTCAAAACCTACAATCCGGCACTCAGGGAAAGCTACACTTAAATAAGCGCTGCCAAGAGCGTGATCGTAATGAGAGTGCGTCAAAAGCACATAATCCAGATTCCTCTCCCCTAATACAGCGACTATATTCTCATAAAGTTTCTTGCTCGAGAATCCGTATCCCGAATCATACAGGAAAGTAACATCATCAAATACAAATAAATATGCGTCACCGCCTCTTACGGGAGTGACATTATATACTGTAGCGGAACCAATCTTAGCCGGAACTTCAAAATTGTTTAGCATTAGCAGTAACCTTTACCTTTTCATTCATATATATCATTCAACGGAACCTAATATGCGTTCTACATCGGATTTCTTCTCAAAAAGTATGCAGCCACCCTTATGGTCCTAGTTAAGTCGAAAGTATTATCCATCTGATCCCCCGCCTCTATCTGCAAAAACTGTTGCCTGCACGTATATAATAGCGTATGAAGTGCGTATACATCGACATACAGTTATGCGGTCAGTTACTAAGCAGCCGGTTAATACCTTTTACTACACGGGCGTTCACGTCACTGAAATGACCGCCTTCGTTTAATTCAAAATAAGCATCTGTTCCCAATAATTCCCGCTGGATCTTATATGCTTCTTCTACCTTCTTCATATATTCGTTTTTGGAATTCTTCTCTCTGTCTCCGACACTTAAGTATACTTTGGAAGGCAAGTGTATCTTATGAGTCCCGGCATATTCAGCCCAGCCCGGATACCACAAAGAACCGGAACAGCAAGCGCATCCGGAGAATACATCACTCTCATATAAAGCCCAAAGTGAGAACAGTCCTGCCAAAGAGTAGCCTGCGATAAAGATACGTGAATCCCCTTCTTTAACTTCCGGGATAATCTCGTGTAATACAGCCGACAGAAGGTCTGCTGCATTACCGCCAAAAGTTCTTCCCTTCATCTTCGCATCTGCTGCCCAGGGAGTAAGATTATCGTCCCAGTTATCTACCCGCAGTTCGTAGAAATTAACCTCACGGCTTAACTTATCGCAAATGCCCGCTGCATCCGAATCAAAATTCCTGCTCGTGATATATAAGACCACATCAGTGCCGGGAGTATGGCTATGTCTGATTAAGTCATAAAGCTCTGTTGTAATTATCATATCCATTGTGCCGCTTGCTTCCCGATACTTATACTGCGCCCTGAATCTTCTCAAGCATTGACAGGTAACTTGTAGTCGTAGTGTCACTGATACTGTATCCCAAATGACTTAACACCTTTGTTATCCTGTTCAGTGCTTCTTCACGCTGACTTTCATTATCTACCATGATCTCCAGTTCAAGATAATCACCCAGGCCGTCTACCTTATCGATACATGCAGCCATCTCTTCACTATAAAGCTCGCGCCTGAGCTTAATAACCGGAACTACCGGTCTGTAACCTAATGAGCTTAGGATAGACTGCATTGTCTCGAAGTCATCAATATTCACCTGATGCTCGACACGGCTCATTGATACATTATCAAGCTTAGGTCCTTTATAAGTCATCTGAATCAGCGGCTCTCCCGGTCTGTCAGCTACTACAGCCGAACCGTCAAGGGATTCGGTAAGTCGAAGTCTTAATGCTTCTCCGCTTTCTTTAAAGTCGCGGTCCACACCATTATAGTAATAGTCTGTTTCCTGGAGGGTTTGCCCTTTCTTAAAGCCTGCCTCCAGCAATTTCTTTTCAATCAATTCGTCAGAATCTATTTTTAGTTTTACTTCAACTTCTACCATAAAGAATACCTTTAACTTAATTCTGCAACCATCGGCTTCGTAGTATTGTGCAGCACTTTTACCATTACTTCAATACAAAACTCCTATTCTTCGTCATACCACTTTTTCATTATCAGCACCTACTTCGTCAACGACATAACATAAATCTGACAAGGATTATCCTCACCCCATAACTCTTCAATTACTTCAAATTCTTCAAATCCCAAGGAAAGATAGAAACGATTCGTAATATCGTAATCCTCATATACACCCATCTTTACAGTCTTAACCTGCATAAAAGAATATCCTTCCTGCAAAGCTTTTTTCTTAGCTTCATCAAAAAGAGCTCTTCCAATTCCTTTACGATGGCATTCCTGCAAAACGCCCATAACTGCCAGTTCTACAGTTTTCTTTCCGGTCTCCTTCAGGCAAAGAAATCCGACATACTCGTCAGATTCCTTAGATGCAAAAAACAGCCAGTCACGGCTTTCCTCGATATATCTTTCCCGGCTTTCATCCAGCTCAAACCAATCATGAAGCGATTCGAGTATTCTCCTTGATATATATCTCTTTTGCTTAGCATCTGTAATATGTTCAATCATATTTTTCCTTCAGGCCTTTTACTTAAAATACTGCCAGTTATCAGTATCAGATAATGCTTTATCGAACGAATCTAAATAATGCAATTCAAACTTATTTTCAAAGTCCAGCTTGTGATTCAGCGTATTCAAATATCCGCTCACGATGATATGCCCGGTTTTATCCATCTCCATACCAATGTAGCTCTCACCGTATGTTTCCTTAAGTGTTGCTGAACCTTTAATAACTTCGTTCATGCTATGTATTTGCTTCACAAACTGATTCAGATTATTAATTCCGACATCCATGTCCATAGTTCCGGCAAAGCCATCACTGCACACCATTACATGTAAAATGACATTATTAACAGCCGGATCGTTTTTATAGATCTCAGCACTCATTTCCAACTTAAAATTTCCTGAATCTAAAACTACTGATTTATTCATTTGATCTCCATCAATTCAAAATAGTATTACAAAAATCCTTAATCTCACTGATCTTAGTAGCAACATCTTCCTTTTTCTCGACAGAACAAAGACCTAACCTGCCACAGGACTCAATTTCCAAATGACCATGAAAGTGTTCAATACTGCTAATGACTCTTTCGCATTCAGGCATACTCGGACCTGTCCTTAAAGCAATGGTATAGCCTTTCTTGCCGGCAGATAATTTTGCGTGTGGCTCATGTGTATTACACCAGGGTGTGCATCTGTCTATAAACACCTTAAACTGTCCCGGAATATCTGCCCAGTACGAAGGTGACACAGAAACGATTCTGTCTGCCCATTCATACTGTTCCATCAGTTTTGTAACATCATCATTTTGAAAACACTTCGCAGTGTTATGACAGGTTCTGCATCCCTTGCACAAGGCTATTTCATAATCGTCAATACAGATACTTTTTACTTCGTTTCCTGCGCTGACATTATCTTTTACAATATTGACTATTTCTGCCGTCGCGCCATTTCGCACGGGACTACAGTTTACTACCAGTATTTTCATTATTTCTCCTATAAGCTCTCCATCCAGGAAAGAAGTTTATTAAGCCCCTTGTTCTCCTCGCGCTTCTCAAGAAACATTCCGGCAGTATACCAGGAATGTGTATTCTTCTTATCTTCCACTGAATATAGTTCGCACTTATTTCCAAGCTGCAACGCTTTATTCCTGAACTCCTCTGCACAGGAATAATTAATAAGACCATCATGTTCACTTTGTATCAGCAACATCGGAATCTCACTCTTATTCATTAGGCAGGAAGGATCACCTTCATCCCTATTATAATCTTTTGCAAACAGCTGGCTCAAAAGCATATTAATAGCCGCTGTATGCTTAACCGTAAAACTATATGGTCCGCCTACTCCAATAAAACCTATTACATTACTGATATCAACATTCATGCGCTCACGAACAGCATCGTTATACACAAGAATTGATGTCAGATGTGCACCTGCTGAAGGACCTGAAACAACTATCTTACTTACATCAATATCCTTCGACAAAAGGTACTTAATCGCTGCATTATATCCCAAGCATACGTCCTCAATCTGACATGGATATTTATTCTTAGGTGACAGGCGATATCCGAGGGATACTACTCTATACCCGAATCCTGCCATAGCCTGCCCAACAAAATCGAAGAACTTGGGGGATCCGGCATTCCATCCTCCACCATGAACCCATAGAAAAATCTTCTCACTTGTGACAATTTCAGGTTCGTAGTAAAGGAAATACTGATCCTTATCTTCACCAAAAGAAACATGCTCCGCTACCACATTTTTCTTCGCCTTAAAAAGTTTCATATACAGCCCAAAATAGCTTAGATTTTCCCTCATGGAATCATTCATTTGTTGTTACCTCGTCCTTATGTACACCCTTGTGACATGCTCCCACCACTTCTCTGATCCCAGTTAACTATCGTATAGTCATCAGCAAGCTGATCCAAAATTGCGTAATCCGCATAGCTGGAGGAATAACCTGGGCCTCCATGAAGATACAAAAGAACCGGATTATTAACATCTTTTCCATAGATGCTAATCCACATTTCCTGTCCATTTACTTCTACATACGAAGTCTCATTTATTCCGCCCTTAGGAGTAATACGTCTTATAGCTTTACCATATATACAACTGCCAGAAAAACCAATACTATAGTAATCCACTTAATAATTCTAAATACAGTAAATAGACGCTTCTTCATGACATTGTTCCTTGACTTAATTCATTACTATTTAGTTATTCTAACATTATTAGTTCAGCTAAGGCTTTTGATTTTTCATCAGATGAATTCACCCAAAATAATCAGAAAAATACATATCAGCAGGAATATTTCCGGGAAACAATACAAAGCTCATAACCTATATTAGTTTGCGTTCCTTCCTGCATAAGGGAGTCGGACATTTGCATACCAAAATGCGTCATTTGGTGGGGGTTCGTTGCTATCTTCCGCTAAAAACGAAAAACTACCTTTGCTGCAAGTTCCGCACAAGCGAAGCGCTTAAAAACGAATAAATCATCTTGCTGCTAGTTCCGCAGAGCGTTATACGCTCGAGGACCTGACCGACGCCA
>JAKSRK010000068.1 GCA_024403655.1 Saccharofermentans sp. | reverse complement strand
TGGCTCAAGAAGCAATGCCTGGACAGTCGCAACACTTCTGCTCGGATCAAAAGCCGAGTTTTCAACAGAGTCTGCAATTGCCGCAATAGTCTTCTTCATTAAGGTATCCTTTCGCACTATTTATCTAGTCTAGTTTGACATATCGGGCCAAAGCTCACAAGTTTACCCTTTGACCATATATATTAGTCTTTTTTGTGCAATATGCACGCTTGGTTTTTACCTCATTTTTGCATGTTATCCAAAATATACTAACATACAACTCTCAAAACGCCTGTAACGCAAGGGTTTCCAAGCTACTTGATTTTTTACAAGAATTAATTGAACTATTATAAAAAGGTGCCGCCGTTTCCGACGACACCTTCTAAAGTTTACATTTAACAGCCGTTTTTATACCTGAGGAAGCTGAGCAAGACCGTTCTTTATATCCTCGTCAGTAGGAATGAAGTTAGACATCTCTCCGCTGAGGTAAGACATGTATGCTGACATATCGAAGAATCCGGTTCCCGTAAGGTTGAAAAGGATTGTCTTCTCTTCACCTGTCTCCTTGCACTTAAGAGCTTCGTCAATAGCAACTCTGATAGCGTGAGAAGACTCAGGAGCAGGAAGAATTGTCTCAGTCTTTGCAAAGATATTAGCAGCCTCAAATACCTTTGTCTGCTCTACTGCTACAGCCTCGTCAATAAGACCGTCATGGTAAAGCTGTGAGATGATAGGGCTCATGCCATGGTAACGTAATCCGCCTGCATGTGAAGGAGCAGGAATGAATTCTGAACCGATTGTATACATCTTTGCAAGAGGAGTAACATGACCTGTATCGCAGAAGTCATATGTATAAGAACCTCTTGTCATTGAAGGACATGAAGCAGGCTCAACAGCGATGAACTTAGGTGACTTCTTACCTTCGAGCTTGTCTCTCATGAATGCTGCCATAATGCCGCCGAGGTTAGATCCGCCTCCTGCACATCCAATGACAATATCAGGATACTTATCAATCTTAGCCATCTGAAGCTTAGCTTCTTCACCGATGATGGACTGATGAAGAACAACCTGGTTAAGTACGGAGCCGAGTACATAGCGATAACCTTCAGTTGAAGTAGCTACTTCAACAGCTTCGGAGATAGCGCAACCCAATGAACCTGTAGTACCCGGGTGCTTTGCAAGAATCTCACGGCCTACGTTTGTAGTTGTAGAAGGAGAAGGAATAATATCAGCACCGAATGTCTCGATGATTGCTTTACGGTAAGGCTTCTGCTCATAGGAGCACTTTACCATATACACCTTAAGAGGCATATCGAAATGCTTACATGCCATGGCAAGTGCTGTACCCCACTGACCTGCACCAGTCTCAGTAGTAAGGCCCTTAAGGCCCTGCTTCTTAGCGTAGTAAACCTGAGCTGCAGCTGAGTTAAGCTTATGAGAGCCTGATGTATTATTACCCTCGAACTTATAGTAAATCTTAGCGGGTGTGCCAAGCTCCTTCTCAAGTTCGTATGCTCTTATAAGAGGAGAAGGTCTGAAGATCTTATAGAACTCCTGTACCTCTTCGGGAATATCAAAATACTTAGTGTCGTTATCCAACTCCTGCTTGCTGAGTTCATCACAGAAGATAGGAGTTAACTGATCTACTGTAAGAGGCTCATGTGTGCCGGGATGGATAAGGGGTGCAGGCTTATTCTTCATGTCTGCGCGCACATTGTACCACTGCTTGGGCATCTCTTCCTCTGTAAGGAATATTCTCTTAGGTTCTCTGGTCATTATCTGATCCTCCTTTAGGAAAAATTTGATGGCAGTGTTGGGACAATTATCGAAGCAACAAAAATGCCCCATATCAATCACTTGATATAGGGCAAGAATTATTCCTGCGGTACCACCTATTATTGATCACATTAGCGATCCACTCTTTCACGTTCCAACAAACGTGCCTCACTGATAACGGACAAGGTTCCCGTCGGTCCATTGCCTGACCGCCCGTCATCGGGTCCATTCATCGCTGTCCTCATGTCACGATTCCACCATCCGCGACTCTCTCTTATTCAGACTCAGTGCGATTACTACTCCCGAATCAATCGGTTTTGTATATCAAACAACTTTGATTCTACAAAACGAGAATACTCATGTCAAGGCACAGACATATGCCATCCAGTCGTTCTTCTCGTGCTTTTCAAGAATCGTGAAGCCTGCATCCTTCAAGGCCTGTTCAACCTTTTCCTTCTTGGTATTAATAATACCGGAGCAAACGAATCTGCCGCCTTCCTTGAGCTTGGAAGGAACATCCGATGCGATGGCAGCAATAATATCCGCGATGATGTTTGCTACTACTATTGAATAATCCGAAGCCTTTGCATCCTTAAGTTCACCTGCATAGCAATCAATATCTTCGCATCCGTTAATGATGCAGTTTTCTCTTGCAACATCTACCGCAAGAGGATCGATATCTATTGCTTCAATCTTACCTGCGCCTAACTTGTCGCAGATTATCGACAGGATACCTGAACCTGTTCCAAGATCAAGAATCTTATCCTCGGATGTAACCATGCCATCCAGGATCTTAGCACACATGGATGTAGTCTCATGTGTTCCTGTTCCGAATGCTGAACCGGGATCAAGCTTAACTACGATATCGTCTTCCTTAGTCTGCGCTTCTTCCCAAGAGGGACATATTATAACTCTGTCGGAGATTCTAAAGGATGTATAGTCCTTCTTCCATTCATTTGCCCAGTCTACGTCTTCTACATATCTGTGCTCCTTAAGTCCCTCACCTACGGGAAGGTACTGACTCATCTCCTGAAGCTTGCTGCTGATAAGACTAAGTGTCTCATCAAGAGGCAGAATCTTATTTACGGCATTGCCTGTAGCAATGGCAAAATTATCTCCGTCTTCATTCTTGGGTACAAGGTGGATGCCGTCGTCTTCTTCGGCAAAATATGCTTTAACCGTAACATCTGTTCCAAGAGATTCAATGAAGCCTTCATCCGCATATGTAAGTGAAGCCGGATCTTCAATGATTCTTGCTATCTCAAAAGGATCACTTACCGCAATACCGTCTGCACCCAACTGAGAGAGCATTTCGCTTACTGCCTCAGAAGCTTCCTCCGTAGTTACTATCGTTATCTCCACCCATTTCATAATGCGTATCTCCTGTCTTTTTACTGTCTGAAGTATTGTATCACAGACGGAGCAAACTACGATGCTTATGCATTACTGCAAACTCTAATATTTTGTGCAAAGAAAAGATCCCGTTGAATCAACGGGATCAGCAACAAACTCAATCAAACTCAAAACTTCTTTCTATGAGGTTCTCTGTTCTTTATGATTTAAGTATACCTATGGATTGTGGCGCCGTTACGAAGTTTTGTAAACAAAATATTAACAGATACACACTCTTATTAATAAATTGTGTACATCGCCACAAATGCAGCAATTTCAGGGTTTCTGAGCAATATCAATGACATATTCGTGCAATACTTGTCAAAATCTCTGCCCTTTGTTCATAATATTTCACGCTTCAAATATGAATTCAAAACGTAAATTTGAACATAATCGTGCATATTACTCGATATACTCGAATTCCAGATCCTCAATTTTTACTGTATCGCCTTCCTTAATACCGGCTGCCTTAAGAGCATCAATAACACCTGCATTAATCATGGAACGCTGGAAATACTGCATTGAGTCGTAGTTATCAAAGTTAGTGGAACCCATAGTAACCTTGGCCCATGTACCGACAACTACAAAAGCACCGCTGTCATCACGCTTGATAGAGAACTGCTCGTCCTTCTCGAATTTGTAAACCTTCTCTTCTTCAGTAATTGAATCATGAAGGATAACGGGAGGAAGCTTGGTAACAAGCTCAGTTACCTTATCAGTCAACTCCTGGATACCGATTCTGGCAGCAGCACTGATAACGAATATATCCTCGAATCCCTGACTTCTGACTTCATTAACGAACATCTCTATCTCTTCCTCAGATGCACTGTCACACTTATTGGCAACTACAACCTGAGGACGCTCTGCAAGTTCAGGATTAAACTGAACAAGCTCGTCATTAATGGCATTAAAGTCGTCGATAGGATCACGACCGTCAGTCGCAGATACGTCAACAACATGAATAAGAAGTCTTGTTCTCTCGATATGTCTTAAGAAATCGTGTCCGAGACCTGCTCCTTCATGAGCGTTCTCGATGATACCGGGAATATCGGCGATAACAAATGATGTATCAAAGTCCTGTACTACGCCGAGAACGGGCTCCAAAGTAGTAAAGGGATAATCAGCAATCTTGGGCTTGGCCTTAGTCATTACTGACAGAAGAGTAGACTTACCTGCATTAGGGAAGCCTACAAGACCAACGTCCGCTATAAGCTTAAGCTCAATATAGAGTTCCTTCTCTTCTCCGGGAACTCCGACTCTTGCAAACTGAGGTGCCTGGCGAACGGAATTAGCATAGTGCATATTACCGAGACCGCCCTTACCGCCTCTTGCAACGATAACTTCCTGCTTATCTTCGGTAAAATCAGCAAGAATCTTTCCTGTGGCAAGATCTTTGATGACAGTACCGACAGGGACTGCAATACGAAGATCCTCACCGCCTCTGCCATACATCTTGCGGTTCATACCCTTGGCACCATCAGGAGCAACAAACTTGTGCTTGAATCTGAAGCTCTGAAGAGTAGTAAGCTTGGCAGCAGAATAGAATACAACATCTCCGCCCTTACCGCCGTCACCGCCGTCAGGTCCGCCGTTAGTTACAAACTTCTCTGTATGGAAAGACACGCAGCCGGGGCCGCCGTCTCCGGCTTTTACATAGATCTTCGAATGATCGATAAACATCTCATACCTCTTTTTATAAGAAAAAGCAGCCTGCCGGTATTATCCGACAGGCATGCATAACTTCAATATCTTATGACAGATTACTGTACAGGATAAACGCTAACCTGCTTCTTGTCTCTGCCAAGTCTCTCATACTTAACGCGACCGTCGATCTTCGTAAAGAGAGTATCGTCAGAACCGATTCCAACGTTAACGCCGGGATGGATCTTTGTTCCACGCTGTCTTACAAGGATATTGCCTGCAACAACAAGCTGTCCGTCACCCTTCTTAGCTCCAAGTCTCTTGGATTCTGAGTCACGACCGTTCTTAGTCGAACCCATACCTTTCTTATGAGCGAAGAGCTGTAAATTCAAATTAAGCATTTTTACACCTCCGTAAAGTCTTGAATGATATTAATGTACTTCATACCGTTTGCATTGACCGAAGTTGCAAGAGTAGTAAAACCGGTATAAATGGTATCTGCTACAACTGCTGCCCTGTCATCTGCGCCAGTGTCGGCAAAGGTTCCGTAAGGAATAACTATCTCAGCTCTTACGTCTCCGTCACCGCTGTCTTCCTTGATCTTAGAAATACTCTGTGCATCAACTCCGCATATTCTCTCCAGCGAATTCGCTAAAGTATATACAAGAATTGAAGCAGCTGCGCAGATGATGTCACTGCCTTCTTCGGCATATCCTGCATGTCCGCTCATGAACACGCCGGCAATCCTTCTGCTATGATCTCTAACGATCTTAACGGTTATCACGCGTTTACTGCTGTGATACGTACACGTGTGTAAGGCTGTCTGTGGCCAGCTTTTCTGCGGTAGCCCTTCTTAGCCTTGTACTTAATAACTACTACCTTCTTGTTCTTGCCCTGCTTAACGATCTCACCTGTAACAGTAGCCTTAAGGTCAGCTCCTGCCTTGATGCCGTTATCGTCTGCTACTGCAAGTACAGTGTCGAAAGTAATAGAATCGCCAGCCTCGCCCTCGAGCTTCTCTACGAAGATCTCATCGCCTGCTGCGACCTTGTACTGCTTACCGCCTGTCTTAATAACTGCGTACATATTGTGTCCTCCTGTTCTTCCAGTCTCGCTGCTTTACTCTAGGCAGTGCAAAAATTGCACATTTAATAGCCCGGCGCATGCGGTCACCGACATATAGTATCATTGATGACCAGTAGTGTCAACGTGAAATCAAAGTACAAAAAGTACTGTCAAAGCGAAGAGTATTCCGTGCAACATGCCGGGAAGAACTGATCTGTCCGTATGTCTTCTCAAAGGCACAAGACCTACAAAAGGAAGAAGAACCGTCAGGATACCTCTCGCACCCGCCATCATTATCTCGCTTTGTCTGAAAACCATACCATATACAATCGCAAACACAGCAGGAATAAGCATAAGCAGGAAGATAATTCTGTTGCCGAAGTAAGAACATCCTCCCTCACCCAGATATCTGGACTTACGATCTGCGTAAAGCAGGCATGTAGCGCAAAGGAAATCAGGAACAAAAGCGATAGCCGCAGTCAAAGGAGCCGTAGTCTTAGAGTAGTATGTTCCCATATCTCCGCATATAAGTAAGATAAAAAGAACTCCCAAAGCCAATGCCAAACACATAAATGCTGTTCTTTTAATCTTACTCTTACTTTGGAAATCAACCTTATTCATGACGATGAAGCCGAATCTGCTGATTGTCAGTATTACCATAAAAACAAGCGGCAGGAAAGCAAGAATGAGACTGCTGTAGCTTCTTAATTTTTCTACAAAGGTCATGGCTACAACGCCCACTGCAAATGCTATTGATATACCACCCATGGCAGCTGCTGCGATTCTTTCCTTTGCAGGAACCTTCTCCTGCTTAACATCGGATACCACTAGAGGAAGTGTCATCAGATAAATACTCATACCGAAGACAAATGCAAAAGAAGCTATTACGGCAAACAAGAACCAGGAGTTAATGCCTCCGAAGGAAGCATCCTTTATAGTGATATCTCTGTAAGTGATGCTTAAGTAGCCTGCAAGCTCGTTCTGAAACAAGGGTGAAGCTATAAGTTCACCCGGATTTTTCACATTAAAAGCCGACAATGACAGATATCTGTTCTGGCTGTTGTTAACAAAGCAGCTTGATGCAAAAAGTCCACCCCTTGAAGTAGGAACTCCGAATACCGTGTCCACTCCGGATATCCTTTCGAAGATTACTCGGGGGTCACTCATGGATACTACCTGCGAAGCCTTATCTCTGCCTGCAAATATTGCAATATCTTTTGCGGGTTCTGCCGAATCAAAACCGGCAGGTAATCCTTCAGAAGGAATGCTCGGGGCAACAAGTACAAATCCTGCTACATTCTCCTGATCACGGTATGTTGCCATATCTGAAACAGCAGTATCGCCCGCTGATACAAGGATATACTTACGGCCGGGATCAAGTTCAAATCCTTCTTCTGCCCTTTGCATGTCAAAGCCGCTTCTGTGAAGAGTATTCTGCATTGATACTACAGGGAAATTCCCTTCGAAGCCTGAGAAAAGCACAATGGGATTTCTGTCATTCTCACCGGAGAATGACAGCAGATAAAGTATAAATAAAACAACTATTGATACTATTGCAATAAGGGAACCTACTAAAGGTATCGTCTTATTAACGGGTTCCTGCTGTTGTCTTTTATTTGCTGTTCTTCCTGTCTGAGAGCTGCTCTTCATGCTTCACCGCCGGCAGGGCAAAGCTCATCACCAAGATGTCTTATGTCTTCCGGTCCTAAGATAAGGATTATGTCTCCGGGCTTAATAAGCTCGTCTATTCTCTTCTTAAGGTCTTCCTTTGACTCGAAGAACTCAGCGTCGCCGCCCCTCTTGTTAATCTCGTCGGAAATATCCTTACTTGAAATCTCACCTGTATTTATCTCTCTGTCAGAGAAAATCTCAGAGAAGAGAACCTTCTTACAAGGAAGAAGAGATGTTACATAATCCTCGAAAAGCATCTTGGTCCTGTTAAAGGTAAGAGGCTGGAATACAACAAGAATATCGTTGTGAGGCATGTGTTCTGCAGCATCTATGGTTACTCTTGCAGCCGTAGGATGGTGCGCATAGTCAACAACTACATCACAACCCTTATACTGACCTTTGATAGTATATCTTCCGTCAGCACCGCCGAATTCATTTAATGCCTTAATAATTGACTCGGGATCAGCTCCGTTTAAGTAAGCACAGGCAGCAGCTATAAGGCTGTTTGCAATATTGTGCCTGCCGGGAACTCTGAGCATCGCTCTTCCGAGCTTCTCTCCCTTGAAGCAAATATCAAAATGAGGATGTCCCTCAACAAATTCTATATTCTCAGCAGTAAAGTCCGCATCACCGTCAGCGCTGCAGCTGATAACGGAAGGCATCTTTCTTCCCGCCTTCTCTCGGCTGCTGCGAGCTGCTTCAATAGACTTTTTGATATTGTTGTCGCTGCCTGTTACCACGATATATCCGTTATCGTCAACCTTATCAGTGAACTCAGCGAATACCGCTATGACATCTTCAATTGTAGGATAGCAGTCAACATGGTCATGATCGATATTGGTAATAGCCGCAGTAGTAGATCTGAACTGAAGGAAAGATCTTTTGAATTCGCATGCTTCTGATACGAGAAGATCTCTGTTATTACCAAGTCTAACGGTGCTTCCGCCAAATGCGTCAAACTCTGCACCAAGATGAACCGTAGGGTCCTTACCTGCTTCGATAAGCATAAGAGAAGTCATGGAAGTTGTAGTAGTCTTACCGTGAGTTCCCGATATATTGATTACACTAGAATAGCTTTCTGTAATAAGGCCAAGGAATTCAGATCTGTCGTAAATCGTAATTCCCTCTTCCATAGCCTTGGCAACTTCCGGATTATGTGGAAGAATAGCTGCTGTCTTGACGATATAATCAGGCTTAAACTCTTCGATATTCTCAGCAACCTGAGAGTTATAAATCTTTATACCATTCTCGGCAAGCATCTCTGTTCGTTCGGAAGGATTCATATCAGATCCTCCGACATCAAATCCATAACCTCTGGCAAGAAGAGCCAGACCGCTCATGGAGATACCGCCTATTCCGATAAAATATATTCTCGCACCCTTTTTAAGTGCATTAAGTCCGCTGTCAGTCATTATTAATCACCTCACAGCTAATGATTATACTATACTTTCGCGTTTTCCATCAGCTTAGCAGACTTATCCGCATAAAGAAGTTTAAGAACAATAGGAGTAATAATCGAGCTTGCGATAATAAGAAGGATAACAGATGTAAAGTAAGCTCCGTCGAGCATACCTACAGTAAGGCCTCTCTGAGCTACGATAAGTGCAACCTCTCCGCGTGTCATCATGCCGACACCAATTTTCCACTTATCCTTTCCCTTGAAGCCGCAAAGTCTTCCGACTGCAGAACATCCTAAGATCTTGGAACCCATACCTACTATTACAAAGAAGAATGAGAATAAAAGGATAGTCGCATTAATAGACTTGATATCTGTCTGAAGACCGATTGAAGCGAAGAATACGGGACCGAAGATCATGTAAGAATTGATATCCATCTTACGTGAGATATAGTCGGAATCCTTAAGTGAACTGAGGATAACACCTGCGATATAAGCACCTGTAATATCAGCAACACCAAAATACTTCTCTGCAACATAAGAAAGAGCAAAGCACAAAGCAAGACCGATGATGGGAATACGTCTTGTGTGGGGATGCTGCTTGTCATACATCTTGAAGATTCTGTAAAGTACATATCCCAATGCAAGAGATACTGCGAAGAATGCACCTGTAAGAAGTAAAGTCTTTCCAAAATTAGCAGAAGGATCTTTGAATCCGATAACGATTGTAAGAACAAGAATACCGATAACATCATCAATTATTGCGGCACTCATGATTGTAGTTCCTACTGTCTCGGAAAGCTTACCGAGCTCTCTTAAAGTCTGAACAGTGATACTAACGGAAGTAGCAGTTAAGATCATTCCGATAAATACAGCTTTGAAGAATTCCTCCGAGCCCCAGGGAGCTACACCATAGAATGCAAAATAAAGAAGCGCACCGCAGATAAGAGGAACAAACACTCCGGCACATGCAATAAGAAGCGCCTTAACACCTGTCTTACGAAGCTCAGAGATACGAGTCTCAAGACCTGCCGTGAACATAAGCAGCATTACGCCGATCTCAGCCATCTGACCTAGGAAGTCGGAATAACCGACAAGTCCCAGAACGGAAGGTCCGATAAGAAGACCTGCGACAATCTCTCCTGCTACCTGAGGAGCCTTAATCTTGCGGGCTCCGAGTCCGAACAGCTTCGCAACTATAATAATTATTGCCAACGATTTGAATACTTCATACTTTTCCATTAGATAGTAAACGCTCCTACTGTTGCTTCCGTATTATTGATAAGATCTTCAGACTTGAGTCTCAACTGGAGTCCTCTTTGTCCGCCGCTTACACAGACTTCATCCACGAGAAGAATCATCTCGTCAATGAAAGTTCTGAATTTCTTCTTCATACCAAATGGGGAACATCCGCCGCGAATATATCCTGTCAAAGGCAAAAGCTCCTTAACATGAATCATCTCGACTCTCTTCTGACCTGCGATTTTTGCCGCTTTCTTAAGGTCTATCTCATCGTCAACCGAAAGACAGAATACAAAGTATTCTCCGCTGTCGCCCTTAGCAACGAGGGTCTTAAATACTTCTTCGTAAGGAATGGAAAAGAATTCTGCCACGTGATGACCATCGAGGTCATTCTCATCGTATTCATACTCCATTGCCTTATAGTCAACACCAGCCTTATCAAGGATGCGCATTGCGTTAGTTTTCTTTATTCCGGCCATAATACCCCCACCTTTTGCATATCAACTATACTTCTTTTATTTGCTTTTTCAAGTCGCATAATAAACAACATGTTATAATCCTCTAAGAGATTTTTAATGCGAGGCAACATATATGGCACAGAATAAGTACCCTTTACACGACATCAACAAGGTCTTTGACATGTTCGAAGAAGAGATCAAAGCCGGCGGATGTGCCGATAACACTATGGACGAGATGCTCTTTTTGAATAAGCTTTTCGCTTCATTGCCTCCCGAAGCAGTTGAATACGGCATGATGTTCCTTAACGGTAAAAAGGACCTTCCCTCTTCATGCGATGAGATTCTGCCCCTCTTTGTAAGATTTGCAAGTCTTGCCGACTACCTCGAGAAGATTGCTTCCTTAAGAGAAGTTCCTTCCGATTTAAGTACCGAATCAATAATGCAAAGACAGGAGCTAATGTCTTCTCTGGATGCACACGAGAAGGCTTTCGCCATGCCTCTTCTCGGCTATAAATTCAACGATTCCACTTCAGATCTTGAGGCACAGGCAGAAGAAAACGAAGAAGAATCTTCAGCACTTCACCTCATGAATGCTTCTGCAGCTGTATTTGTATGCGAGGATCCTCTTAAGACAGCTCTTTTTTACGAGTCAAAATGCGGCTTTAAAGCGTCGCACTTAGAAGATGAGAAGATGCCTCACATCAGACTTACAAGGGACAACATCGCCATAGTTCTCGCCAAAGGCAAAAAGCAGGCAATACGACCCTTAAGAGAAATCTCCGACGTCATATACGACATGTATATCTACGTAAATGAACCCTACCTTCTTCACAGGGAGTTAGAAGGAGCAGGCGTAAAAATAATTGACGATTTGCCTGAAGCTAACGAAGCCGTCAGGTCAGACAAAAACCGTCAGTTCGTCTT
>JAKSRK010000067.1 GCA_024403655.1 Saccharofermentans sp. | reverse complement strand
TTATTCTCCTATTAACAGTCGTAATACGGGATTCCGGCAAGGAGCGGTTCCATTACAAAATCGCACTTAAGCATATAGCCGAATCTGATAATCTCCATGCTTTCCATTACTTCATATATAGCTTCAAGAGGATCAAATACTGAAGTAGATCCGCTGTCGGAAAAGTACTTTATACATATCCTGTCAGTATCCATGAAAAACTCCGGCTCTCTTCTGTATTCATCAAGCTGACAGAAAACCGTAAGCAGAACATATCCCTTAATGCTGTCGATAACTTCTTCTATCGTATACGACATATCTTCATCAGAACCTGTCATTAGAAGTATCTGTTCACGGTCAAGGACATAATCACCAAGAATATCGAGGATTTTATCGAAAGACTTAAAGGAAAGATCCAGCCTGTCCGGCTCATCTGAAGTAGAAATAAGATTCCACGCTCCTGCTACATACTGATAAGCCATAACGGAAGCTTCAGTATTTGCACCAAGGCTGTCAAACAAAGATAAGAAGCTGTCCTGTAATCTCGTCATCCCACAGGGATCGTTGTCATTATATTTCATAAGACGCCCCCCTTCCGACACTTTGCTAAAGTGACTGAAACAGCCTGTTTACAAGGCTTTAAGCTTAGTTTGATTATAGCATTTCGAAGGAGGATAATAGGGGCATAAGGCGAAGGTTATCTGTTTGTTTTCTTTGTGTTCAATTACCGTTAATATTCCGAAGCAGGAAAGCAAAATAAGACCCCGCATTGCTGCGAGGCCTTAGTAGTTATTTATCGTTCTTCTTATTCTTCTCGTAAAGAAGGTTCAAACCTTCTATTAATATGTCGGGTTCCAGCAGGAACTTTTTGTTGCAGTACGGAGCTACCAGAGGACTTACACCTCCTGTAAGAACCGCTGTAACAGGTTTGCCGAATTCACTTTCGAGACGCTCCAATATGCCGTCAAGCATGGAAGCACAGCCTATAAGGGAGCCTGCACGCATCGCGTCTACAGTATTTCTTCCTATAAGCTTACAAGGTCCTGTAAGGTCAATATAAGGAAGCTGAGCTGCGATTGAAGACAATGCATTAATGGATACCCACAGACCCGGAATAATCATGCCGCCAAGGTAAGAACCTTCTTCGTTGATTACGGATAAAGTTGTAGCAGTACCCATATCTACAATAGCAATCGGAAGCTTATACTTGGCCTTTGCTGCTACTGCGGCAACAATAAGGTCAGAGCCTACGGCTGCGGGGTTATCAGTCTTAATATCAAGTCCTGTCTTGATGCCGGGACCTACGACCATAATATCGATACCGGTCAATATCTTCACTGCCTGAGGAAGAACCGACTGAAGATAAGGAACAACAGATGAGATAATACCGCCTTCGATCTGCGGGATGTCAACGTGATGGAGATTAAGTACGCCCTGAATATCAAGAGCATACTGGTCTGCCGTCTTATTACGGTCAGATGCAAGTCTTACTGCAAAGACCTGCTCCCCGTTTTCAATTCCGCCTAATACAATATTTGTATTTCCTACATCAATGGCAAGTATCATTCTCTTCTCCTTAGTTTTTGTCTCTCTTAAGTGCTGCTGCTACACCCTTGGCAACTGAACCACCGATAACAAGTCCTGTTGCCCATTCGATGAGACCCTGAACACCTACAAGAAGGACTACAAACATGAATGCGTTTGAAGCACCCTTGGAAGCTACAAGGTTCTGAACAAATTCAGTCTTATAAAATACGAGTACGATATAAGACATGAAAAGGATTGTATTGAACATGGGAGCCATAAGGCCGCCTGCAAAATAACACCAGATACGCTTCTTATCGATCTTCTTAAATACCATAAACAGTAATCCGGTAAGAAAGCCTACGAGTGTACGTACAACTACGCAAAGAATAAATGCATTAACGGGACTTGTCTGGAAAAAGAAGCCTGTCATTGCAGAAGCACCTGTTACTGCATCATAAAAGCTTGTTAATCCGAATACGAATCCGAGAACAGCTCCGGCAACCGGGCCTAAGAGCATAGCTCCTATTGCAATAGGAACCATTGTAAGAGTCATCATCAAGGGACCTACGGGAATTGATGATAAGCCCGTAATCTTCATCACAAGGATGACTGCGATAAAGATGGCAAGTTCAACCATCTTCAAGATCTTTTGTCTGTTATTCATATGTACCTCCTTGCTCGTGTTCCGTTTGTCCGGATACACCGCTAAAAGAATAACGACCGATGATCCTCCTCAGTATTATCCTCCCGCCCCGTAAGGGTACGTGGGATATGAGTTATCTCATCGTCAGCATGATTATATATATTTTGTCAGCCGCTATCAAGAAGTGTGCTTTGGACAGCTTGTACTATTATTCTTGAAATACTTATCCGATGTGTTACAGTATGAGCAATTGCATTTATGCTTAAGGAGACTTCTGCCATGCTTAAGGGAAAGAACATATTACTCGGTGTTACAGGCGGTATCGCTTGTTATAAAGCCTGCGAGCTTACTTCCGCACTTGTGAAGCAGCACGCTGACGTACAGGTCATCATGACTGATAATGCAACCAAATTCGTGTCACCTATGACCTTCGAACAACTTTCCGGCAACAAGGCACTGGTAGATACTTTTGACAGAAATTTTGTCCATAGCGTAGAGCATATCTCCGCAGCTGAGAAGGCAGATATGGTCCTTATAGCACCAGCTACCGCTAACGTCATTGCAAAGCTTGCAAACGGCCTTGCTGACGATATGCTGACAACCACAGTATTAGCATGCAGATGCCCTAAGGCAATTGCTCCTGCCATGAATACCGCTATGTACGAGAATCCGGTTACACAGGACAATATCAGTAAGCTTATCCACTACGGCTGGGAGATAATCGAACCTGCTACGGGAAGACTTGCTTGCGGAGCTGTAGGCAAAGGTAAACTTGCTGATCCAGCAAGACTTCTTGAAGCAATTCTTCACACCATTTCCTGCCCTAAGGATATGGAAGGAATTAATGTACTTGTTACTGCCGGTCCCACCAGAGAAGCATTGGATCCCGTAAGATATCTTACTAACCATTCATCAGGCAAGATGGGCTACTCCATTGCCAAAGCAGCCTCAGCAAGAGGAGCAAATGTTACTTTGGTATCAGGTCCTACCAACCTTCCCAAGCCGTCTTACATGGATGTTATAGATATCACTTCCGCGGCTGATATGTACGAAGAGGTTTCTTCAAGAGCGGACAAGATGGACATCATCATTAAGGCAGCTGCAGTAGCAGACTACAGACCCGCTACCATTGCCGATAATAAGATTAAAAAGAGCGACGACGATCTTTCCATTCCGTTGGAAAGAACTACAGATATTATTAAGTCATTAGGCGCTGTAAAAAAGCCCGGTCAGTTCCTCTGCGGTTTTTCCATGGAAACAGCCGACCTTATTGAAAACAGCAAAGCAAAATTAACCAAGAAGAATCTCGATATGATAGCAGCAAACAATGTCAAGGTTGAAGGCGCCGGATTCGGAGTCGACACTAATGTACTTACTCTCATTACCGCAGACGAAGTAAAAGAGCTTCCGTTAATGAGTAAAGATGAAGCTGCAAATGCTCTTCTCGATGAGATTATACGAAGAAGATAAAACACAGTTTTTCCGGACATCAAAAAAGGAGGATAAGCACTAAGCTATCCTCCTTTTAAAATCGATTGGTTACTTATCAGTAAAGATCTACAGAACCTGTAACAACACCGTTTACTACGTAATAAGCCTTACCTTCTTCAGACTTTACATAGACATCAAGAGTCTTGATTGTATCCTTGCAAGCCTTGTTAACCTTCTTAACGATTGCATCGTAAGTAACACTCTCATCAGCAGAGTTCTGGATAACGAACTTCTTAGGCTCAACAATCTTAGCAGCTGTCTTCTTTGCAGCAGGCTTCTTTGCTGTTGTCTTAGCAGCTGTCTTCTTTGCTGCGGGCTTCTTAGCTGCTGCCTTAGCTGCAGGCTTCTTTGCTTCTGCCTTTACTTCTGTTGCTGCGGGAGCAACTGTCTTCTTCTCTTCTGCCATAACCTCTAACTCCTCCGTTATTCTTGTTAGGTTTTTAATACATTGCACATTTTATAACCCGTATTAAATGTAGTCAATAAAATCAGAGGTTTACGCTTCGAGAATTAATAATTTATTAATATTATCTGCAGCGAAAGCCAAAGAGTTTCCACAAAAATCAATAGCCGATTTTGTTCAGTACCTCATCAATTAATTTCATATTCTTAAGTGAGAATTCAGGCGTTATATGAGGCTTAGCAGTACCATTAATAACATCACACATATTCTGTACTTCAATTGAATAATTGGAAGGTGCAGTAACCTCTCTCTTAATTACTTCTCCACCCTTATAAATCGTATAAGACAACTTACCTTCCTGGTTGTACTCAACATCTGACTTAATGCATCCCTTGCTACCGTGAACATACAGTCTGTCGAATCTGGAATTAGAAGTCATATCGAGAATCATTCCGATATTAAATGAAGCTCTTGCTCCTGACTTGAACTTAAGCATAGCAGATGTCATAAGATCAACACCAAGGTCAGAGAATTCAGCCTGAGCCCATACCTGTTCAGGATCCGAATCGATAAGTGACAGAATCATGGTTGTACAGTAACAACCGAGATCATACATAGCTCCTCCGCCAAACTCTTTGTGAAGGCGGAAGTCTTCAATATACCCCTGTGTGATAAAAGCACTTTCGATATAATCAACGTCTCCTATCAAACCGCTTCTTACATCTTCCTGTAAGGACAGTACATAGGGGCTGTGAAGATATGCATATGCTTCCATAAGACAGACATTGTTCTCTGCTGCAACAGCATACATCTCTTCTGCTTCTTTAAGATTAAGAGCAAGCGGCTTCTCACACAAAACATGCTTACCACTTCTAAGAGCTTCCTTAACCCACTTCAAATGGATGTCGTTAGGAAGAGGAATATATACGGCCTGAACATCCTTATCTGCAATAAGGTCTTCGTAAGAAGAATAGGCTACTTTAAAGCCAAAGTCTTCTTTGAACGCACAAGCCTTCTCTGCTGATCTTCCGGCAATTGCGTAAAGCTCACAGTCTTCAACCTGCTTCATGCCCGGAATGGTACAGCCTCTTGCAATGTTAGCCGTTCCCAATACGCCCCACTTAATCTTGCCCATATAATCCGTCCTCCGAATTCAATAATATTGAAAAATTATAGCATCACGCTAATGCACTATGGGCTTTAGATATTGATATATACGCTCATTTCACCTTCGCCTCTGTTAGCCCACAAACGATATGGAATAAAGCGTATCTCCTTCTCTTCTTTGACGATTGCTTCAAAGCCCTTATAAAGAGGTGTTACGTAGTCATTCCCGGATGAAGATTCCTTCCTGTAACCGGACACGATAAGAGCTGTAACCGGCAGACCGAATTCCATAGTCTCTTCCTCCCTTATCTCCTTTGTAGCATCGATATATAAAGAAGCAAGATCCTTGCCGTTATCCTTTTCTTCCATACAGTAAACGACAGGTCCTCTTACCAAAGCTGCTCTCCCCAAATCTTCTCTGACTCTGTTATCCGGAACTACTATTCTGGAGGTCATATCAAAATCAATCTCTATGACGGTATCATCTTCAAATCCCTTAAGATAAAGATATCCGTCCTTATACTCCTGACTAAGTTCTCTGTCGGATTTAAAGTCATATTTGTCATTGCACCAGGAAGGAATTCTTAATGCGAGCACAGCATCACTTTTACCCGAAGTCTGAGCGCTGATTTTAACCTTACCTGAATCCGGAAAGCTACTCTCAGTCCTGATAGACAAATCCTTATGAGAGAATTCAGATCCCATATACAGATGAACAAATAAAGTATCCTCATCTGTCGTATATGCATACGTTCCTATGGATGCTACGAGTCTTGCAAGATTAGGCGGACAGCATGCGCAGCCGAACCACTTTTGTCTTACGCTCTTAATATGCATCTTACGCTCATCCTTTTTGCAGGCTTCCGGAATCACTTCAAGAGGATTTACATAGAAAAAGCTCTTACCATCCAGTGCAATCCCGCTTAGTATTCCGTTGAAAAGTGCTAATTCCATAACATCGGAATACTTCCTGTCAGCCTTTATCTGAAGCATCCTTCTTGCAAAGAAAACAAGACCTATCGATGCACACGTCTCTGCATAATCAGTATCATTGGGAAGATCGAAAGGGAATGAAAATGCTTCGCCCAAATGTGTCGCACCTATTCCTCCCGTGATATACATCTTCTCCCTTGTAATGCTGTCCCAGAGTTTGTCACAGGCATTCAAAAGGCGTTCATCCTTACTGATACGAGCCATATCTGCCATGCCGCTATAAAGGTATACTGCTCTAACAGCATGTCCGACTGCTTCAGTCTGCTCTCTGACCGGTATATGAGCCTGATGGTAATAGTCGATTTTGTAAGGCTGTCCCTTAGGAGTAGGATGCTCCATATCAAAATACAAGGGAGCTTGTCCTCGCTCATTTATAAAGTATTCTGCGAGCTTCTTATATCTCTCCTCACCTGTTGTCTCATACAGCTTAAAGAGAGCCATCTCAGCAATCTCGTGTCCGGGATAACCCTTAATCTTTCCCTCTTCATATCCGAAGACGGAATCAACATAATCAGCGAAGCTGCAAGCTGCCTTAAGAAGCTTGTCTTTACCTGTTCCCTGATAGTAACTTATGGCACCTTCAATAAGATGTCCCAGACAATACAGCTCGTGATGATCTCTTAAATCCTTAAAGCTTCTGTCCATTCCGTTAATGATGTAATAAGTATCGAGATAACCATTGGGAAGCTGTGCTTCACACACAATATCAATGGCTTCGTCTGCTATCTTCTCAAGTTCATCATCAGGGTATACTGCGAGACTGTAACCTACGGCTTCTATCCATTTGGAGAAGTCACTGTCCTGAAATACAAATCCGTAAAACTCATCTTCCTTGGGAGAAGACGGATCTTCGGGAAGTGCTTCGAATCCTCTATAGGTATATACGGGCTCTTTAAAATCCTTACCCATAGTTTTCCTGTTCCTGTTAAGTCTGCCTGCAGCCTTGAAGTTATGCATACAATAACTGGGAGCAGCCTGAGGAACTCTGTCATTTAATATGTCCCACTGATAAGGAAGAACCTCTTTCCTGATTAATTCCATCTTTGAAGACCAGAAAAGATCATTGATTTTTACACTCTTAATATCTGCACTTTTACCGTTCATAAGCTACATCCTTCTCCGCTTTGTCTACGCCTGTTTTTATATCTCTGATATGTAAAGCCTCAATAGTTTTATACGAATCTGAACGCCTTACATATTCGAAGAAATCACACTTCATGTCTTTGCTCAGTATTGATTCATGAAGCTTCTTAAGATCCTCATTCAAATCGAATCTGAGTCTGATATAAGTCTTAACATATTCACCGTTTATGTCGGTAGATAATCTTGCAAGAGAGAATACATAAGAATCGTCTTCGGATTCGTTTGTGCCGCTTTCAAAAAGTAACAGACTGTCTTCAGGGAATCGTTCTGCTTTGCAGATCTTTTCAAATTCATCAACACATACTGCCACATCAGCGTTTGAAACAACATCCGCATCAAGGGAAACCTCGTAGAGCTTCTTCGAGACAGCACCCATATTCTTCACAAAATCATCCATGGTATAGTCAGGCTCACCTTCGTTCAAAGCTCTCTTCATTTCCCTCATCAACGGAACATTCGGATTATTAATTGCAAGCATGCACCTGATCGTCTCAATGAAGGATACAAGAAAATCAAAGACAATAAGTGCAGCTCCGTAATAACCGAGCTTAGGATAAGAGATTCCAAGAGCCATAAAAATAATACCCAACGCAAGGAAAACTCCCAGCCTGAATATAAACGTGGAAAAGAATATCAACGATGCTACTTTTCTCTTAGTCAATTCTAATATCTCTCCTTAACTTGCATACTAATATTATCTCTCAGATAATGAGTAAAACCAACGTATAAAATCGCTACAAATACCCGATAATTACTTAGAAATCCACAAGAAAAATCTTTACTGCAATCTTGGTAAATGAACCCTTCTTCTCAATACGTGAGATGGTAGCAGACAACTTCTTTCCGGCATCCAAAAGTCTTGCAAAGATTACATTATCCTTCTCAGGCACATATCCTATTTTCTTCCCTGAAGGTGAATAAAGAATTATTGCATTCAAATCGAACTTACTACAATTAACTTTAGTATTACTTAGCCTTGTTATTCAAATATTTCTGTTTCAATTATCTTATGCAACACTGTTATTGCTTCTTCATAAGGTAAAGGCTTGTTTTGAAATACTGAAGTGATACTGATGTAATCATTATAAAAATACTTCTGTTCTTCTATCTTCTTCAATATTTCATTTACGCTTACACCAGGTTGCACAGATAAACAGTTAGGAACATTAACTCTCTGTTCTCGCACTTCTTTTACTAGTTCAGCTAAGTTGTCATCTAACTTCACAAGTGAAGACAACATATATAAATCATATATATGTCTTGAATGTCTTTCTGTTTTCCCTTGCAGATAATAGTCACATATTGCGAACGTCTTATCAATAAACGTCCTGTCTAATCCCTGAACCTTAATCTTAAATGGTTGCAGATTATATTCATCTATCAATTCTGCATTGTCTTTCTTCAAAAAGTCATAGATAAGACTCGTTACTTCCATCTCAACAGTAGGAAAAGACAAAGAGCTCAAGACCACTTCCATCTTTACACCTGGAATCAAGCTTTCTTTTACATACCCGTCAATTGGCTGATAATCAAAAATATAACAATTATAGTCTCTTCTACTCCTTGCCTGATCCCAGTTTACGATTGGCATTTTAAGCTCAGTGCTTATACCAGCAATAATCTCATCCTTAAGTCTTCTCCTCTGACCTTGAGTAAGAGCATCAGAAAAGCTAATGTCTATATCTTCTGAAAAACGATCTATCACCTTATGGCATTTGGCCAACGATGTGCCACCCTTGAATACGCAGTTTTCTGATTTTTCAGCCAACAACTTCAAAATCATCGAGACATAGTAATCTTTCTCAATGATAGCAAAATCTTTATCTCCCTGATCTTCTGATGTCGCACTTATAACGTCCCTAAAGAGTTCTAAATCTTCATGCAAATGCATTATATAATCCAGTCCTATAGATATTTTTGTATGTCTTATCAGGATATTCTTCTATATATCTATCCACCTGTGCTTTTGTAATATTCTCTTCTCTTACGTATCGACAGAGTCTTGAGCATACTTCTTCAAAATCAACGTCATAATACTGTTCCAAATCTTTCAGCAAATCCAACAACTGCAACACTACGTAATTCTCATTATTTATAGGAGTCCTTGCTCTTCTGAGAATAATTCTTTTGTTTCTTACTGTAACTTCTTTTACTCTAGTACTTGCGTTATTAGATACAATCTCTTGCACATAAGGAACCTGAGTACTAATGCCCAATTGATTCGCAAAAGTAAATCCTGAATAAAAACCATCAACCTTACCTTTTTTGATAATATACTTTGCAGCAGCAACATCATCAGCTGCAAGCGGTACACCATTTTTTAAAATACTTTTCTTTGGTATATAGTAAACACCCGTATCAAAGCGTTTAATCTTGCCCGTATCACATAGTGTCTTAAACATCTGGCGCAAATTACTATCAGATATAGGCAATACTACATCTGATACAAATATTGGCTCATTAGGTTTGTAATTTTCAATCAAATAATCGTATAGCATAGCTGAACCTCCTTTCACAACATTCTACACAATTTGTTACTATTTGTTATTACTATCACTCTTTTCAACATCAATTGTCAAGCCTCGCGAATAATTTAGATAATATTTTTCATATTCAGAAATTAATAACCCAGCAGCACAACCGAAGTTGGACTACTGGGCGTAATAAAAAGAACTGTCCCAAAACTACTCTAGTTTTGAGACATCCTCTTTCAAACTTAAAGTGAATCTAAAAATCTACATCTGACAGTTCTGAATTACATCACTGCCATCAGTCATATCAATCAACCTACACCATTACAAAGATATGCGAAATTACTATTAAATGAGTCAGCAGTCAACACATTACCTGTAGTCTGAATCTCAAGACCGTTATAAATCCTCTCGCTAAGTTCCATACTCTCAGAGCTGCTGACAACAATAATGTAGCCGTCGACTGTATTGTAAACAATGTAATAGTAATTGTGACACACACCGGCCTCTGTCTCAACACTATAAATGACTTCTGTTTCTGTCTCTTCTACTGATTCAGAAACTACAGACTCTTCGAGAATCATTCTGCCGTCAGTTCCAAATCCACTTGCATAGTAAACACATATGTTATAAACGTCCCCAACACCGTGAAGTATACCCTGAGCGTCATTACACCACTCATCGCTGTTACCCCAGGCAACCTCGTAGCCCTCAGGTATGTAAGTTGGCATAAACTGAATCTCATTACATGCCTCAGGACCGTCAAAAGAAAACTCACGGGTAACATTCTCATAAACTAATGTCTGTCCAGCTTCATGGAAAATTACTTCCTCACCACCGCTATTCGTTGCCTCAACATCAAAAGCAGGTATATCAAATGAAATAGTTTCATCCGGTTCCGGCTCTCTGATACTAAGTCTTCCTGATACAGCCGCATAAGCTGTTACACCAATAGCAAACGTTACTGCTGCCGCTACACAAATCACCAACAACTTCTTATAACTTATTTTTTTACTCATAGTATTCACTTCTGATACTTCCAGATTATGTAGTTCCAAAGCTTCAAGTCTGTAATCCTCAGAAATATTATTCATAGCTTCTGTAATTACTTCTCTCTTCATATCAGATTCTCCTTTTTCATGAATTTTCTAAGCTTTTCACGAGTACGAAACAGACGCAAATTAACTACCGACTCTTTAAGATTCATATTCCGTGCTATCGTTTGAATCGAATCCGATAGATAATATCTGCAAACAAACATTACTCTGTCGTCTTTTTTAATACCTCCGAGGAATCTGTTGATTGCATCAGAAACTACCGCTGCCTCAACATCTTCTACAGGGGAATAATCAGATCTTAAACATTCTTCCAATTCATCAATCGCAACGTCGTAATTACTATTTCTCCTCTTGGCACAATTAAATCTATATCTGTCCAGTGCTTTATTACGTGCAACATTTAAAAAGAATGCACGAAGTGACGTTGGTCTTTCCGGTGGAATAGCATTCCACGTTGTAAACAATGAATCGTTTACAACCTCTTCTGCATCGGAAACGTTTTTAAGAATGTTCGTACAGATAATCTGCGCGAGTCTTCCATATTTGGTTGATAGTTCTCTAATTGCCTGTTCTGAGCGCTCTACGAACAAGTCAACTATTACTTCATCTTCCATTAATCTTTAACTCCTTATTTCGTCTCTCACTTATTAAGACGAGAAACAAATAATAATATTTCACTTTTTTGAAAAAACTTTTGAAATATATCTTTTATAGCCCCAGTCAGCCTTCTTAAAACTAGTTCTTTACTCAACAGTCATAATAAAAGGACCACCTGAGTGATCCTTTTATTGTTAATAGTATTGAACATAATCAGCGTTATAAAA
>JAKSRK010000066.1 GCA_024403655.1 Saccharofermentans sp. | reverse complement strand
TCTCAGCAAGAGACATCTTCTTAGCTGCAACTTCCTCACCGATAAGGCAGATGTTGGGCTGTGTCTCAAGTGCACACTCAAGTGCAACGTGAGAAGCGGAACGACCCATAACCTTGATGAAGTGCCAATACTTCTTTGCGGAGTTAGCATCACGCTCGATGTTACCGATAAGCTCAGAATATGTCTTTGTAGCTGTATCGAAACCGAAAGAAGCCTCGATATCCTCGTTCTTAAGGTCACCATCGATAGTCTTGGGACAACCGATAACCTGAACACCTGTGTTGTTAGCAGCCATGTACTCAGCAAGAGTAGCAGCATTTGTATTGGAATCGTCACCACCGATGATTACGATAGCTGTAAGACCATTCTTCTTTGCATTCTCAGCAACGATTGCGAACTGCTCCTGTGTCTCAAGCTTTGTTCTACCGGAACCGATGATATCGAATCCACCTGTATTTCTGTATGAATCAATGAACTTGTCATCGAACTCAACATAGTCGTCCTTAAGAAGTCCATCGGGACCACCCTTGAAACCAAGGAGAACGTTCTCGGAATTTGTTGCCTTAAGAGCATCATAAAGACCGGAGATAACGTTGTGTCCACCGGGAGCCTGTCCACCGGAAAGAATAACGCCTACAACCTGCTTCTTAGCAGCAGATGTATTCTGTCCCTTCTCGAAAGTGATCTCGGGCTTACCGTATGTATTAGGGAAAAGAGCCTTAATCTTGTCCTGATCTGCAACACTCTGTGTAGCAGCGCCTTCCTTAACACAAATCTCAGAGATACCATTTCTGAGCATTCCGGGAAGCTTAGGCTGATACTCATATCTTGCCTTCTGAAGTGGTGAAATATTCATATAGAACTCCTTTGTTAAATAAATATTTAAATCAGCATTAAAATGCTAAATCATATCCGAATTAATGTAAAGAGTGAACTTATTATATTTTTGTTATATATACGACAAAAGAGGCTACCAAAACTGGTAACCTCTTTCTTAAGCGAATCTAACGCGTCTAAATGAAAATCAGAGCTTCTCCTGAATTCTAGCAGCCTTACCCTGACGATTACGAAGGTAATAAAGCTTAGCTCTTCTGACGCGACCCTTACGTACGATTTCAATCTTCTCAATCTTGGGAGAATGTACGGGAAGAATACGCTCGACACCTACGCCGTAAGAAATACGACGAATTGTCATGGTCTCGGAAATTCCGCCGCCCTTACGAGCAATAACATATCCTTCGAATACCTGGATACGCTCACGGTTTCCCTCCTTGATCTTAAGGTGAGCTTTTACATAGTCACCGATCTCGACCTCGGAATAGTTATTTCTGAGATTCTCGCTCTCAACAACTTTAACCAAATCCATCTTGAGTTCCTCCTTATCTGGTAGATGTTCATGTCTCGTACGGACAGAGGACCATCCCAATTAACAACCTAAGAAGAATAACATAACGTTTTCTTAAGCGCAAGTATTTTTTGCCAATCTTCTTCAGTTATTTCAAGCCTTTCGAACATATCAGGTCTTTTATTCATAGTCTCTATGTAAGACATGATCCTGTTATGCTCTTCTATCTTTTTAAGATCTCCTGACAAAAGAACCGCAGGTACATGTATATCGTGCCAGTCTTCCGGCTTTGTATACTGCGGTGCTTCAAGTGTTCCGCCCATGTGTGACTCATTGGAATATGCTTCCTCATTAGGAAGAACTCCTTCTAACATGCGCGATACTGAGTCAATTATGACGCATGCTGCAAGCTCTCCACCGGTAAGTACATAATCACCTATAGAAATCTCTTCGTCACAGATCTCATCGATTACTCTTGAATCTATTCCCTCGTAGTGACCGCATACAATACAAAGGTGTTCTTTCTTTGAAAGTTCAATTACCTTCTTCTGATTAAGAACATGCCCCTTGGGACTTACATATACGGTATAAGGTTTACTATCCTTATCGCAGACGCTCTTCCAAGTATCATATACGGGATCACACTGCATAAGCATACCCGTACCGCCGCCGTACAAAGTATCATCTACTTTGCCATAATCATTAAGGGCGTTCTCTCTGATATCTTTAGCCTCTACACTGATAATGCCTTTCTGCATGGCATTACCTGTAATACTCTTCTTAAGAAAATCAGTAATCTGACCCGGAAATAAAGTAAGTACGGTAAATCTCATTCGTATATCTCATAAAGGCCTTCGGGAAGCTCCACTTCCATTATGCCTTCTTCAATGTCGGTATTTTTACAAATAGCCTTAAGGAAAGGAATCTGAAGATCTTTCTTCCCCTTACGCTTTACACTTAAGATATGGTGAGAAGCACCTGTCTCATATACATCATCTATCTTACCGAGTTCACCTAAGTTCTTATCGATTACAGTAAGTCCGATAAGATCAACAATAAAGAACTCATCTTTGGGAAGCTTGACTGCATCTTCTCTTGCTACTTCAATAAGAAGACCTTTGAGAAGCATTGCTTTATCTCTGTCATCTATGCCCTCGAAAGTAATAAGCGCATTTCCGCGATCTACTCTGGAAGTCTTTACATTAATCTCCTGCTTTACAACAGAATTCTCTGTAACGAGGAAACACTTTTTAAGCTTAGTAAAACGGCGCACATTATCGGTGATCGGGAAGACTTTTACTTCTCCCCTAACACCGTGTGCACCGATTATTTTACCGATAGTTATACGGTCGTTAATCATCCTACGATATCAACGACAACGCGCTTTCCGGACTTAAGATACTTAGCCTTCATGATAGAACGAATAGCCTGAGCACGCTTACCGTTCTTACCGATGATCTTGCCCATATCGTCAGGAGCTACGGAAAGTTCAAAGACAATTGTATTACCGCGCTCAGTTGTCTTAACGTTAACTTCGTCGGGATTATTTACAAGTGACTTTGCAATATAAACTAATAAATCGCTCATTATATTAACCTCAGATGACACCCTGCTTCTTAAGGAGAGCACGAACTGTATCTGTAGGCTGTGCTCCGTTACCAATCCACTTCTTAGCTGCCTCAGCGTCGATATTTACTTCAGCGGGATCTGTAAGGGGATTGTATGTACCGATCTCCTCGATGAATCTACCGTCTCTGGGATAACGAGAATCTGCAACTACTACTCTGTAGAAAGGAGCCTTTTTCTTACCCATTCTTCTCAAACGAATCTTTACTGCCATTGTCTTTTCCTCCAAAAAATTTAAAATTGTTGTTTATATATCGATTCGCCGAATGGCATCGGCGTAATACGCATTATCAGAAGAATCCGCCCTTACGGCCAAATCCACCTAAACCACCAAGGCGACCTAATCCGCCGAATCCCTTGGGAAGCTTTAATCCGCCTTTACCGAACTGCTTCATCATCTTAGAAGTCTGCTCGAACTGCTTCATAAGCTGGTTAACATCCTGAACAGTTGTACCTGAACCTGCTGCGATCCTCTTTCTTCTGCTTGCATTAAGAAGATTAGGATTCTTCCTTTCCTTCTTAGTCATAGATCTGATAATTGCAATATTCTTGTCCATAATTGCATCAGATCCGTCAAGCTGGTCATCAGTAATCTTACCGGATACTCCGGGAAGCATTCCGATAATATCCTTCATGGATCCCATATTCTTCATCTGCTCGAACTGAGAAAGAAGATCATCGAGATCATACTGATTGCTCATCATCTTCTCAACAGACTTAGCAGCAGCTTCTTCATCAAGAGAAACAGAAGCCTTCTCGATAAGAGTAAGCATGTCACCCATTCCGAGGATTCTGTCTGCCATACGGTTAGGATAGAACTGCTCAATAGCGTCTGTTTTCTCACCTACGCAGATATACTTAATAGGCTTTCCTGTGATCTTACGAATAGAAAGAGCAGCACCGCCTCTGGCATCACCATCAAGCTTTGTCATAATAAAGCCATTCATTCCGATTGCTTCTTCAAAGCTTGAAGCAACATTTACGGCTTCCTGACCAATCATGGCATCAACGACAAGGAGCTTCTCATCAGGATCAACTGCATCGTTAAGTGCCTTAAGCTCATCCATCATCTCATCATCAACAACAGTACGACCTGCTGTATCGACGATAAGATAATTGCAAAGCATGTACTTTGCTCTGTCCATGGCATCCTTGGCAATCTTGACTGCATCCTTATTCTCAGGATCGATATAGCAAGGAATACCGTTACTCTCAGCAAGAACCTTAAGCTGCTCGGCAGCTGCATGTCTGTGGACGTCAACAGAAGCAACCATAGGCTTCTTGCCGTCCTTCTTAAGTATGTTTGCAAGCTTAACTGCCGTAGTAGTCTTACCTGCACCCTGAAGTCCGTAAAGGATAATTACCGTAAATCCTGTAGGAGAAACATTTAACTTTGTCTCACCTTCACCAAGAAGTTCAACGAGTGAATCTCTTACGATCTTAACTATCTGCTGTCCGGGAGTGAAGCTGCCTTCGATATCGGCGTTCTTACACTTCTCGGTCATATCTGCTACAAAGGACTTTACTACCGTATAGTTAACATCAGCCTCAAGGAGAGCCATGCGAATCTCTCGCATCATATCCTTGATATCCTGGTCGGTAACACGGGCCTTGCCGCGCATTGCCTTTGTTATATTCTGTAACTTTGTCGACAGACTCTCAAACATCAATTTACTTCCTATCAGTCTTCAAGATCATTCTTAAGTTCAATCAGAATCTTTGAAGCGTTCTCGTAATCCTTTGAATCGATATACGCCAATGCCTCATTAACGATTCTCTTCTGCTCCGAGAACCTTGATACAAGTCCCAGCTTCTCTTCGTATGAATGAAGCTGAGCAAGAGCTCTCTTAACAGTATCGTGTGCACCCTGTCTTGAGATTCCTGCGTCATCTGCAATCTCAGCAAATGAAAGATCATCATTAAGATAAAGATCAAGACAGTCTCTCATCTTATCCGTAAGAAGATTACCGTAAAAATCAAGAAGCATAAGATCTTCAACTGATTTCATAGTAAAACCTCCGGGTGACATAAATGCACTCGATAATAATACACATGCCTCAAAGTTATGTCAAGCATTTTTACTTGTCAGTCAGATGACGAATTATCCGGACTCAAAACTGCCGCTTAGTTGTTCATGATTGAAGTATGCTCGCCTTCTCTGTCACGCAAAGTATAGTAGCCTCTTTTAAGACCGTATTCCGGACTGTTGAGATACATTGACTTATCTATCTTATCAGTAGGTACTCTTGTAGCCTTAAGCTCATTCCATCTGTCTCGTCCTGTAGTCTTTGAAACATACATAGCCATATCTGACAGATCAACGTGTTCTTTAAGACCGAATACATGTTCAGCCCCATCAAAGAAGGGATAACTTACAAAACCTATTGAACATGTAACGTCTCTTCCCTTTATCCCGCCGCTAGACGGAACCTTGATACTATCTCTGAATGCCTGATTTATTCTCTCAGCTACAGTAGAGAAATCGAATGGAAATTTTGCGAGATAGACAATAACGAACTCTTCACCACCGTTCCTGATTACAACTCCGTTATCTCCTACTGTCTCACGAAGAAGCTTACCGACAGACTTCAAAACTACATCGCCCATGGCATGACCGTATACATCATTGATGCTCTTGAAATGATCGATATCAATCATAAACACACCGTATAAGTCATCTCCGTATCTTTGAATATCGGAGCCATAACGATTCTTTACGATTCTCTGAGTATCCATATAACTAATCAGCTTATGAGAGAAATACTTTCTGTTAAAACAGCCTGTAAGTTCATCAAGATATTTATCAACGGAAGCAGTATCAACATAGAATTTCACCTGATCCGTCCAGGATATTGGACTAGTCGGATCCCTGAATGGCTGACTCATCTTTCCTGATACAAAATAATCTGATAGTTCATGTCTGGCCATCTCGGCCAGTTCAGTCTTAAAATCAAAAACAGGTTTGTTAATCACCTTGTTATAAAGCCTGGTTATACAATATGTCACAGCAATGGTAGACAGTAATAAATGAACAATAAAAAACAGGAATATTGCCGACTGACCGGGAATCATCTTGTGAACAATCAAAGTAAAGCGTGCACCCATTGAATAGCATGCCAATAAATATCCAAGCGAATCCAATACAAAATTAAAAGCAAAAGATACAAGGCCGATAAAAACATAGGCATCAGTTATACTCTGCCAAGTTCCGATATCGGACATTCGCTTATAAGTTCTGTAAAGATAATTGCCTTCACTCTTCATACGATGGTAAACACACTCCCATGCCCAAAACGATTATATTTTATCATCGGCATAATGGTGCTACATCACTTCTATGTAAACATACAGTTAACAAAAAGGCACCCTGCAAAAGCAGAGTGCCTGATTATCAAGTAATTAATGATTAATAATTAAACCTTAAGTTCTACATCATCAATATTAAGGTCATCAGCATGTGAATCAAGAACAGGCTTAATAGCTTCATTAATAAATGTAGTTACCTGCTCAGGACATCTGCCGATGTAAAGCTTGGGATCGAGCAAGGACTCAAGAGACTCTCTGTCGAGACCAAACTCAGGATCATCTACGATAAGATCAAGAAGATTGTTAGGCTTACCTTCTACCTTAACTGTCTTACCGGCTTCCATTGAAGCAACACGAATCTTCTCGTGAAGAGCCTGTCTGTCTCCGCCTCTCTTAACAGCTTCCATCATGATGTTCTCAGTAGCCATGAAAGGAAGCTCGTTCATGATGTGCTGATGAATCATATTAGGGTATACAACAATACCGGAAACGATATTTGTATAGATACCAAGGATAGCGTCAACTGCAAGGAAAGCCTCAGGTACACTGATACGCTTGTTTGCAGAATCATCAAGTGTTCTCTCGAACCACTGCTCAGCTGCTGTCATAGCAGGATTAAGAGCATCAGCTATTACATATCTTGCAAGAGAAGCAATACGCTCAGATCTCATGGGATTACGCTTATAAGCCATAGCTGATGAACCGATCTGGTTCTTCTCAAAAGGCTCTTCAATTTCCTTGAGGTGCTGAAGAAGTCTGATGTCATTACTGAACTTATGAGCACTCTGTGCGATAGAAGAAAGACAATTCAATACTCTTGAATCAACCTTACGTGAATATGTCTGGCCGGATACATAATAAGAAGCTTCGAAGCCCATCTTATTAGCAATCTTCTTATCAAGCTCAACACACTTATCGTGATCACCTTCAAAGAGGTCATAGAAGCTTGCCTGAGTACCGGTTGTACCCTTACAGCCAAGCATCTTAAGGGATGCAGCAACAGACTCTACTTCTTCCAAATCAAAGAGAAGATCCTGAAGCCAGAGAGTAGCTCTCTTACCTACAGTTACAAGCTGAGCGGGCTGGAAATGAGTAAAACCTAATGTAGGCATTGCCTTATACTCATCAGCGAACTCGGAAAGCTTAGCGATACAAACTACAAGTCTCTTACGGATAAGCTCAAGAGCTTCTCTCATAATGATGATATCTGTATTATCACCTACGTAGCATGATGTAGCACCCAAGTGAATGATTCCCTTAGCGTTGGGGCACTGGTCACCATATGCATGAACATGAGCCATTACATCGTGACGAAGCTTCTTCTCATAAGCAGCTGCTGCCTCATAATCAACATCGTCGATATGAGCCTTAAGCTCATTAATCTGCTCATCAGTAATGTTAAGTCCTAACTCCTTCTCTGACTCGGCAAGAGCGATCCAGAGCTTTCTCCAAGTTGTGAACTTCTTGTCAGGAGAAAAGATATACTGCATCTTCTGACTAGCGTAACGTGAATTCAAAGGGCTCTCATATGAGGGCTTGCTTATTAAATTATCAGACATCATAATGCCTCCTGGATTTTTTCTATTGCTGTAAGTTTAGCACAAACACAGAATACTTCGACAGCCTTCTCAATATCAGCGATGCAGGGGAAGCTGGGAGCGATTCTGATATTGGAGTCATCAGGATCCTTACCATAAGGATAAGTAGCGCCTGCAGGTGTAAATGCAACACCTAACTCCTTACACAGTGCAACTGTAGCCTTAGCTGTGCCGGGATATACATAAGCACTGATGAAATAACCACCGTTGGGCTTATGCCAGTGAACAGCCTCAGTACCATTAAGCTCCTTATCCATAATCTCAAGTGTCTTCTCAAACTTAGGTCTTAAGAAAGCGGCATGCTTCTTCATATGCTCCTGCATAGACTTAAGGTCAGGCATATAAAGGATATGTGCATACTGATTAATCTTGTTTGCACCGATAGTCTGAACAGAAGTAATCTTCTTTGCATATGCGTAATTCTCTTCATTTGTAGCGAAGCATGAAAGACCAGCACCTGCAAATGTGATCTTTGATGTGGAAGCAAACTCGTAAACTCTTGAAGGATTACCTGCCTCCTCGCAAAGACGAAGGATATCAGGGATATGCCCCTGCTTCTCAGGCTCTTCATAGAGATGGTGAACGATATAAGCGTTATCCCAGTAGATTCTGAAGTCCTTGGCAGCTGTCTTCATGGAAGCAAGTCTTCTGCAAACTTCCTCAGAATATACATATCCGTCGGGATTTGTATAGCAAGGAACAGACCACATACCGAGAACCTTAGGATCTTTAACAAGCTCTTCAACAATATCCATATCAGGACCGTCTTCCTTCAAAGGAACACAGATAAGCTCGAATCCTAATGTCTCTGTTACCTTGAAGTGTCTGTCATAACCGGGAACGGGGCAAAGCCACTTTCTTCCCTCAATCTGACCCCAGGGCTTCTCTGAATCATGCTCACCGAATACATAAGCTCTCATAAGAGCATCGAACATAAGATTAAGGCTGGATCCGTTACCGATGTAAACGTTCTCCATCTTAGTATCAAGCACCTCAGCGAAAAGCTGTCTTGCTTCAACAATACCGTCAGGGATACCGTAATTTCTGATATCAGCTCCCGTAACGGACAAAAAGGAACGATCCTTAAAGCCTTCAAAAAGGTCATTGCTTAAAGAAAGCTGGTCAGGAGAGGGCTTACCTCTGGTCATATCAAGAGCAAGGTTCATTGCCTTGAATTCTTCTACTCTCTTAAGAAGCTGTTCTTTCTCGCTTCTCAACTCATCTGCTGACATCTGGGTGTAAGCCTTCATTATGATTCCTCCAACATGAAATAAATCTGATTAAAACTTGCAACACGGCTTGGCAATCAAGCTCAAAACCGAAATCATTATAATAATCTTGCAAGTAACTGGCAACAGAATTTCATTCAAAAGGAATAATTTCTATCTTTTGCACGATGCCCTCAAGATTATGCGTTACACAACCCGCCAAAAAGATAACATCTTTATCAAAATATCCTTTAGATTGTATAAAAATCTGCGTTGTCTTAAGAATTCTTTTCCTTTTACCGTAGTCAATGGCTTCAGACGGAGACTGCCAGTCAGATTCTAGCCTGGATTTGACTTCTACAACATAAAGACAGTCTCCCTTACGCATCACAAGATCCAGTTCACCAACGTTATGCACAGAATAATTCTTCGCAACTAAAGTAAAACCTCTTCTCATCAGGAAGAGGGCAACTTTATCTTCTGAGTTAAAACCTATTTCCCTTTTATCTTTCATACTCGAAATGATACAGGAAAGGTTCTTTTAAAAGGGACAAAAAAACTTACAAAGAGCAACAAAATACGACAAAAATCAGTATTTTGCAAAGAAGCGTACAATCTTCTCCAAGGGTCTCTTTAAAACTACGTACCAGATTTCCTTCTTGGAATATCTTTCTACCAATATCGTATATACACCGGCAAGTCTTCCGGCAATAACATCAGTAAAAACCTGATCGCCAATCATGATGCTCTCTTCCTTGGAAGCCTTCATAAGATCAAGAGCTCTGAAGATACCGATAGGACGCGGCTTATGAGCATAGGTTACACAGGGAATATCTAGAGTTTTTGCAATTCCGGCTGATCTTCCGGACTTTGCATTGGATACAAGGCAACACTTAAAACCTAACTGCTGAACTTTACTGATGATATCAAAAGCAAACTGATCAGGGGCAGTCGCATGATCAGGCCCTAAAGTGTTATCAAAATCAAAAAGAATGCAGTTCTTACCTGAAGCTCTGAGATCCTCAAAAGGAATAAAATCAGCTCTCTTATAAACTATATCCGGAACCATTGCTTTAAAAATATTCATGTGCAAAATTCTATACATAAAAAGCTAAAAAGTAAACCGACTATCGAATATTGTGATATTAACCATAAAACGTTCATAAAAGTATATATATTTATAAATGTCAGTTATTGCCGATAAAAAATCGTTATGGTAGTATTGTACACATTGGAAAAACAAATGTCCGTCACTCATAGACAAGTGACGTCGAGGAAAGAGGCTAAAATGAAAGTTGCAAAATTCGGCGGTACTTCACTCGCCAACGCATTTCAGATAAAGAAAGTATGTGATATCGTTCTTGCTGATCCGGACCGCAGAATCGTAGTCGTATCTGCTCCCGGTAAGAGAACTAAGGAAGACATTAAGGTTACTGATCTTCTTATTGCTGTTGCAAAGGCTCGTCTTGCAGGTAACGACTATAAGGAAGAACTTAATGCAGTTGTTGAAAGATACAGAGAGATTGCTGATGATCTTAATGTTGAAGATATTCTACCTGAGATTCGCGAGACACTTGAAACTGTTGCAGGTGCTGATTATAACGACGACGTTAAGTATCTTGATTCAGTTAAGGCTATGGGTGAAGACTGTAGCGCAAGAGTAGTTGCGAAGTACTTAACATCCATCGGTCATCCCGCTAAGTACTGTAACCCCAAGAAGTGCGGACTATTCTTAGAGCACGATGCAATGGGCAAGGCTCGTATCCTCGGTGAGTCATATGAGAATCTTGAAGAACTCAAGTATGAGAAGCAGATTTGTATCTTCCCCGGCTTCTATGGCTACAGCAAAGAAGGACAGATTATCACATTCTCAAGAGGCGGGTCCGATATCACAGGTTCCATCCTCGCAGGCGCTGTAGATGCAGATGTTTACGAGAACTGGACAGACGTTGATAACGTATTCGCAGTAAATCCTAATATCGTAAAGAATCCTTTCCCTATCACAGAGATTACTTACGATGAGATGAGAGAGCTTGCATATGCCGGCTTCCAGGTTCTTCACGAAGAAGCCCTCTACCCTGTTTATGTTAGAGGAATACCTGTCCACATCAAGAACACAAATAATCCTAACGCAAGCGGAACAAAGATTGTTTCCAAGAGATCTCACTTTGATTCACTTGTAACAGGTATCGCCGGTGAAAAGGGTTTCATCACAATTACTATTACAAAGTATCTCATGAATCACGAGATCGGCTTCCTTACAAATCTTCTCAGAATCTTTGCTGAGGAAGGCGTTTCTATCGAGCACATGCCTTCAGGAATCGATTCAGTTACAATCATTGCAAGAAAGAAGTACTTCACTTCTGAAAAGGAAGAAATCATTGTTAACAGAGTTAAGAATGAGCTCAGAGTTGATGAAGTAAAGATTGAGAAGGATCTTGCAATTGTCATGATCGTTGGTCAGGCAATGGAAAAGTCAGTTGGTATCATGGCAAGAGCTGCATCTGCATTATCTTCTGCAGGTATCAACCTCAAGATAGTTAACCAGGGTGCTTCCGAGATTTCCATGATGTTCGGTGTGTCCGAAGCTTACTGTGATTATTCCGTAAGAGTACTTTACAAAGAACTTTTCAGATATTAATAATTACTAATTTCAGAACAAATCAAAG
>JAKSRK010000065.1 GCA_024403655.1 Saccharofermentans sp. | reverse complement strand
TTACGGAAATAAAGAGACAGGTCTAAGTTCATTAGAAGATTCATCACTGTTTTAAGGAGAAAAGCAATGTTTGATCACACGAAACTGGAGTGGACACCGGAAGAGCTGAGCTGCAGCATAAGTGCAGAAAGAATCGAGATTACGACAAAGCCCGGAACAGATCTTTGGCAGAAGACTTTCGGCAGCGCGTCAGCAGATAATGCCCCCGTACTTCAGATGAGTAGTGACGAACAGTATTTTAAGTTTGAGACCAAGGTTACATTTGACACCAGGGAACTCTACGATCAGTGCGGAATAGTAATGCATATGAATGAGAACACATGGCTTAAGGCTTCTGTTGAACGTGAGAACGATGAGTTTGCACATTTCGGCAGTGTGGCCACTAACCATGGATATTCAGATTGGGCCTGCACTGAGCTAGCAGCTTCCGTTAAGGAAGTATGGTATCGCATGACAAGGCGAAAGGATGATTTCCTTCTTGAATACTCTATGGACGGTAAGCATTATGCTGTACTTAGAATGTGCCATATGTGGGATTGTGATAAAGAAGTCTCCTTCGGCTTTTATGCCTGTAGTCCCAGAGAATCCAGCTTTACTGCAGTATTTACAGAAATGAATTATGAAGTACTTAGCGAAAGTGATGTAGTGCTTTAAGGCAGAGACCTTGCCGTAAAAGGCGTTTTCCTTAAATAAGCACAGACCGATACTTTCGAGCAAAAATATTCAAATAAAACAGACCGCCTCGTTTGAGACGGTCTGCTTGTTTGTGGTTAAAACTATTGTATCAGCCCTGTGTTGAAGCGTAAGCGAAGAGGTAAATTACAGGAGAATTCCAGTAAATAGCTACTTCGTTCATGGAGTAGGACTGGTCACTGTCTGCATAGCACAGAGCAGGAGCGTTACCTGCACAGACGTTAGCTGCATAAGGATCGTCAAGGCCTTCGTTAGGACCGCCAACGATCATACCGGATACTGCAGTTCCGACAGCCTGAGAAGGTCTGTGGTGAGGATTCTCAGCGCAAAGTGTACCGTATCCTGTCATGAAGGAATAGCCGGTACCGTTAGTTCCGAGAAGGTAATTAAGCTGAGCGAGTGCATAAGTAGCACCGTCAGTGCTGCCGTAGATATCATCGTACATAAGGAAGAGGATACCGTTATTAGCGACAGTTAAGTTGCTGCCCCAGTTATATTCGTAAAGGGAAGAATAGTAGCTGTCCTCTTCGGCATTAGCCATGATAGCTTCGATAGTTGACTTAAAGTCATCGGAAACCTGATCGTAGAGGCTTCCGTGATTCTCACACTTAAGGTAAGCGTAGAATGCATAACCCTGAACTGACTGCCAGCCGAGAGTAGCTACTTCAGTATAAGTGTACTGTGAGAACAGTTCATCATAAGCTGCATCACCTGTTGCTCTGTAAAGCTCGGCTGCTGCCCACATAATTTCATCTGAGCAGACCGTATCAGGATATTCACCTGTATAAATATCAGAAGGATTAACTCCGCCTTCGATAGAATCGTGGCTCTGGATATAGTTGATTGCAGCTACAGATGCGTCAAGACAGCGAGCAGCAAAATCAGGATCGATGTCGGCGTAGATGCGTGAAGCCATTGCCATAACTGCTGCGAAGTCTGCTGTAGCGGTAGTAGATACGGGACAAACGATAAGCTGGTCTGTCTCGTCCTGAGGCATTACGGTGCCGGGGAAGTTAGCGCATGTTACCTTGTGATATACGCCGCCTTCTGCATTCTGCATCTTGAACATCCACTCGAGTTCGTATCTTGCTTCGTCAAGAACATCAGCAATACCGTTGCCGGATTCGGGGATACCGAGAGAATCAGAGAAAGCATCCTGATAGTTCTCGTAAGAAAGGAGAAGGTCAGCAACAGTCTTTGCTCCGGGAACAACATATCTTCCGTAGTCACCTGCATCGTGCCATCCGCCTGATACATCGATCGTCTCGCTTGTACCGTAGATGACAGCCATTTCGGAGTGGCATACGGGGTGAGCGTAAGGGCCCACAAATTCTTCGGGAAGTTCACAACCGCAACGCTGAGTGTAAAGCATGAATACTGAACTGTCGAAAGCTGCATTGTAAACGTCGGAAGCGATAGTGAATTCATAGGACTCGTATTCACCGCTTACTACCTTATATACACCGGCTTCTGTTACGCTGCTGAAGTCAAATCTTGCCTCATCTCTTCCTGTAGCATCGTTATAAGAAGCTGCTTCTACTGCACCCTCGTAAACAACTTCGCCGCTTGCAGCATCAATTACCGTAGCGTCGGAAGAGATTGCATCGCCGTGCATAACGGCAACCTTGGCGGAGTCGGGAAGATAGCCGACCTGATTAATGCTGATCAGTGAAGAAGAGTCGTCTCCTGAAGATTCTACGAGACCGCTTTCATCTATGCACTGAAGATCAAAATTATCAAAATAAATACTATGGGCACCGATGTCTTCGATACCTTCGGCAACGCCGCAGTTGAAGCAGAGTCTTGGAGCAGGATCACTTGCTTCACCCATGGTGAATACTATGTCGAAATGCTGTGACTCTGTGGATGTTGCTACTATTTCGCTTGTGTAAGCGTGGTAGTCGCCGCCGTTAATCTGGATTCTGTATTCTACGGGACGGTCTGCCGAAGACCATGCATCGAACTGCATCTCGTAGGTGCATCCCTCGTAAAGTCTGAAGCCGTCGTAGTAGAGCTGATTGCTGTAGTCGAGCGTACCGATATTACTAATATCGAACTGCAATACACCGTCGACAACTGCAAGACTTCCGTCTCCGCCGCCTTCAAAGTAAGTGCCCCAGGCGATATCGCCTGAAGAGAAATCGCCGTTATCAATCATGTTGAAGCCCATAAGAGACGTGCTTTCTTCTGTGGCTTCAGTCTCAGAACTTGTCTCTGAGCTTGTCTCCTCGCTTTCTTCCGTCTCTTCTGTCGTCTCAGAAGAATCGGAAGCAACAGGCTCAGTTGTAGTCTCGGATTCTGTCGGCTGATCCTTGCTGCATGCACCAAGGCTTGCCAGCATGGATACGGACAACACTACGCTTATGATTTTTCTTTTCATACCTGCCTCCGTAAAAATGGTTTTACCGAATATACTGCGATTATAGCATCGCTTCAGAGGGCAGGATATCAGCTATAAGCAGTAATTTATCAATAATTGATATAAATGTTATCGGGGCTGTTTTTTGTCAACAAAACGTTACGTAACGGCATTTGATTCTGTGATAGATTATTGGTATGAAAAAGCCTTTCGAAGTGAAAATATTACCAAAAGCAATAGCTACGCTTCTTTCCGCATCGCTGGTATGCGGGATGTTTTTTGAGCGCAGTGTAAGTGCCGAGACTACGGTTGATGCAGAAGGCTTCGTAAATGAACTTTATACGGCAATCGCCGGTGAAGTTCCGGATACCGCCAAGGTCGAACACATTAAAGCTGCGCTTGAAGACGGCAGCATTACGGGTATTGAGGCTGCACACAGAATTGTATTCAGTTCGGAAGGTTTCTATGCCAACAGGGAAGATGCCGACTTTATTGAATCCATGAAGAATGCTGCAGACAACGATCTTGCTTCTCTTATGGGACTCCCTAATTTTATATTCCTGGGTGAGCTTGAAAATATCACCAGAGAAGATGTTTTTGAATGGTATGTAAGCACTCACGGATTTGCGATGCTTTGCTACAATCACGGTATAGAAGCAGGCGAGTACGGAGACGGCAATTTTACCGATCCCGACGCTCCCATGATCGCGCTTACTTTTGATGACGGTCCTTCGATTTATACGGATATGATTATTGACTGTCTTGAAGAATACGGACAGCATGCGACATTCTTTGTAGTCGGATATAACGCCTGTGATTTCCAGGAGCAGATTGCAAGAGCAGACTATATCGGATGCGAGATCGGCAATCACACCAACCGTCATGCTAATCTGACCGAGATCAATCCCTTAAGTGCATTTGAACAGCTGAGGCTGGCCGACAAATATATTTATATGGCAACCGGCCATGCTGCGACTGTCATAAGACCTCCTTACGGAGCATATAATGACACTGTAAGAAGAATTGCGGGAGTTCCTCTCGTTCTTTGGAATGTCGATACCGAAGACTGGTCGACACGTGATACTCAGTCAACTATTGATAATATTCTTAACGAGGTTCAGGACGGAGATATCGTTCTTATGCACGATATTTACGAATCAACCGCAGAAGCTATGCTTACTGTTATTCCGGAGCTTACCAATCAGGGCTATCAGCTTGTAACCATGACAGAGATAGCAGCAGGCAGAGGCGGCATGGAAGCAGGCGGCGCATACTTCCGCTTCAGACAGCTGGATGATATCTGATGGCACAAAGATGGCTTATTGATCCTAAGAAGAAGCAATATAAGGCTAACCTTCACAGCCATTCGACTATGTCGGACGGTAAACTTACACCCGAAGAACTTAAGAAAGCATATAAAGACAAGGGCTACGATATCCTGGCTATTACTGACCATGAGTATCCTAAGAGTCATGCCGATATGAGCGAGAAGGACTTTCTCATGCTGACGGGTTACGAAGCTTATATAAGACCATCGAGGATCTGCGCCTTCAACCGTTTTAAGCCTGAGATACATATTAACCTCATCGCCAGGGACAAGGATAATGAGGGAATTGTCGCTTATGATCCTTTTTACTGTAAATATATGCCCATTCATAAGGCAGTTGCTGCCAGGCACTATGGCAATATTGGAAGCAGGAAGTTTACTGTACTTTATCTGCAGAAATTTATAGATCTGGCAAACAGCAGCGGATATCTTGTAAGTCTTAACCATCCCTGCTGGTCCATGCAGGACTATAAGGATATCAAAAAGCTTAACGGCTTCTGGAGCATGGAAATCTTCAATACTTCTTCCATGAAGACAAGCGGTTATGCGGAGAATATGCCCTTATACGATTCTTTGTTAAGAGACGGCAAGAGGATGTTTGTTCACGGCAGTGACGATAACCACAACAAAAAGCCTATGAGTGATCCCATGAGCGACAGCTTCGGAGCGTGGACAATGATATCTGCCGATAAGCTCGAATATAAGGCAGTAACGGATGCGCTTGCCGCGGGCGATATGTATGCCAGCACGGGACCTGTGATTGAATCCATATGTATAGACGGAAATGAAGTAAAAGTTAAAACATCGGAAGCAAAGTTTATACGTATGCATATGACGCCTAAGTATGCGAAGACAGTCTATGACAAGAAGGGCGGGAATGTTACGGAAGCGACGTTCAAGCTCCCTGACGATGCTTCATATATCTACTTTTCCGTAACTGACGGCGATGGTGGTAAAGCGTACACGCACGCTTTCGACATAAAATAAAACGGATGATATAATCGAAATACTTTGAGCAAAAGGAGAAAAACATATGCTTATAGATTTAAATACAATGGAAGAAAAGTGCATCCCCAACTTCAAGGGCGGAGAGATAGCTTATAACGTAAAGATGTTTACAGACGACACTAACAAGATTATGAAGGGAAGACTCGTACCCGGCGCTTCTATCGGTTATCACACACACGAAGAAGACGAGGAAGTTATCTTTATTATTTCCGGTCATGGCACAGTAAAGAACGATGACGGAGAGATTCCCGCCAACCCCGGAGAAGCACACCTTTGCTCCAAGGGAAGAGCACACAGCCTTATCAATACAGGAGACGAAGATCTCGTTTTCTACGCAGTTGTAGCGAAAGTATAATAGCGGCACAAACCGTGTAAAAATATGCCCTCTGACAATTTGTCGGAGGGCATTGTGCTGTCTTAAAAGAGTAGTTTTTGCTTCGAAATGATTTTTATTAAGTGCTTAATTTGGTGTGTTAGCCATGTTTTTTGCCCTATAAAGCAATGTTTGTCTTTCTGTCATATGCATATCTATGTGCAGCTCTTTTTTGCTTGTGATATATTCAATTGAATTTCAAATACGAGGGTATTGTTATGACAAAGAAAAAGGAACAAAAGAAAGAAACTTCAAAGGTTAAATCTATTCTTAATCTGGTCTTTATCGACGGATTATCCGGAATGGCAACGGGACTTTTCTGTACTCTTATTATCGGTACAATCGTCGGAACAATCGGCGGATATATTCCCGGTGCACTCGGAATTTACATCACACTTATCGGTAAGATGGCTCAGTGCCTTATGGGTGCCGGTATCGGACTTGGTGTAGCAGTTAAGTTCAAAGAGAAGCCTCTTGTTCTTATCTCTGCTGCAGTATGCGGTATGATCGGTGCTTATGCGAAGGTATTTACACTTGATATGGCTCTTATGCAGGAAAGAAGCGTTCTTCTTCCTTCTCCCGGTGAGCCTCTCGGAGCATTTGTCGCAGCTATTATCGGTATTGCTATCGGTCACCTCGTTGCAGGCAAGACAAAGGTTGATATTATTGTTACTCCTCTTTGCACAATCGTGGCAGGTGCTACAGCCGGAATTCTCTTCGGACCATATGTATCCAAGTTCATGACATGGCTCGGCGGAATGGTTAACTGGGGAACAGAGCAGCAGCCCCTCCTCATGGGAATTCTTGTAAGCGTACTTATGGGTATATTCCTTACTCTTCCCATCTCTTCCGCAGCTATCGGCGTTGCTTTGGGTCTTAGCGGTATTACCGCAGGTGCGGCTACAATCGGATGCTGCTGCAACATGATCGGATTTGCGGTTATTTCCTACAGAGAGAATAAGGTAGACGGACTTCTTGCACAGGGCCTCGGAACATCCATGCTCCAGGTTCCCAATATAGTTAAGAATCCCAAGATCTGGATTCCTTCCATTATCTCCAGTGCAATCCTCGGTCCCATATCTACAATGGTATTCGGTATGACAAGTAATGCCGTAGGTTCCGGAATGGGTACTTCAGGACTTGTAGGACCTATCTCAACATTCACTACAATGATCGAGACTACTTCTCCCGCAGTAGTTATCGGAGAGATCGTTCTTATGTACTTTATCCTTCCCGCGGCAATAAGCCTCGGCATCTCAGAATTCATGCGTAAAAAGGGCTGGATTAAGTTCGGCGATTTGAAGATAAATATCTGATATAATAGACAAAGTTGTTTATTAACGGAGGCAGTATATAAATGGGAAAAATAATACTTACCGGAGACCGTCCCACAGGAAGACTTCATCTGGGACATTATGTAGGTTCCTTGAGAAGAAGAGTGGAGCTTCAGAATTCCGGAGAGTTCGAGAAGATATTTATTATGATCGCGGATGCTCAGGCTTTGACGGATAACTTCGATAATCCCGATAAGATCAGAGACAATATCATTGAGGTTGCTTTGGACTACTTATCAGCAGGTCTTGATCCGAATAAGTCCAACATCTTTATTCAGTCCGAAGTAGCAGAGCTTACTGAGCTTTCTTTCTACTATATGAATCTTGTTACTCTCTCAAGACTTGAGCGTAATCCTACAGTTAAGACAGAGATTGCTCTTCGTAACTTTGAGACAAGTATTCCGGTAGGATTCCTTACATATCCTATCAGCCAGACTTCAGATATTACGGCATTCAAGGCTACAACTGTTCCCGTAGGTGAGGATCAGCTCCCTATGATTGAGCAGGCTCGTGAGATTGTTCGTAAGTTCAATTCCACATATGGGGAGGTTCTCGTTGAGCCCTCAGCACTTCTTCCCAATAACGCTGTATGTTCACGTCTTCCCGGAACAGACGGTAAGGCTAAGATGAGTAAGTCTTTGGGTAACTGCATTTACCTTTCCGATACTCCCGAGGAGTTAAGCAAGAAGGTTATGGGAATGTTCACGGATCCTAATCACCTTAAGGTATCAGATCCCGGTTCTTTGGAAGGCAACACGGTATTTACTTATCTTGATGCTTTCGCCAAGGATGAGCATTTCGCTAAGTATGCTCCCGATTACCAGAATCTTGATGAGATGAAGGAGCATTACCAGAGAGGCGGCTTAGGCGATGTAAAAGTTAAGAGACTTCTTATTAATGTTCTTGAAGAAGAACTTGCTCCCATCAGAGCAAGAAGAGCAGAGTATCAGAAGGATATCCCTGCCGTATATGAGATCCTGAAGAAGGGTACGGAAGCTGCAAGAGCTGAAGCTGCTGCAACTCTTAAGGAAGTTAAGGCTGCCATGCGTATCAATTACTTCGAGGATAAGGAGCTTATCGAGAGCCAGCAGAAGAGATTTAACGGCTGATATCAAAGCTCGGAAATTGTTTTTGAATTAAAGGACAGTCTGCAGAATTATCTGCAGGCTGTTTTTTGTTGGAAGTCGAAGTTGTATTTTCTTCTCAAATAATCATTATCCTGATTCTTGTTTGGTCTTTGGGATAGCGTTAGTATTAGTTTATTAGTAACTCTATATTAGAGGAGACAGCGTATGAAAAAATTAGTGGCAATACTACTGGCTTTAACGCTTTGTGCATCAGCTTTTACTGCATGCGCGAAGCCTAAATCCAGAGAAAGACATCGTAATCGTAGATCACGCGAGACTTCAGAAAGAGTTTCTGATGATGAGGAGGAAGAGTTAGAAGAAGTAGTGGAAGAAGAGGCAGAACATCAGCATGAAACTACTACTGAAACTAGCACTGAAATAACAGCTGAAGTGACAGAGGAAACAACTGAGACTACAGTATCTTCCATTAGCTACGATTACGAAGCAGCCTATATTCAGACAATAAACGATTATGTAGCAAATTATACCGCTGATCAGGAATTGTTATTTAATCTTATTCGATTTGATGATTCCGGAATTCCTGCGCTTACAATCACGTGCCAGTATTACAATGTATCGATGTATATCTATAGAGACGGTGCCGTGCATCAGGTGATTGACAGATGGGGTTACGGTGCATTTGGAATAAACGGATACGAATACGCGTTGGAGCAGGGGGTAATCTATTACTCTGATGCAGATTATGCCGGAGCTTTACGCTACGATAATTATCTGACTTTGACAGAGAATTATGAATTCGAATCAATTTGTGGTGATTTGCATAGTCAGTATTTCGAAGGCGAGGTGCCGGGAGATACTTACCTTGACACTCCTTTGTACTATGTAGACGGTCAGCAGGTATCAGAAGAAGTTTATCTCACATATGGAGTTGACGGTGATTTCTTTAGTCTCATCGGGGATTATACTTACGATGAAATAATGGCTTTCCTGACTACAGAGACAATTCCCACTGTAAGTACTTATGAAGTAGTTATGCAGGATGTTACATGGGAAGAAGCCAACGCCCTTGCAGTCTCTCGTGGCGGCCATCTGGCTACTATAAATACCGATGGTGAGTATTATCAGATATTATCAGCAATTATGTATAGTTCTGATATAAACGGAGTTTATTATGTTGGTGGTTCATGTGTTGATGGTCAGTATGTTTGGACCGCGGATGACTCAATGCAGCCAATATCAGAGCACTGGAGATCAGGAGAACCGTCTTATTCCGGATCAACAGAAGACGGAAGAACAGTAGATGAAAGTTATGTCTGTCTCTGTGCATTCTTTGTTTCAGATAATTACTATAACTATGAGCTTATGGATATTCCTAATGATACGATTGATGCGGCTCCGACTTATGCCGGTAATATTGGATATATAATCGAATATGAACATTGATTAGTTAATAACCTAAGTTATCTTAAGGGGGCTGCGAGCATATGAATACATACGAAGAACTTAATGAAGTTATAAAGGACAGCAAGCATATCGTATTCTTCGGAGGTGCGGGCGTATCTACGGAGAGTGGTATTCCCGACTTCAGATCCAAGGATGGTCTTTATAATAACCGCGATGTTCAGTTCGAGAGATATACTCCTGAGTATCTGCTTTCTATCGACTGCCTCGACTGTGAGCCCAAGGTATTCTTTGAATTCTACAGGCAGAAACTTAATGTTGAAGGTATAGAGCCTAATGCGGCACATAAGAAACTTGCCGAGATGGAAAAGGCCGGCAAACTGGACGGAGTTATTACTCAGAATATTGACGGACTGCACCAGAAGGCAGGAAGCGTGAATGTTCAGGAAGTACATGGCTCAACGCTTCGCAATTACTGCAAAAGATGTCATAAGAAATATCCTGCCGATGCCATTTTTAAGGCTGAGGGTGATCTTCCCAAGTGCAGTATCTGCGGTGGCTTAATAAGACCTGACGTTACTTTGTATGGAGAGTCTTTACCTCAGGATGCATGGCGTAATTCCATAAAGCTTATAAATAATGCCGATTGTCTTATAGTAGGAGGCACGTCTCTGGTAGTAAATCCCGCTGCCTCTCTTGCCATGGATTTCAGAGGGAAGCACCTCGTAATAATTAATCGTGATGCTACACCCGCAGACAGAATGGCGGAACTTGTATTCCATGAGAGCATCTCAAAGGTATTGGCAAGCATAGAACTCTGATTCATTTTCTTACGATACTTACATGAGAGTTCCTTTATATAAGGAACTCTTTTTATTGCGCAAGCTTTATGTGATACAGATAATTAACAAGGAAACCACAATTGCTTTGATTGTAAAAATAATATGTCCCGACATTAATAGACCGTTAATAATCTGTCCCCAATTGAAGACGGATTTACAGATATAATTCTATTCGTCACAGGGATTGATATAGATGTGAAGACGTGAAAGGACGTCTCCGTGGCGGAGGCGTTTTTTCTCTCTCCATAATCGGTTCCGATGACACGTTCTTATAAATAACCATATAATGAGCGTCGGCCTTAATAAGGTCAGAATAAGGAAAAGGGTGGAAAAACAAATGAAGACAACACTTAAGAAAACAACATGCTCTGTACTTGCAATAAGCGTACTTAGTGCGATGACCGGATGTTCGTTCCTCGACAAGTCCAAGCAGGAAGTACAAAAGGCTGCAGAAGATTTCTGCGATGCTATTGTAGATCGTGATATCGATACGGTCCTTGAAATGGCAGAAGATGAGCTTGATGATGACGAAGTTGAGGAGTTAAAGGAATTTCTTAATTCTGATGAGAACGGCGTGTATTCGGATGAGATTGCTGAGCTCGTAACAGCTCTCTTTGATACTATGGCGTATGAGATTGATGAGGATTCTATTAAGGCAGACGGCAAGAAGGGAAAAGGCAGTGTCGAGGTAACATTCTCGTTCGTTGACTTAGAGGAGCTTTTTGAGTGCGAATGTGAAGATCTTGATGAGTTGATTGATGCCATCTCCGATGTAGATACTGTCGACGTCGATATGAAGCTTGAGTTTGTTAAGGATGACGATGAGTGGCTTGTTGAAGATATTGAGGATGTTTTGGAGGAGACTTATTCCGAGTTTGCGATGTATTCTCTGGTTTTTGCCCTTGTCGATCCTTCTTCTGAATCAAATTACGGATTTGAAGGCTATAGCGGAAATGGAGACTTGGATTTCTTCGGCATGGGCTATGATGGTGTGTATGACGTTGAGGATGACTGTGAGATAGGTTATGCTTCATCAGATAGTGTTTGGATTTCCGTTTACCTGATGTATGACATGTCTGATGGAGATGTGGATCTTAGCGGTTATTACTCAGAAGTTGTAAAAGACGGTGAAGTTGTAGCATATGAATTTGACAGTCTGCGTGCAGCCGTATATTCCGAGGATGGTGTGATTGAACCCGGATCATATGAGTTTACTTTTTATGATCCTGACGGAGTTGTAATTAACGAAGCTGTGATAATTGTAGAGGAATAAATCTATAAGGCCCCCAATAAATAAGAAGGACGTCTCTTGCCGAGGCGTCCTTCTTGTTGTAGTATGACGGGCATGTTCCGAGGCTTGGGTGAAAGTCCCAAGGGGCGTAGT
>JAKSRK010000064.1 GCA_024403655.1 Saccharofermentans sp. | reverse complement strand
GTTGCCTCTTTTTTATTGCCCCAATATGTGTTAACCTTTGCCTGTTACCTGATAAGAAGTTGATACGATACTGACGGCAAGGTAATACGATATATTTGTGTATTAATAATCGCAGTTTATCTGCGTGTCGTTGCCGTATCTTCTTTTATGAGGGTATGGCTTTATTTTTGGAGGAAACAGATGGAAACGCGTGTAGCGGTAATAAGCGTAATCGTCGGTAAAGAGGGAGATGTTGAACATCTTAATTCTTTGTTGCATAACTACAGGAATTACATTATAGGCAGGATGGGGATACCTTACAGGGAGAAGGGTGTCAGCATAATAAGCGTAGTGCTGGATGCTCCTCAGGATGAGATCTCGACTCTTGCAGGCAAGATAGGAAGCCTCAAGGATGTCAATGTAAAGACGGCATATTCCAATGTATAAGATAAGTGACATTGTAGATAAGCTTAATTCGGGAGCGAAGTTGACTCTTGAAGAGTATGAGCTTCTTATTAATGAGAGGAACGAAGAACTTGCGACTACTCTCGCGGCTCTTGCCGACCGTAAAAGAAGAGAGGTCTACGGGGAAGACGTATATATAAGAGGCTTGATAGAAATCTCCAATTACTGCGTAAACGATTGCCTTTACTGCGGAATAAGAAGAAGCAACAAGAACGTCGATCGTTATCGCCTTATGCCGGAAGAGATCCTGCTTTGCTGTAAGCAGGGGTATGAGCTCGGCTTCAGAACTTTTGTTATGCAAGGCGGTGAAGACCCTTATTATACGGATGAGATTTTAACAAAGCTTATATCCGATATTAAAAGTTCTTACCCTGACTGTGCAGTAACACTTTCGCTGGGCGAAAGGAGCAAAGAAAGCTACATGAGGCTTTACGATGCTGGTGCCGACAGATACCTTCTTCGCCACGAGACCGCAAGTAAGGAACATTACTGCAAACTTCATCCGAATACGATGAGTTTTGATAACAGAATGAACTGCCTTAAAGAGCTAAGAGAGATAGGCTATCAGATAGGCTGCGGCTTCATGGTGTCTTCTCCTTATCAGACGAGTAAGGAGCTTTCTAAGGAGCTTAAGTTCATAGAGGAATTTAAGCCCGATATGTGCGGAATCGGGCCTTTCGTTGCGCATAAAGATACGCCCTTTAAGGATGAACCTTCGGGAGGATGTGATCTTACCTGCTATCTTCTAAGTATATTAAGGCTTATTCATCCTAAGATGCTTATTCCCGCTACAACTGCTCTTGGGACGATAGATCCGCAGGGAAGAGAGAAGGGGCTTAAGGCGGGAGCGAATGTTGTTATGCCGAATCTGTCCCCTGTAGGCGTAAGGAAAAAATACGAGCTTTACGACAACAAGATATGTACCGGAGAGGAAGCATCGGAGTGTATTGAATGTCTTCGAAAGCGAGTGGAAAAAGCAGGTTATAAAATAGTTACCGACAGAGGTGACGTTAGAAAATAAAGGAATACAAAAAGAATGGCTAAGTACGACAAAAAATCATTATGTGCAGATGAATTTATTAACGACGAGGAGATAAAAGCTACATTACAATATGCTGAAGAGAATAAGCATAATGTGGAACTTATCGACAGGATTTTGGACAAGGCAAGGCCTGTTAAGAAGGATAACGGCTATGTATGTCAGGGCCTTGACCACAGGGAGGCATCGGTGCTTCTCGCATGTGATATCCCCGAGAAGATAGAGGAGATGTATAAGATAGCAGAAGAGATAAAGATGGCTTACTATGGTAACAGAATAGTTATTTTTGCTCCTCTTTATCTTTCGAACTATTGTGTTAACGGCTGCCTTTACTGTCCCTATCACATGAAGAATAAGACTATTCCTCGTAAGAAGCTTACTCAGGAAGAAGTAAGAGCTGAAGTAATCGCGCTTCAGGATATGGGTCATAAAAGGCTTGCGATAGAAGCGGGAGAAGATCCTGTGAATAATCCTCTTGAGTATATTCTTGAGTGCATTAAGACGATCTATTCCGTTCACCATAAGAACGGTGATATCAGAAGAGTTAACGTTAATATCGCGGCTACGACCGTAGAGGCTTATCGTAAGCTCAAGGAAGCCGGAATCGGTACCTATATTCTCTTCCAGGAGACTTACCACAAGGAGAGCTACTTAAAGCTTCATCCGACAGGCCCCAAGCATGACTATAACTACCATACAGAGGCGCACGACCGTGCCATGGAGGCCGGTATTGACGATGTGGGTCTCGGAGTATTATTCGGACTTGAGCTTTATAAGTATGAGTTCGCAGGACTTCTTATGCATGCCGAGCACTTAGAGGCAGTTCACGGAGTAGGTCCCCATACTATTAGCGTGCCTCGTGTAAAGAAGGCAGACGATATTGATCCTTCTGCTTTTGATAACGGAATCGACGATGAGACATTTGCCAAGATAACGGCACTCATAAGACTTGCTGTTCCTTATACCGGAATGATCATATCTACAAGAGAGACGCAGAGCGTAAGACAGAAGCTTTTAAGACTCGGTATAAGTCAGGTAAGCGGAGGTTCAAGAACTTCTGTCGGAGGTTATACGGAGGAAGAGAGACCTCACGATACGGAACAGTTCGATGTATCTGATCAGAGAACTCTTGATGAAGTAGTTAACTGGCTTATGGAGAATAACCATATCCCTTCGTTCTGTACTGCCTGCTACAGGGAAGGCAGAACGGGAGACCGCTTCATGGCTCTTTGCAAGAGCGGTCAGATTCTTAACTGCTGCCATCCGAATGCACTTATGACTCTTGCAGAATATCTGGAAGATTATGCTTCTCCCGAGACTAAGAAGCTCGGCTACGAAGTCATAGAGCGTGAACTCTCAAGAATTCCCCGTGAGATCGTAAGGGAAAAGGCAGAAGAGAATATCAAGTATATAAAGAATTCCGATCGCAGGGATTTCAGATTCTGAGGTAGATATGAGTTTAACGGATACACCTTCAGCGGAAAGAGTACATATAGGCTTCTTCGGAATGCGTAATGCGGGCAAGTCCAGTCTCGTTAACAGGATAACGGGGCAGGAGATGTCCGTTGTGTCAGACGTAAAAGGAACAACAACGGATCCTGTTAGGAAGACGATGGAACTTCTTCCGATTGGTCCGGTAGTGATAATTGATACACCCGGCTTTGATGATGTCGGAGAGCTTGGTCAGAAGAGAGTTCAAAAGACTGTTGAGATTCTGGGACTCACCGATATTGCCATTCTGGTAACGGATGCTTCGCGTGAGATGACTTCAGAAGAGAAAGAACTTATAGATATTTTCAAGACGAAGAATACCCCTTATCTTGTCGTGTACAACAAGTCGGATCTTTTGGATGGTACCGTGGAAGCGGCCGAGGGCAGTATCTATGTGAGTTCGAAGACAGGAGAAAATATATACGAACTTAAGGAGAAGATAGGAAGAGTAGTATCTGAAGCTAAGACTACAAAGTATCTTGTATCTGATTTGTTGTCTCCCGGAGATTTTACGATACTGGTTGTTCCGATAGATGAGTCCGCTCCTAAGGGAAGACTCATTCTTCCTCAGCAGCTGGTAATAAGAGATCTTCTTGATCACGGCTTCGCATTTGCCTGCTGCCGTCCTTCTGAACTTGCAGAAGTTCTGTCTTCTTTGAAGGAGAAGCCTGCACTTGTTATTACCGATTCCCAGGCTTTCTCTGAGGTGGCGAAGATAGTTCCGGAAGATGTCGATCTGACTTCATTTTCCATCCTGATGGCAAGATATAAAGGTGAACTGTTAAGACTAAGCGAAGGAGTAGGAAAGCTTGGGACGCTGAAGGATAATGCCAGGGTTCTTATCAGTGAAGGTTGTACTCACCACAGGCAGTGCAACGATATAGGAACAGTAAAGATTCCCAAGCTGCTTCGTAAATATACCGGCAAGGATATCAATCCTGAATTTACTTCAGGAAGAGATTTTCCTTTGGACCTTAAGGGCTACGATCTTATCATTCATTGCGGTGCCTGCATGTTAAACGACAAAGAGATGCAAAGAAGAGTTGAGCTTGCTTCCTCTTTTGGTGTACCAATCGTCAATTACGGGATAGCCATAGCTGCAATGAACGGTATCTTTGACAGGAGTCTTAAGCCGATAAATGAAAGGCTTGCTAGGGATAGTCAATAATATCTTGTGATGTATCAACTTCCTTGCTGCTTAAGATGCTATACTTTTGATATAAGAGTTCTTCAAGCGGAGGATATTACATGAATCAGGAAAAGCTTTTCCACAAGAATCCCATCGTCAGCAACATTTATACAGCAGATCCCGCACCTATGGTGCACGGTGACACACTTTATCTTTATACGACACACGACGAAGATGAGCTTATAAATGACTTCTATACGATGTTTGACTGGAGATGCTTTTCTACCAAGGATATGGTCAACTGGACTGACCACGGCAGGATATTCTCACTTGATGATATAAGCTGGGCTGATGACAGAGCCTGGGCTCCCCAGTGTATAGCAAGAAACGGTAAGTTCTACCTTTATTGTCCCGTACATAAGATTGACGGCGGTATGGCTATTGCTGTAGGTGTATCTGATAAGCCCGAAGGACCTTATACTGATATCGGACATCCCCTGGTAGATGAGGGTGACTGGAACGATATTGATCCTACTGTCTTTATCGACGACGACGGACAGGCTTATCTTTACTTTGGTAATCCCGAACTTCGTTATGTAAAGCTTAACGAAGATATGGTTTCTTACGAGGGCGAGGTAGAGAAGATTCCCATGACTGTGGAATCCTTTGGTAAGGGCAGTCATGAGACGGGAACTACTTATGGAGAAGGTCCCTGGTTCTACAAGAGAAATAATCTTTACTATATGGTCTTTGCAGCATTTGCAGAAGGCGAGGGAAGAAATGAGCATCTGGCTTATTCAACTTCTTCCTCTCCTACGGGTCCCTGGGTATACGGTGGTGTTCTGATGGAAGAAGGCCCCTGCTTTACCAACCATCCCGGCATATGTGACTTCAAAGGTCATTCATATCTTTTCTACCATACTGATGAACTTCCCGGAGGAAGCCTTTTCCACAGAAGTGTATGTGCTGCCGAGTTCAGATATAACGAAGACGGTTCAATTGCCGTAGTCGATAAGTGTGACGGAGTAGAGAAGATTTAACTACTGATAATTTTGTCCCGCAAGCTGCCGCGAGACTTATTGTTTTTCCATCCATATAAGAACTCCCGTATTCCTCAGTAAGAAGAGTACGGGAGTTCTTATGTGTCAGCTTCTTATGTATGAAGCTTATTTTCTTTTAACGATACTTAATGTGATTCCACCAAGTCCTATTAAGAGGCAGGCAGCACCTACGATAATAAGAACTGAATTGTTCGATGTAGCAGGTCTGATGGCAAGCTGATACTTGGAATTCTCGATTGTGTCATCGTCAAAGCCGCAGAGCTTAAGGTACTTCTCGTGATAATCGTACTGCTCTTCTGTCATCTTCTGAACATAACCGTCGATGTGGATAGTCTCTACATCGGGAAGTTCAAGATCGGGAAGCTTGAGCCAGTCGTTTGTATCGTCTACGAGACGATCGTAAGCTGAATAATTTGAAGTGTTGTTTACAAGTACACCAATGAAGTTATCAATCTCACCTGTCTGCTCATCATAGCAGGGAAGGCAGTAGTATCTTGATGTATCCTTACCGTCCTTCTCATATCTTGCATAGCAGTCATAGATGATGGGGATATCCATCTCTATATGATCACCTACTTCAATATCGTCCCAGTCAACACTTGAATCGTAAAGGTCGATAGGATCCTTCTTCATGTTCTTGCCCTCATCGATACCTAACTTCATGACAAGTGCACCGATGATTATAAGAAATACCAAGAAGATGTATAATCTGATTTTTCTCATTCGTATATCCTCCTTATTTTATAACTTGATAATTTTATCATAATATTTTGAGTGTTGTTATTGGGCATTCACTAAGTTTTCACGTATTCGTTTTTGTGCATTATTGTATAATTTTCATATGAGAATCACTAACTTGATTGAGAATACACAAGGGAAGGAAGGATTAACTCCCCTTCACGGACTTTCCTTTTTTATAGAAACTGACAGTCATAAGATACTTATGGATGCCGGGCCTTCCGAGCAGACTCTTATTAATGCGGGAAGTCTTGGGATAGATCCTTCTGAGATAGATCTGGTCGTATTGAGTCACGGTCACTATGATCATTCCGGCGGTCTGCTTCCTTTTGCCCGTGTAAATGACTCTGCCAAAATCTATATGCAGATAAAGGCTGCGGATGACTTTTATGCTTATGATGGTCCTGATATGGGATACAGATACATTGGTATAGATAAGCTGATTCCTCATTTATCTTCAGTATGTCCCTTGAACGGTGACTTCAAACTCGATGATCAGATTAGTCTTCTTACTGTACATGAGCAGCCTTATCCTGTTCCTGCAAGCAATAAAAGACTAGTTCGTAAAGTAGGTGAAGAATACCTGGCAGATGATTTCTCTCATGAACAAAGTCTGGTAATAAGTTCCGGCAATAAGATGGTTCTTATCTGCGGCTGTGCCCATAACGGCATCCTTAATATACTTAATGCTTTTGAAGAGAAGTACGATTGCATGCCTGATGTGGTCATCGGAGGTTTTCACCTTATGAGGAAAAGCGGTGAGACTGAAGAAGATATCAGGACTGCTCAGGATATAGCGAAGAAGCTTCAGAGTTTGGAGACAATCTTTTATACCTGTCACTGCACCGGAATCAGATGCTATGAAGTTATGAAGGAGATAATGGGCGACAAGCTGTCCTATATCAGCTGCGGTCAGAGTTTTACTCTCTGACGTTAAAGTAAGTGATATACTTATACCCATGGAATACAGCGTACTGATAATTGATGACGAGAAGGAACTCGCGGATTCTACCGCCGAGTATTTTGATATGTTTGATCTTAAGACCTGCTGTGTCTATACGGCAGCGGAGGCTCTTGAATTCTTTAAGACCAATTCAGCCAAGCTTATACTTCTTGATATCAACCTCGGCGATTCTTCAGGCTTTTCACTTTGCAAGACATTAAGAGAGACAATCAGCGTCCCGATTCTTTTTATCAGTGCAAGATCAAGTGACGATGATATGGTAGTGGCTCTTAATATCGGTGGAGATGACTATATCACCAAGCCATACTCGCTTAACGTCTTATTTGCCAAAGTAAAAGCGGTACTTAAAAGATACGAGAAGTCGACGCCTTCAAAGGGATTAGCTCATACTTACGGAGATATCAGTATCGATCTTGATTCCGGTATTGTCAGCAAAGCAGGCAAGGAAGTGGAACTCACTGCCATGGAATATAAGCTTTTGGCTTATCTTGTCGTCAATAAAGGTAAGGTAGTCGTTAAGCAGGATATATTTGATAATGTCTGGGACGACAGCTTTGTATCTGACGGAACGTTGAATGTACATATCAGACATCTGAGGGAGAAACTCGAAGACGATCCCAATAGCCCTGTATATTTGAAGACGGCCAGAGGAAGAGGATATATTTTTAAGGCGGAACAATAATGAAGAGAAGATTCTTTTTTATTTGCGTATTAATGATTGTTATCCTCCTGCTTCCCATAGCATTGCTGTTCAACAGCCCGAACTACGAGAATACATATCTTGATAATTCAGACGTTAATATTTTGCTTCATGAATGTTCCGACAGATGGGATGAACTTAATTCCGATGCTGATGTAGAAGATATGAGCAAGTTCGATTTTGAATATGAAGTAGTAACTAATGACGGTGACGTCCTGCTTCAAACAGACCCTTATATTACTTCTGACATCGGAAGAGCCACGACATTAAGATACACAATGAGAGATATTGTAAAAGACGGTGAAGTCGTCGGTAAACTGATAATAAAAAATGATTATGAGGCCATAGCCTGGGAAGCTGATACAAGCTACCGAACAAAGTATATTATCACGGCTTCTTTTGTCACCTTATTGGCGGTGCTGTTCCTTGTTTGGGTATATTTTTATATCGTACGTCCTTTTGATAAGCTTAAGGACTTTGCTTCAGACGTGGCTTCGGGTAATCTCGATGCACCTCTTGAGATGGACAGAGCTAATCTCTTCGGAGCATTTACAGAGAGTTTTGACATAATGCGTACCGAATTGGCGGATGCAAGACAGAAGGAATATGAAGCTCAAAGAAGCAAGGTTGAGCTTGTCGCTTCACTGTCTCACGATATTAAGACTCCGGTAGCTTCCATAAGAGCCATGAGTGAACTTTTGAGAGAATTGAATAAGGATCCCAAACAGCAAAGTAAGCTAGACTCTATTGTATCCAAAGCCGATCAGATTGACGTAATGGTATCTGACCTTTTTGCTACATCACTTACGGACTTAAATCAGCTTGAAGTTCAGGCTTCTGAGCAGGAAAGCAGAGTCTTGGACAAGATAATAAAAGATGCAGACCATAACGAATATGTAGTTGGCGGAGAAGTAGAAGAATGTCTTATAGTCTGTGATCCGGTAAGAACAACTCAGGTCGTCAATAATATCATTAATAATTCCTATAAGTATGCGGATACTTCCATTTATCTTGAGTCGCATTTTGAAGATGACTGCCTCGTTGTAAGCTTTACTGACAGAGGCGGCGGAGTATTGGAAGAAGATCTTCCCATGATCACAAAGAAGTTCAGGAGAGGAGCCAATGCTAAAGAAAAGCAGGGCGCAGGGTTAGGACTTGCCATAGCTTCAGAACTAATGGATAAGATGGGCGGAAGTCTGGAATGTTCTAATGCTGATGGTGGCTTTAGAGTCACTTTAATGTTTAAACTGGCGGCTTCTTAATTCCTGTCCGGGCCAAACTTAAGCTTCTCTTAAGGTTCACGCAAAGTCAGTTAATGTTTTTGTCGATAGAATAGTACTATCAATAAACATGAATGGAGACTTTTGTATGAAGCACCTTATATCAGCAGGAACGAAGTTTTTTGCCGCTATACTGACAATATTTTTTGTGATGGGAATACTTCTTGGTAATCCTTCTCAGGCAGTAAGGGTAAATGCTGCCTATCTGACTCCCAGACTTATCGTAACAGGCAGTGAGATAACGACAGGAGAGGTAAATGCAGGAGATGATTTTGAACTGCTGATTCACCTTAAGAATGAATCTACTTCAACCAAGCTTAATAATATTCGTATAGAACTTACCAGTGAGGATAATGAGATTATTCCAGTAAACGGAACTAACGTAATCTACATTGACTCAATGGAGAAGGAAGAAGAAAGAGATGTAACAATCGAATTAAGCGCAAGGGGAGATCTTCAGCAGAAGTCCTACACAATCACATTGAATTACGCTTATGAAGATAAGGATCGTAATCCTTTTGAAGATTCTTCCCTTATTACCATCCCAGTATTACAGACTCCCGAAGTCTCTTTGTCCGAATTCAGAATCACACGTCAGTCTGTAGTTGTCGGCGGCAAGACAAATGTTACTTTCGCTCTTAATAATATCGGAAGAGATACGGTATATAATGTTTCCGTGGAATTTACAGGAGAGAATATTGATGATATTTCCACATATGTCGGCAACCTCGATGTCAGCGGCAACGGAAATGTAGATATGTCTTTGAAGGCTTCTGATGTAGGAAGCGGTGTTGTAACTGCTCATGTTACATATGAGGATGCAGACGGAAAAGAGTATTCTTTTGATAAGACTTTTGATTTTGAAGTAACTGCACAGGTTCAGGCGGCGGTAGCCGAAGCAGCTGCCGGCAGCTCACTTCCGATCCCACTTATTGCCGCAGCCGTTGCTGTTGTTATAATCGTAATCGTAGTAGTAAATGTGATTCGTAAGAAGAAGGAAAAAGCATATGCCTAAGAAGAGCATTATCAAGACCGACAAACTTTGTAAGAGTTTTTCTGTCGGCGGTGTCCAGCAACACATAATAAAGAATCTTAGTACTGAGATATACGAAGGTGATTTTACCGTAATAATGGGTCCTTCGGGTGCAGGTAAATCAACTCTCATGTATGCGCTGTCCGGTATGGATAAAGCAAGCCTGGGAAAGGTCTGGTTCGACGACCGTGACATAACGAAGTTCACAAGTGATCAGCTGGCGATATTCAGAAGAAGACACTGTGGATTCGTGTTTCAGCAGGTCTATCTTATGGATACTATGAGCGTCATGGACAATGTCCTGACGGCAGGCCTTCTTACGGGTCAGAATCGCAGGGAACTTAATAAAAAAGCGCAGAAATTATTGGAGCAGGTCGGTATTGGCAGGAAGCTTTGGAATAAGTTCCCGAATCAGTTGTCGGGTGGTGAAGCTCAAAGAGTTGGTATTGTCAGAGCAATAATCAATTCTCCTGATATGGTATTCGCGGATGAACCGACCGGTGCGCTTAACAGTTCCTCCAGTGATGCGGTTCTTAATGTTCTTACAGACGTTAACAGGGCAGGTCAGTCGATAATGATGGTAACTCACGACATGAAGTCTGCAAGAAGAGGTAACAGAATTATTTATTTTAAGGACGGTACGATAGGCGGAGAATGTGATCTCGGACCATACAGGTCAGGAGATGAAGAACGCCATGAAAAACTTCGTAATTTCCTGTCTGATATGGGTTGGTAATACTAAGATGTTAACAAAACTAATTAAAGCTAATTATCGTAAAGATTTTTCTCAGATGATAAGCTTTCTGGCCATAGTTATTCTGTCTGCGACTATGCTTAATATCGGTCTTACAATTCTGTTCGGCTTTTCTTCTGATATGGATTCGAAGTACAAGGCAATGAATGCTGCCGATATATATATAGGGTTTGACTATGAAGCTGATGCTGATGATTTGCATTCAGTCTTATCTGATATAGGCAGATACCTGAATTCAAATGAGAATGTTGTCAGATATGTAAGAGTTGACGGTTCGTATATTACCGGAGAACTGGAAGCTGAGAAAGATGAATACGGAAGGGATACTTCTCTTAGTGAAGATTTAAGTGGTGTATATACTCCTTATGAGGAACGTGATATAGACCAACTGGTATTTTTGAGCAAAAGTGATGAGGAATTTGACAATCCGATATATATATCATCTTACTACAGCAGAAATGTTTTTAAGAATCACTGTAGAGTAGGAGATGAGATAGAACTTTATTTTGGTGAAAGAGCAGAAGTCTTTCAGCTGGCCGGAATTTTTGAAAGCAGCTTAACTTACGATTTTATTTATGTTTCTTCCTCTGCGTATCAGCGAATAAAAGACTCCGACTATATATACTTTGAATATCTGATTGATGTTGAGGAAGGATCTGATCTTAATGCATTATCAAGTGAGATGTCAGCTGATTTGTTAAGAATTAGTCCCGGTGTGCGTTTTTGGATTGGGGATCTTGATGAAATGAAAGCCTCAGATATGATAATGGTTAATCTGATCTCGGCAATCCTTTGTGCATTCTCGCTTCTAGTTGCATGTGTTGTTCTGATAATTGTCTTCTTCAGGATAAGTAACAGCATTGAACTTAATATTGCAAATATCGGAGCACTTAAGGCTTTGGGCTGTACCAGTTCTCAGATAAGGTGGGCGCAGGTTCTTGAATTTGTGATTACCTCTGTTGTAGGAACCGTGATAAGTGCCGTTGCAGCCTATCTCCTGCTTCCTGCATTTGCGAATCTTTTGAACTCAATGAATACACTTACCTGGGATGCACATATTATACCTTGGACAGTAATTGTAATAATTATGTTCTTTGTCCTGATAACAGCGGTTATTGCACTTGCATCAACTGTTAAAATCAAAGATCTCGATCCTGTTGTTGCATTAAGATTCGGTCTTA
>JAKSRK010000063.1 GCA_024403655.1 Saccharofermentans sp. | reverse complement strand
TGACAGTATAGCACAAAATATTGCAACTACGAGCGTATAAGCATTGCTGTTTATTGCTTTTTTGTGATTACTTGGCTCCTCCATGGACAAATAGGTAGCCAAATCTATCTGAATTTGTCCATCGATTTGTCCATGAACGTCTTAATAGCCAATTACATGTCCATTTTCCCGGAAATTTGGCCGTCCATTTGTCCATCAAAGTAGTGTTTGTCGGAAATTGTCGACTTTTTTGTCCCATTGTTGCCAATCATCCTAGTATAGTTAATTCATGAAACTCGAACTCCTTCCCGACAAACTGCTTTGCGCACGAAGCAACTATATAACGAACCAATTAGCATCACTTCCTAGTCTTACAATATCTGACAAAGAGATAATCAGGATGCGTCAAACTTCTGAGAGTGGAAAAATAATCTACAGGAAGGTGTATCCAAACTCTCCGAATCGTCAATACTATGAAGAACTCTTGCGAGAACGCACACAACTCCAAGAAGAACTGGCTATGATCAAAGCAGCCTGGATCAGCAAGCACAAATACCCGATATGTAAAGATATGAAAGTATCATCAATTTATGAAGGTTCCCTTAGCTACGAGAAGTATTGCGACCTCAAAGAATACTCGAATCCTTATCCTATAGAGACCAACTATATCTCCGGTGGCAGACGTTTCCGTTCAAGACTGGAACTTCATACTGCAGAGACGCTGGATTTGTTGGGCCTTGACTGGAAATACGAACCTGAGATCAGCCTGTATATGCCGGGACGTTTTCAGGGAGACATGAGAGTCATTAGTTTAACCCCGGATTTTGCGGTAGGACTTCCGGAATTAAAGAGATATTTCCTTATAGAGTGCCTGGGCAGACTTGCTGACAGCGCTTATACAGGAGACAGTTACGATAAGCTGAAGATATATGCATATAATGGGATATACCCTTCAAGAGATATGGTACTGATACCGGGGAATAATAATTACATGCCCTCCGAAGAGGCAATAATCTCGTCTATAGTATCGACATTGAATTTCATCTGTTCAGGAGCTGTGGTCAGCATGAATCAATCAGGTTCAGTAAGAAGCCTGGTACTTTGATTTATTCCTGCTATTAAAGTAACGTACAAACAAAAAACCACCGAGCCTCAAAAGGAAGCCCGGCGGAATATTGTTTATCTTTTATCGATTCTATTACTTAACAGTAACGGATGTGATATGAGGCTGAACGCCCTCGTACCAGTAAAGGAAACCTTCCATATCAACTGTATCACCGATTTCTAAGCCTTCAACAGCCTGGTAAACGTCTGTTGAGCTGTCTGTAAGGTAAGACTCTACTGTGAATACATATGTATTCTCACCGTCTGTTACAGTGAAGTAGATATCATCACCCTGAGATCCTGAACCGTCCCAGTTGTAAAGGAAAGCACACTCGTTGCCTTCGTTGTCGATTGTAGCTGCAATCTCAAGATCAGAGAAAGATACGAACTGGTTCTGAAGATCGATAAGATCATCGGAAGCAAGAAGATCTGTAACGTCTGTAGGCTCAGCAATCCAGTTGCCGTCCTCAATCTCGAATGTAGCATCGGCGATCTCAATCTCGCCTGACCACTCAGCCTTGAAGCCTGTAACCTTAATCTTCTGGCCGATAACGAGAAGATCGTAATCTTCCTCAGCGCAAGCCATATCGTAGCAGAAGTAAGCACCGTCGGGATCCTGGAGGTAAAGAGTTACCTTGTCGTCCCACCATGAATGCTTAGCCTGTACAAAGCCTTCGATAACTACTTCGTCATCTACTTCAGCAGCAGCATATTCAGCATAAGTCATAACGCCTTCACTCTTCTCAAGAGCGTAGGAATCATCAACCTCAGCCTCTGTTGTCTCTTCTGTCTCAGCAGCTGTTGTAGCTTCTGTAGCCTCTGTAGAGGGAGTTGTTGCAGGAATGATAGAAGCCGTTGTTCCTGATGTGTTGTTGTTACCGCATGCTGCAAGAGCAAGTAACATAGCAGCAGAAAGTGAAACTGCGATAAATTTCTTCATAATCTGATTCTCCTTTATCTTTTAACATAAAGATATTTGCTCTCGATTAATAACGTCGAGATTAATATGATTATACGACTAGAGTTTCGCTTGTCATGCCCTTTTGCGCTTTACGGCACCATATACTACATATGCACCAATTAAACCCCATGTAACGCCCAGACATGTGAGCAAAATGACCGAAGTTTGAGGCAGAGGGCCTAATTCAATCTTGCCATACTGATCTAAGTGGTACATGGATTTAACATCTTCAAACATGGAATCGAAGTATTCGTCGTCCGCACTGCCGCCTCTTCTTACGCTCTTAACCGTATTCTCGATAAGCTGACCGGAAGCGTCGCGAAGAGATGCCGATCCGTTAAAGACAGGTGTTATGAACGTCCTGTCGGCATTCTCTATAAGTAGACGTGAAGCGGCTATTTTAACATCGTAATGAAGCGCGTCATCTTCGCCGGCACGTGCAAGATAATCCTGATACTCTGGACTGCTTTGAGCCTTCAGAGTAACAGGGACATAACCTTCCGTCTGAGAATAACCGATCTGCACTTCATCCGTAAGAAGATACTGGGCAAAGAGCCAGGATGCCATAACTTCCTGAGGATCATCCTTGTTGAACACACATATCGAAGGCCCCTGGGATATCATCTGCATATTTGACGGATCGAACTGAGGGACAGGATAAACGACAGTCTCAAAATCGATAATCTTATCTGCACTGATATCAAGGTTAGGCGCATGAGCACCCATCCAGGTGGCACCGGCCGTTGAATCGACAGCGAAGATGCACTGTCCCGCATTAAGGAAATTGGCGGGATAGCCGGATATTTTAAAGGTCGAGAAAGCTCCGCTGGTTACATGGGAAGCTATCTGGCGAAGGAAATCTTTTGTTGTATCGTTAAAAACTTCGATAGTTCCGTCAGGCTGGGAATAGCCTGCTCCCTGCTGTCTTAATGCCTGAATCATCATGTTATCCGTAGACTTATAGATAAACGGGATCATGGTCATCTGATTATTAAGGGCATAAGAACCGTCAGGATTTTGAGCCATGGCAGCTTCGGATACTTCCCAGATAAAGTCCCAGGTAAGCACTTCGGGAAGTTCAAAGCCCAAGGCTTCGACATAAGTTTTATTAACATAGCAGGCTTCGGTAGATCTCATGTAAGGAATCGCGTAGTAGTGAGAATCAAGCATACATTCGCTCATAAATGAGGGAACCATCTCGTCAAATGTCGGAGAGTCAAATCTCACTTCACTTCCACCCAGGCCATAAGAAGGATCCGTCAGGAGATCATCCAGCGGGACAACTACATTCGAACCCGTCATATATGTTGCAATATGGTCAGGATAAGTAATGCAGACATTTGGCGTGGTATTGGTCGCGATATTGGTTATTACATCGTTATAAATCTTGCCATAGTCTGTGTAGAGACGAAGATTAACGGTGATGTTGGGATAGAGTTCCTCGAAGGCTTCTATCGCATTCTCGTATATCTGAGTCTGTGCCTTGTTGGTATCGTTCTTTGCCCAGAATGTTATCTCGTAGTGCTTTGTATCGTCGAAGGAAGACGGCACGGCAAAATCATTTCGGGCATGCGCACCATGACAGGACGTAAGAAGAAGTGCCGCAGATACTGCAAGGGCAGCGATTTTATGAAGAGCATTCATCCTTTCGTACCTCCTCTTGAGACTCCCGCCATTATCTTCTTGTGGAAAATCAGAAAGAGAATTATAAGCGGAACGGAGATAGCTACTACGGCAGCCATCATGGCGGGGATATTCTCTCTGCCGAAGCCGTTTTCTCTTATTTCCTGAATTCCGTTGGATACGAGGAAATGTCCGGGATCGTCCGTGATAAGTCTGGGCCATACGTAGGAATTCCAGCACTCAATTACCTTAAGAATCACTATCGTCACTACCGTAGGCTGGCAGATGGGAATCATAACTTTAAAGAGGTATTTAAGGTCGGATGTGCCGTCTACCTTTGCAGCTTTATAAAGCTCGTCGGGAATCTGCTCGAAGTTCTCCTTAAGAAGATAGATATAAAATACCGACGTTACCGAAGGGAGAATAAGTCCCGTAAAGGTATTGCGAAGGCCGAGGTCGGTGATTGTCACGTAGTTGGTGATAATTACAAGCTCGTTAGGAATCATCATAAGGGACAGGAATAAAGTAAAGACGATATTCTTGCCACGGAACTCAAGGCGCGAGAAAGCAAAAGCCGCGAATACGATGACGATAAGCATAAGAGCTGTTGTCAGCGCTGTAAAAAGAATCGTATTTGCAAAGTACTTACCGAGTGTCACCTGAGTAAAAGCATCTTTATAGTTCTGCCAGGTAGGCGAAGTGGTATACAGCTTCGGGATGTACTCGGAGTTATAGTCACCGTAGCTTTTAAAAGAAGTAAGTATCATCCAGTAAAAAGGGAATAAAACTATAAGCCCCCACACTGCAAGGAGGGTATATATGATTGTCTTACGGATGCTAGCAGACCTTTTGGCATTTGCCGATATCTTGTCATAATCCTGCATATCTTATACCTCCCTTCACACGGGCTGCTTCCTGCTTATAAGCAGGTTGATGCAGGTAATCGTGAATACTATCGCAAAGAGAATAAGCGCCGCCGCAGAAGCATAGGAAGGGTATCCTCCGGAATCTCCGTAAAGCATGTCGTAGACATAGCCTACTATTGTGTTCATACCAGCCGCATTAAGGTTCGTACCGAATATGGCAACCTCATCGGAATAAGCCTTGAAAGCACCGATAAATCCCGTTATGACGAGGTAGAAAATCATTGGAGATATCATGGGAAGCGTTATTCTCGTAAAAATACGAAGTCGCGAAGTGCCGTCTATTTTTGCCGCCTTGTAGTAAACCTCATCTACAGAAGCAAGCGCACTCGTTAAGATAAGTATCTTAAAAGGAAGTACTACCCATATGGTATAAACACACATTACAAAAATCTTAGCCCAGTAAGGACCGTCTATGAAGTCGACGGGACTCATCTTAAACCAGGAGAGCATTACGTTAATAAGGCCGTCGGAATAAGGGGTCTTCTTAAACATAATCATGAATACAAGACCTACGGCCAGAGTGTTTGTAACGTAAGGCAGGAAGAATATCGTCTGAAATAATTCTTTCAGCTTCTTTATGGAGTTAAGCCCCAGTGCAACAAGAAGTGCCAGGCCCGTAGACAAAGGCACGGTAATCATTACGATAATAAAAGTATTCTTTATCGCCTGAAGGAAAAAAGGGTCGTGCAGTACGTAAGAATAGTTATATAAGCCTAAACCAAAGGAAGTTTGTGACGCGGAGTTATATCCCTCTTCAAAGGAATAAATAAGTACATCAACCAGCGGATAGACCATAAATACGCCCAGGAAAACTATCGCCGGCAGCAGATAAAGCCAGGCTTTTAAGTTGTTGCTCCTCATATAAGTCTCTCCTCGCCTTCCTTTGCAAAGACAAATACCTTTTTGGGATTAACATTAAATCTTACTTCCGAAGCCTTGGGATTAATTCTGTTATCCGCAGTAACTATAGCTCTCGAAAGTGCAGAAGAAGCCTTATGCTTAAAGACTACGCTTGTATCTCTTCCCATTACTTCTACTGCCTTAAGCTCTGCTTTTATATTGCCTTTGGTGCCGCTGAGATTATCGTCCAGCACAAAACCTTCGGGACGAATTCCAACATATACATCCTGGTCTTTTACTGATTTTACATAGTCTTTGCCTAAGATCTCGTCATCGCCTATATAAAGCTTTCCGCCCTTTATTTGGCCGTCGTAGACATTTATCGGAGGAGTACCCAGGAACTTGGCTACAAAAAGATTAACGGGGTTATCGTAAACTTCCTGCGGCTTGCCTATCTGGTTCACGACGCCTGCCTTCATAACTACAATCAGATCCGAAATGCTCATAGCTTCTTCCTGATCGTGTGTTACAAAAATAGTCGTAATACCGGTAGCATTCTGTATCCTCTTTATTTCTTCTCTGGTCTGGATACGAAGTCTTGCATCAAGGTTGGACAAAGGCTCGTCCAGCAAAAGCACACGGGGCATCTTAACAAGAGCTCTTGCAATTGCAACTCTTTGTTGCTGACCGCCGCTCATCTCATTGGGACGTCTGTCGAGAAGCTCTTCTATCTGTACAGTCTTTGCAGCTTCAAGAACCTTCTCTTCCATCTTCTCTTTGCTGAGCTTTTGTTCTCCCTTTAAATTCTCCAGCGGGAACATAATATTCTTACGAACAGTAAGATGGGGATAAAGAGCATAGCTTTGAAATACCATTCCTACTCCCCTGTTCTCCGGAGGGATAGTCGTTACATCATCATCATCGAAGAAAATCTTGCCTTCCGACGGTACTTCAAGACCGCATATAAGGTTCAGAGCCGTACTCTTACCGCAGCCGGAAGGTCCCAGAAGACCTATAAGCTTACCGTCAGGTATCTCAAAATCAAAATCGTTGACGGCAATAACATCCGACGCTATCTTCTTATTTCTGTTGGGAAATCTCTTGGTTAAATGTTCGAGTCTTATCTTCATACATAACCCCTCCGAAGACGTGCTTTAGCACTATTCAAAACATTATGAGTATATCACGATAAAAACGATATAGAAGCAATTAAAAAGTCGCCTTACGGCGACTTCATTAATTATGCTTTCTTAGCAAGTACTGCTTTAAGTTTACCGTTAGGATCCTTAACCAGAATCATAACCAACCAGATTATAAGTCCAAGCGCTACTGCGGAAAAACCAAGGAAAGCGTCATTTAACATATCTGAAGCAGCAGGGGTAAAGAACTCAGCCTTAAGCTCCATATACTCAAATACCGCATCCACACTCCACATAAGCGTTGCACCCCAGTAAATAAGGGCAAGCGTTCCGATCTTAAGAGAATCATCCTTGACCGTATACCACTTGATTGTGGCAATAATAGCCGCGAAAGACGCAATAAGAAGAGTCATCAGATATTTGCCTCCTCGACTGTCTCCTGTGCTTTGCTCCTAAGAACCATATCTGCTACCTTGCACATTACAATCCACACTGCTGTTATAAGAGCTGCCATTGCAACACCTACTGTAGCAATCTCCTTAAGCATTGTAATAGCATCTGCCTTCTCTGACATAGCTGTAAGGAAAGGGAACCATGCTGTGATCTCGCCGTGCCAGATATGCTCAAAAGCAAGAAGTGCTGATCCGCCGAAAAGCATTGTTGACAACCACTTAACCTTTCTTGTAAGAGGGACTCTCTCGGAAGACTCCTGTGTCCCCTTCTTCTCGATATTCTTTTCAATAGCTTTTACAATAACAGCCTCAGCCAAAGGTGCAGTAAAACAAGCCATAAGTGAACCTCCGAAAATGAAAATAAGTGCATCGGAACCAACAGGCCGATACACTTAAAATACTAACACATTTTTTAATTATATGTATGTAATAAAGATTTGTCAGACGTCTTCTTCAGTTATAAGATTTTTGGCATTTTGCTTTCCGAGATTTGCCAGGAAAGCGATCATGCTGACAAACATCATGATTCCTGCAGGAAACATAGCCTTGCCCTGATATGCATCCATTACCATAAATACTATTCCGAGTGTTACGCAAGCTGCCGAAAGAATCAGTGTGATGTTGCCCTTCATAAATTGATTACCCCTTTTGTTGTCTTGATTGTTCCCTATGCTGTTATCCTACCGAAATATAACAAAAGAATAGCTAATAAATCTTTAAGATAAGATTAAGTTGAGCAAAATAGTCAGTTATTTTACAACTCGTACACATCTTTCAATCAACTCGTATACAACTCATTGCTAATATAGCACCGTACCTGATTACTACAAATCAGACATACTTTTTCATAACCTTCCCAAAGGACTTCCGCCCCCCGGAAGTCCTTTACCCTTCCATTAAACCTAGAACGCTAATAACCCTCACCCGAGATTCGGATGAGGGTTATTAGTTACTATCTTGTTCGATAAAACTCAGGAATCCTTCTTCTTAACGGGAGTGATGCTTCCGTCAGGATTCTTGATAGACATATTCTCAAGCTGAGCACTGAGATTGCCAAGGACAGACTTCCTGTAGATGTCACGAAGCTTCTTCTGCTCTTCCTTCTCTGCATCAGTAAGACCTTCTGCCTTAGACTTATGTGCAAGTTCATTTATTCTCTTAATTGTTTCATCCAAAGACATATCATCATTCTCCCCAGATATTTGTTGTACTAGATTGTACCACAAGTAAAAAATCCCGCGGCATAAACCGCGGGATTTTTATAGTTCATCTTAAAAGATTCAAGTTCAGATTAGAACTTACCTGCCTTAGCAGCCTCTTCGATAGATACAGCAGTAGAAACTGTCATACCAACCATGGGGTTGTTACCAGCACCGATAAGACCCATCATCTCAACGTGAGCAGGAACGGAAGAAGAACCAGCGAACTGAGCGTCAGAGTGCATACGACCCATAGTATCTGTCATACCGTAGGAAGCAGGACCTGCAGCCATGTTATCAGGGTGAAGTGTACGACCTGTACCACCGCCGGAAGCAACTGAGAAGTACTTCTTACCAGCTTCGATTCTCTCCTTCTTATATGTACCTGCAACAGGATGCTGGAATCTTGTGGGGTTAGTAGAGTTACCTGTGATGGAAACGTCAACATTCTCCTTCCACATGATTGCAACGCCTTCCTGTACATCGTTAGCGCCGTAGCAGTTAACCTTTGCACGAGGAGAGTTTGCATCCTTGGAATAGCACTTACGGAAAACTTCCTTAAGCTCGCCTGTGAAGTAATCATACTCTGTCTCAACATATGTGAAACCGTTGATTCTTGAGATGATCTGAGCAGCATCCTTACCAAGACCGTTAAGGATAACTCTAAGAGGCTTCTGACGAACCTTGTTAGCCTTCTCTGCGATACCGATAGCACCCTCAGCAGCTGCGAAAGACTCGTGACCAGCGAGGAATGCGAAGCACTCTGTGTCCTCTTCGAGGAGCATCTTACCAAGGTTACCGTGACCAAGACCAACCTTACGTCTGTCAGCTACAGAACCGGGGATACAGAAAGCCTGGAGACCTTCACCGATAGCAGCAGCAGCGTCAGCAGCCTTACGGCAGTTCTTCTTGATAGCGATAGCAGCACCTACTGTGTAAGCCCACTTAGCGTTCTCAAAGCAGATAGGCTGAATGCCTTCGATAAGGTGATATACGTCAAGACCTGCGTCCTTTGTGATCTTCTCTGCCTCTTCAATAGAGGAGATGCCATACTTATTAAGAGCTTCGAGAATCTGCTTTTCTCTTCTCTCATATGATTCAAATAAAGCCATTTCTTATGTTCCTCCTCTATTACTGCTTACGAGGGTCAATGCACTTAACTGCATCGGCAACTCTTCCGTACTTACCGGAAGCCTTCTCGAAAGCTGTGTTAGCGTCATCGCCTGCCTTGATGAAGTCCATCATCTTACCAAAGTTAACGAACTTGTAGCCGATGATCTCATCGTTCTCATCAAGAGCAACCTCTGTGATATAACCATCTGTAAGTTCAAGGTAACGGGGACCCTTATCAAGAGTACCGTATGTTGTACCTACCATGGAACGTGAGCCCTTACCAAGGTCCTCAAGACCAGCACCGATCTGAAGTCCGTCCTCGGAGAAAGCACTCTGTGTACGACCGTAAACGATCTGAAGGAAAAGCTCTCTCATAGCTGTGTTGATAGCATCACAAACGAGGTCTGTGTTAAGAGCTTCCATAACTGTAAGGCCGGGAAGAATCTCTGCAGCCATAGCAGCGGAGTGTGTCATACCGGAGCATCCGATAGTCTCAACGAGAGCCTCCTGGATGATACCGTCCTTAACATTAAGGGAAAGCTTGCAGGCACCCTGCTGAGGTGCACACCAGCCGATACCGTGTGTATAACCGGAAATATCCTCAACCTTCTTAGCCTTTACCCACTTAGCCTCTTCGGGAATCGGAGCGGCGCCGTGATGTACACCCTGGGTAACGGGGCACATATTCTTTACTTCTGCTGAGTAAATCATTATTATTCTCCTTCCGTGTATAATACGTTGATTACCATTTATTGATTATAAGTCAGGGATTTAAAGTTATCAAGAAAAAGTCTTGAGGCAAAATCCCGTTAAGTCTGAGTCTTCCTTCTTCGAAGATTCGGATTTTTTTATTCTCTAGTGCAAATTGACAATATAAGTCCGTCATGGGGCCTTTATATCCGTTATTTGTCTTATTGAACTATATCTTATTTCTTTCTATATTAAATTCTCGTAAATAAGTATTTTGATTGGAGAAAAGTATGGCATCTTCCAAGAGCAAACGTCCCTTCTTTGGTCATTACAAAAAGATTTTTGTTAATGAGTTTAAGGGTTACAACAGCAAAGCTTTTTTAAATGACGTCACAGCGGGAATCACCGTAGGCGCAGTTGCACTTCCGCTCGCACTTGCTTTCGGTGCGGCAAGCGTTGACGCAGAGCATGCGGCTATAGGTATAGCAGGCGGTCTTATCACAGCTATCCTCGCAGGTATTATCTCAGGTCTTCTCGGCGGCGGATCCTTCCAGATCTCAGGTCCTACCGGAGCCATGGCAGTTGTCCTCGGTACAATCGTATCCGGCAAGTACGGTCTTCAGGGAATGTTTGCCGCTACCTTTATATCGGGTATCATCTTGCTGATTGCGGGACTTTTGCGATTCGGTAAACTGGTACAGTTTATCCCCAAGCCGGTTGTAACGGGATTTACTTCCGGTATTGCACTTGTTATCGCCATTGGTCAGCTTAAGAATGCATTTGGAGTGCAGGCCGCGGGAGAAAGCACCATAGACAAGCTTATGGACTTCTTCTCCAATATTAAAGATACAGATGTAACTACTCTGGTTCTCACGATTGCAGTTATCGTAATAATGGCAATATATCCCAAGAAGCTCGGCAAATATGTTCCTGGTTCTCTTGCAGCAATTATCATCATTACTGCAGTAGTTACCATCGCAAAGCTTGATGTTGCCACTATCGGTAATATCCCCAGATCAATTATCAACACAGAGAAGCTTAATATCGGCGGCATCAACGGAACAATGATTTCCGAGATAATCGGCTACTCAATAACAATCGCCCTTCTCGGCATGATCGAGTCACTTCTCTGCGGTACTTGTGCTGCTGAGATGAAGAAGGAGAAGTTCGACTCCAACGTAGAGCTTATCGCTCAGGGTGTTGCCAACATGGTTGTGCCTTTCGCAGGTGGTGTTCCTTCCACTGCAGCTATCGCAAGAACATCCGTTGCAATTAAGAGCGGATGCCGTACAAGACTTACATCAGTATTCCAGTCCGTATTCCTTATCGCCTGCATGTTTATTCTTGCTCCCGTTATCGGAATGGTACCTTATGCAGCCCTTGCAGGTGTTCTTCTTATGACAGCGTTTAAGATGAATGACTTTACAACAATCAAGTCTTACTTCACACATAAGCTTACAGACGCCATCATCCTGTTCTTCGTTACAATGGTTGCTACAGTCGTTCTCGACCTTACTTACGCTATCTTAATCGGTGTAGGTCTTGCGATGATTCTCACAATCAATACTCTTGCAAAGATCAGAGTAAATGTCGAAGAAGAGACACTTATCGGCAAGAAGAATGCAGCTATCGTTTACAGTGTAGGCGCTTACTTCTTCGCTAACGGCAAGGAACTTAAGAAAGCTATTGAGAAGTGCGAGAAAGATTACGATACTTATATCCTCTCCTTCAGAGGTGTTGTATTCGCAGATGTATCGGCTGAATCCGAGTTTGTTGAAGCCGTCAATTACATTAAGTCAAAGGGTGCAGATTACTGCTTCGTAGGTTTAAGCGACTATGTAAGCTCCACCTTGAATCAGACCGGCTTTGCTGACCATGTCGGCAAAGATCACATCTTTAAGAACCTCGAAGATTATATAAGCAGCATGAACAAAGCTTAACAGAGGTCTTACTCAAAGCAATTCAAAAG
>JAKSRK010000062.1 GCA_024403655.1 Saccharofermentans sp. | reverse complement strand
GGTAAGAAAAAGGCGGAGACAAAGCAGGCTGATACGACTATTTCCGGCGATGAGAAGGAGATGATGGACAGACTCTGTTCTCAGGCCGGGAACATAATTGCCATGCTTAAGTCAGTTCTGACAGGAAAGAACGGAACTGATTTATACTTGGTTACTTTGTATGCAGCCGGACTCGCCGGAATTGCCTGCCATGAAGCTGTGAAGGCGAACGGCGAGCCGATGGTTGAGGTCAGCTGCAAAGACGGTAAGAAATACTTTATGGGTGATGCGGTAAATAAGTACCTTCACGAGAATAAGTATAGTGTAACTGCATTGGCATGTGCCATTGCTCAGATGCCTCAGTCTGCATTAATGGGAATTATCCAAAGGCAGGCAACTACTATAGGAACAGAGAATTTTGTGGTGTCCGGCAATATGGATCCTGCAGATCTTTATAAGAACATCAAGCTGTGCTGGGATGGCATCAAGGATAACATGACACTTCGATATTGCAAGAAGCCTGAGGAGTGGCCTGTGCTGTATGGAATCGTATTGCAGAACATCATGAAGGAATCTATGAGTGTGGCTCCGAAGGAAGCAATCTTCAATACCGCGGTAGATGTTTCCTGTGCCCTGGCAAAAATGGATCAGGAGTCAATATAAAGTTTTGAAGGTGACATTATGAATATTCAGATATTCGGGACGAAGAAATGCAATGATACAAAGAAAGCAGAGCGTTTCTTCAAAGAACGCGGAATCAAGTATCAGTTCATTGATATGAAAGAAAAAGGCATGAGTAAGGGTGAATTCACATCTGTCGCTCAGGCTAACGGCGGTATGGAGAATATGATCAACTGGGAAGGAAAGGATCAGGATACGCTTGCTCTGATTAAGTACATAGCTGATGAGGACAAACTGAATAAGATCTTAGAGAATCCGTCTGTTATTAAGACACCGGTTGTCAGAAACGGTAAGCAGTCAACTTTGGGATATCAGCCTGAAGTATGGAAGAGCTGGAATTAAGCCTTTGTGCGCAGGAGAATTATATGAGTATTATAGATAAGGCTAAGTGGCAGTACGACAGTGCGCTTGAGAGTTACTGTGAGATAAACAAAATCACTAAGAAAGAGTTTACATCCGCAGATAAAAGAATGGTGTGGAACTATGCCTCTAATCACATCAGCATCTTTGTAACCTGGCTTGCCATCAATAAGTATTTGAGTGATGACCATTATAAAGATGAAGACGAAGTAAAGTTTATTGAAGATTTGATCGCCAGGAGAGTAACCGGCTTTGACTATTTTGAGAAATATCTTGATCTCACTCTTACAAGTGATGACATAAGAGAAGATGTTTTGGTTACGGTAAATGTTTATTATGAGAATCAGTATACTAACGATTATTGTGAGTATGTGAATGCTCTTGAGACTCCTTTTAGCTGGGAGGACTACGATAAAGTTGCTCCTGCTATATCTGAAGGAACATTCCTTTTCTGAAATTAAGTTTTGTGTCGATTTGCCCTGTATGTTGACTATGGTGACAAAAGAGCCGCCTCATTAAGGGATTGCTTCCTTCGTGAGACGGCTCATATAATGTTACTGAATGTAAGACAACGCCTGTCAGCTCATATATTCGAATACTGTGTCAGTCATGAATGCGTTGATGAAGCTGTCTACCATATCACGATCGTATTCGTCGTGTCTGTTTACGTAATTAGATAAGAATACCTGAATCTCATATACGCCCTGGTCAGCTTCAAGAGCATAGAATTCAAAACGGCTGTATGAATCAACATTGACGATTACTTCGCGCTCGACACCGCTGTAAACAACAGTCTCGTTAGTAACAGGTCCGCTTTCAAAACTATCCGGCTTTGCTGCAGCCCAGCTCTCTAAGGTATCGTTCGGATAATAAGTTGTCATTACTCTGACAACGATGTCAGTATCATCGTTTACGTAAGTGATACCAAAAGTACTCGGAGAGCCGGTAATATAGATTGATCTGAATCCCTCCTGAGGAATACTGGGCTGAACTACGATAAATGAGCTTCCGTCAGGTGCGGTGCAATAGAACTCATTGTCATAGTTTCTAAGGCTTGCATAAGGATCCTCGTCCTCAGTAGCTTCTGTAGTCTCGTTCTGATTGTCTTCAGTCTCAGCTTCTGTCTCTTCAACGGTGCTCTCAGTTGTTGCACTCGAAGCTGTTTCTTCTTCGCGTGTGTTATTGCTGTGGCATGCTGTTGATGAGATGACGAATGCTGCAAGAGTCAATAACGCGATAACATTCTTAAACTTCTTCATGTTTACTCCTAATCTTTCTTTGAAAAATACTTGAACACTTTATATTAGTGAGCCTTGGAAATCAAGTTATTATAGAAGAACAGCACAGCTTTGTTGTTACTAACGGACATGCATGTTTTTTTACCAAAATTTGTTTGTGAATAGTTAGTTAGTTCAGTAAAGGTTATAATGATGATAAATCAGTAAAAATAAGGACAAGTGAAGAGATTATGGATGATGTAGATAAGATTATCAAAGATATATTAAATGATGACGACGATGATTGTCAGGGAACGCCTGACAAGTTTAAAGTGCAACTGGAATTGTTTGAGAAGGAGCTGAATTCTCAAAAATTAAGTAAGAAGACAATTAATAAACATGTTACGAATGTAGCTTTTTACCTCCATGATTTTGGCGTGTATGGTGAGCATATTAATGAACTTAAAGATGGTTGCTATGAAATCAATTACTATCTGGGTGATTGGTATATTGAGAAATGTACTTGGGCGAGTAAGTCTGATTGTAAAGACCAGATAGCCGGTATTAAGAAGTTCTATAAATGTATGCTGGATCTCGGACAGATAGAGGAAAAGCATTACCAATTCTTACTGGATATGATTAAAGAATATAAAGAAGAGTGGTTTGATGCACTTGAAAGTTATGATGATTGGCTTATGGGTGAAGACAATGATGACGGGTTTGATTGGTTCTGATAATAATTCGTATCTAGAGGATTGAATAAATATGGGAAATGAAGGTGGCTCGTGGATTATGTATGGCGTTGAGCCTGATGATCCGGAATGTATCCATACAGTTGATGAGGCAATTGAATATATTAATCGGATTGGATTTTTGCCGCTTTTTAAGAATGTGATTCCGGGCTTTTCATTAGAGGAACACACTGTAGCGGAACACTGGTGGTCAGAGAATCCTGCAGTAGATCCATGGGAATGGAGAACTATTATTGCAGAAGGCGGAAAAGTAGCTTATGGTAAGTTCTTTGGCGGGAAAGCCGGATATATCTCTAAGAAATGGCTTCCGTTCTTTGCTAATTACCGCAGAGACGGATATGATTTTGATGCTCTTTGGGATGACGAGAAGGCGTCAAGACGTCAGAAGAAGATAATGGACTTATTTGCTGAAGGATATGAAGACGCAGAGCTTTATTCCAACGAGATAAAAAAGAGGGCCGGATTTGGCGCAGAAGGCGAGAAGGGATTTGAGGGGACGATCGCCGACTTGCAGCATATGCTGTATTTGTGTGTAAAAGCCTTTCGCCAAAAAAGGAACAAAATAGGACAAGAATACGGTTGGGCTGTAGCTGTTTATGCAACTCCGGAGCATATCTTCGGATATGATTATGTCAGGAGTGCTTACTGTGAGGAACCGCTTGAGTCCGGGCAAAAGATTGCAAGGCATATTATGGATATTTATCCCGATGCATCTATTGATCAGATTATAAAGCTGATTGGAGTACCGGTTGGTGTAGTTCCTCAAAGGAAGAAAGTGAAGAAGGAAAAGAAAGTAACGTATCCTCAAAATTTGATCGTAGAGATAAAGTCAGACTTAAAAAATCCAACAGAGGATCAGATTCTAGGTTTGGAATTTGCTATTGAACAACTCAAGGAATTAGATCAGGAAATAATCAGCCTTCATTACGAGAAAGGCCTTACCTATAAAGAGATAGGAGAGTTGACCGGACGATCGGGCGCGAGGTGCGGATCTTTGGCACGACGAGCTGTTTTAAGCTTAAGAAAAGCAAATAGGATTGCATGGATCGTAGACGGATATAAGGGAAGGTTAAGCAAGATAAATAATCAGGTGGAAGAAGCAAGGCAACAGTTCATTGCGGAAGGCAAACCTGAACTTGCTGCTCTTATGCTTCAAAGTCCTGATGTTTTGAATGGAATAACTGCCCGTCACGCATCTCTTCTGATGAATGTGGGAATTGTAAATATCGGTGCTCTACGTGAGGTTATGAAGACCGATTTATGGGTAGGCGAGATCCCCGGTATAGCTGAAACGATCGGTAAGAAGCTTGTATATGCAATGTATAATGCCGGTGTAATTGATGATACTTTTGAAGCTTATAAGGAAACGAATAGAGAATATTATCTGGCCAAGATTCGTAAAGAATATGAGGGCTAGAACAGACAAAGGAGGATAGGATGATTACGGCAAAACCTACTGAGAATCTTGCAGGAGTTACGATCGAAGGAACTTTTGATGATTTATATGAAATAACGGAAAGTATTTACAGAATAACCGGCTTAGATGATAACTACGATGATCCCTATTGGGGAATAAAAAATCGTTTGCTTGGCGTTTGCTACGATATCAGACACGCTTATATGGGAACTCGTGAGATTAGGGTGGTAGACAATAATATAGTTGAGAGTTTCCCTAAGTCATATCCAAGACGTGAGGTGCGTTATAGCGTGAACATTATGTTCACTGAGGCTGTATTTGTGGCATTATCCGTATCTGAAATGTATTTAAGTTCAGGTAAGTATTACGGAAAGAGAGGCATGAAGCAGAAGTTAGGTGAATCTTATAGTCCACTAAGATATGCTGATTATGTCAGAGACCGAGCGGTGCTTGATACTCTTGCTGCTGTAATACTCGGTGCTCTTGCCGAGGCTATCGGTGATGATGAAGTAGAGAAGTTGTTGATGATCCAAGGTCGTAAGTATGGTTTTTTCTTTGTGGATTATGCGACAATGTATCTGGATAAATGTAATATTGAATACTTGAAGACGCCAGTAGAAAAGAGGAAGGACAAGCTTAAAAATATAGCTAAGAGATTCTTACAGCAACCGGATTCTTATAGAAATATGAAGAGAGATTTGGAGTATTCGGCTAAGTTGGAAGGATGCAGTGTTCATGAACTGTATGATCCCAGATTGGAATATCCGGAAGAGATTAATTGGTAACAAAAAGCGATAATTTCCTAATACTTATATCGTTGATTTTTGTTGATTTTTAACTTGCAGTACAGCAATAAGCCTTAAGCGGTCAGGGCGGTCAAATGTAAACACAATTACTAAAAGAATGATAAAATGTTTTCGATAACTGCTAAAAGGAGAATAGGATGTATTTACTGAAACAATATGACACGATTCTTATAGAATTTGATATTATTGTTGATTCTCTGGAAGGGCAGTCTTGCAACATAAGTAGAGTCAACGAACAATATAGGCAGTTGCTTCCGATTGGTTTGACGTTGACCAATGAAGGCCTTATGTCTTGGATTCGTTCAAGAGTTATTCCCAAGAATAGAGAATTTGTAGATTCTTTTCTTGCCAAGAATGGATTATCACACAACAATACGAAGGGAATAATAGACATCTGTAAGGGTTTGTCTCTTAATGATAGTTATTGGATTGTCGGTGATGATTTTGATGGTAAATTCAAAGAATACAATCTCTACAATAATGATTTTGTAAAAGCACTTTCGCTTATTGCATATACAGGATATGGATCTTCCAGAGCCAGAGGGTTTACTTCGTCACCTGAATTTACTACTAATGGCAACCTTCGTAAGGGCTGGAGACGACTTAATAATGTTGTTCAGTTATATAAAGGTGGAACTAGTGGTGCTGCCAACACAGGCAATGAACCATATTCTGAATACTTTGCTTCCCAGATTGCGGAACAAATGGGGATTAAGCACGTGACTTATGGGCTTTCTATGTGGAAGCGAAGTCTTTGTTCAACATGTGCATTATTTTCTGATATAGATCACTCCTATGTTCCTATGTATAGATTCATTAAGAAGCCTACTCTTCGCGGTACAGCTGAATTTTTAAAGGGTATAAGTGAAGATTGTTATAACGAGTACATTGATATGTTGATATTTGATTCACTTATCTATAACGAAGATAGGCATTATGGTAATTTTGGTTTGTTGGTAGATAATGAATCGAATAAACCTTATGCCTTTGCGCCATTGTTTGATCACGGCATATCGTTGTTCAATCAGGGAATGCCTGTTGATTTTGAGAATCTGGATAATTATGCCAAGACAAGGACTCCTCATTCAGGTGCTTCGTTCGATGCTATAGCTGAAGAGTTTATCAGTAATCGACAGAAGGATGAATTAAGAAAGCTTATAGGATTTAAACTTACTAACCATAAAGCGTATCCTATGTCGGCAGAACGTAAAAAAGCAATAGAGAGATTTATCCAAAGAAGAGTTCAATATTTGCTTGATCTTGAAGTGAAGCATACTGATAACTGAAGTAAATAAATGCGAATGTACACTTCGAATTTACCATGTGAGATTTATTGTGCTATGATTGCGTATATTGGCGATATATATGGAGGAAAGTTAATATGATTGGAGTTTATTCAGAAGAGAAAGTTCAGGAGATGACAAAGCTTTTGAAGGAACAGGAGCTTATGGCTGAAGACGATAAAGTCATTAACAATGTATCCGGAGACAGATATTCCTGGACCATCGGCACAAGAGGACATTTGTATTTTACAGAGCGCAGCTTTATCTTTCACGGAGGATTCGACAGCATAGCAATTCCTTATTCAAGCATTAAGAATATTAAGAAGTGTTGCATCGGACGTGGTGCTTTCCCTTTCCTTCCCATCGGTATGATGGTTTACTATGAGGATGAGAACGGAAAGCAGAAGAAGGTAAGAATCTCAGTAATGAAGCGCGCCATCTGGATGCAGGAATTAGCTGACAAAGCCGGCATCACATTACAGTAAGTAATCAATAATAGACATAATAAAATGCCGTGAATCCAATCGATTCACGGCATTGATTTTTATCCGGCTGAGTGGCTTTCTAAGACTGATACGGTATCAGTAGCTTCATCGTATTGTATGAATACCAGGTGACAGAAGTCCTCGGCGTCTGTGTACATTAAGGCTCTTGTAGGTTCACCATCTTCAAGATCCATCTGGATGGCGATCGGATTATCTTCAGCTGCAACAATGAAGCCGATAGGTTCTGATTGATAATCTGTAAGGACGGGATAGCCATCTTCATCGAACTCAGTTTCTACATAGGAAAAGTAAATATCGGTGATATCTTCACTGGGAGTAAATACTACAACTTTTGAATCTGCGCTCTCTGAATCAATATAATCCGGATCGACATCATCTCTGATTTCTGCGGTAAATGTTACATCAACACCATGATAAAACTCAGTGCTGTCCGTAGTATTAGTGATGTTGCGGAAGGACGTTGTAGTAGCTTCGCTGGTTGCTTCAGTTGTAGCCTGTGTGGTCGTAGTGGTAGCCTCTGTTGTCTCCTCGGGCTTATTTGTATTAGCAACATCAGAAGAACATGCCATAAGTGAAGACACAGCAAGTGCTGACACGATAGTAGTCGTAATAATTGATTTGAATTTTTTCATTCTTATTCCACCTTTTTAAAGTAGTTTGTTAATCGCGATCACTTAAGTGACGAAGCCGGCGGGCTATACGTTGCATAGCCCGCAAAATAATCATGAGACTGCAGTAAAAAGTCCCTCGCAGATTGACCTCCTTTTTATTTACCTCGAATAGAATCGAAGCATAAGACCTGATGAGTGTATAATTAATTAAAGGGGGAACGATATGTCTTGCGCTAATGGAAAGAAACTCAATAAGTATGTAAGCGATTATGTCGTCTTTGACCTGGAGACAACAGGAGTTTCCGTCAATTCCGACGATGTCGTGGAAATCTCTGCCATTAAGGTAAACTCCGGTATTGTTGTAGATGAATTTACGTCTCTTGTTAATCCCGGAAGACCGATTCCTTATTATGCTAGTGCGGTAAACGGCATTACCGATGACATGGTCGAGAACTATCCCTCTTTTGATATTGTTTTGAAGGAATTTCTGGACTTTGCAGGAGACTATGTACTGGTAGGCCATAACATACACAGCTTTGACATGAAGTTCATCTATAGGGATGCAGAACGGTTCCTGGGGAAGACTATAACTAACGACTATGTCGATACCCTGCCTTTGTCCAGAGTGTGCCTACCGAACCTGTCTTCGCATTCGCTTGTTAATCTTGCCTGTCACTATGGGATAGCTACAGACGGAGCTCATCGTGCACTTAACGATTGCAGGATGAATCAAAAGGTATTTGAGGCACTTGGGGAAGAGATGGAAAGTCTGTCTTCGCAGATTCGTATCTGTTCCTGCTGCGGAAGTTTCCTTAAGAAGAGAAACGGCAGATACGGCGAGTTTTGGGGCTGCAGCAGCTACCCTGACTGTAAGCATACCGAGAAGATATAAGGGAGGTTCTTATGAGTAAGTTCGAGTTAATAAACGGTTCCTGTGCAGACCAGACTGTAGATGCGGTAGTAAATGCCGCTAATAAACATTTATGGGAAGGCGGCGGTATCTGCGGCGTTATCTTTAGGAAGGCAGGCTCCTTCCAATTAACGGCAGCGTGTCTGAAGATTAAGACGCCGCTTAAAGACGGTGATGCTGTCATAACGCCTGCATTTCGCTTAAATAATGCAAAGGCAATTATCCATGCCGTAGGACCGGACTTCAGAGTTGACGCTGATGCCTATGAAGAATTATTTGCTGCTTACTATAATTCGCTTTGTGTCCTGAAGGAAAACGAGTATCACAGCATCTCATTTCCTTTGATTAGTTCGGGTATATTCAGCGGTAAACTTAAGGATCCTGCAGGGGAGTCTGCGAAGCAGTGTGTAAGAGCCTATAAGAAGTTCGTAAGTGATTACCCCGACTACGATGTTGACGTTAAGTTATGTGCTTATTCTTCCAATGAGATGGCAGCTGCCGGCGAGATGCTCCTTAATATGGAGCTGTGATTTGTACTGCAAGAGGGCTTTATATGAGTTGTAATGTTATTTGCGGAGACTTAACAAAGACTAAGGCTGATGCCATTATTTTCAGTGCTAACCCGGAGCCTGTCTGCGGGAGAGGATTGGATATGGCTATTTACGAAGCGGCCGGCTTCAACGAGCTCCTTACTGAGAGAATCAGAATAGGAAAAATCAGTGTTGGAGACGCGAAAGCAACCCCGGCTTTTGCTCTGGATGCGAAGTATCTTATACATACGGTCGCACCCTTGTGGAATGGCGGTAGTAGTGGCGAATACGATGCGGTCAGAACCTGCTACGAGAATTCCTTTAAGCTTGCACTGGAACTTGGCTGCAAAACTGTAGCTACATGTCTTATTGCAACCGGCGTAAACGGCTTTTCCAAGGACAACATAATGAAGCTTCTTACGGCTGTCGCGGAAGAATATAACAGCAAACACGGACTAGACATAACTATCGTTCTTTACGAGAAGGAAGATACCTTCGACGACAAGCGCATGAAGATTGTACGCGACCACATAATTAAGAGCTTAAACGGAGAAGTAACAAAGCTTGAGCGTAATATTGACCTCGAAAGGATGCACAAGAAGCAACACTACGAATCCGTATATAATTCGCTTAACCCGAAGAAGCCTGTAGTAGATCTCGACGCACTTCTTCTTTCTTCTGAAGCCAGCTTCAAAGACAGAGTAAATGCTCTTATAGAAGAACGTCAGCTGAAGCCTGCCACGATATATAAGGCGGCGGACATCTCCAAGCAGACTTTCTCCAAGGTAACGCTCGATGACGACTACCACCCCAATAAATACACGGCAGTTGCTTTGTGCCTGGCCTTCAATCTCGACTTAATGGATACGCTGGAGTTACTGGAGTCTGCCGGATGGACACTAAGCAGAAGTAATAAGATGGACCTTGTTGTAAGAGCCTGCATAATAAACGGAATCTACGACATTAAGGCGGTAAATAAGCTTCTTGCTGAGCACGGCCTGGACGAACTTAAATGTATAAAGTAAAGGCGTATTCTTACTGCCGATCAGCTGCTCAGACGAGCAGCTTAATTTTTGCCCGTAAACGTCAATCTCAGATTGACCTTCCGGCTATGAATCTTCGTTAGAATTCAGCTATAAAACAAATTCGAGGAGGAAAGCAAAATGGAAGCTGGAGCATACGAGCACAACGAGTATATTGAGATGGCAGTAGCAGATGTAAGAAGAACAGGAGAAGCAGAGGCTTTTGCAAGAGTTCTGGATGTCCTTTTGATGAGAATGAGCGAAGGCGGTGAAGCACCGATGCCGATGCTTGTCTCACAGGGTTCTTTCCCTTTCCCTGAGATTCCTGATACAGATAATATCGAAGAAGTAGTAAAGGACCTTGCCGGGAAGAGTTTTACCCTCGAAGAAGATGTCAGATTCCGAATGGATACCATGAAGGATACAAACGGCAGGTTATGGATACCTCTTTTTACTTCAGAGCATGAACTTCATAAGCAGCCTACAACGAATATCAGCATGAACATCTCTATAGAGCAGATTCTTAAGGCAGGCCTTAACTACGAAGAGGTAGAAGGAGTTGTTATTAATCCTTTCGGAGAATTCCTGGAGCTTCCCGGGAACATTATTGCATTAACTTTAAGTCACTACAAAGGCAGTGAGGAGACAGACTAAAGCAGCATAAGAAGAGTTGTGAATGCCCGATATTAATCGAAGCAGTTCACAACTCTTCTGCCTATTTCTATCCCTTTGGTTGTATTACGATCACTTAAGTGACGAATTCCAAAGGGGATTTGTTGCAATTATGTGGGAGAGGCTAATAAGGAAAAAGTGATAGAATTGTAGTAACAGGTTCGGAGGGAGAATTTATGGAAAAGGGTAAAAAGTCTCGCACTGTACTAAATGTACTATTTACGATTTCACTTTATTTCTTGCAGGTTTATATTATCCTGTCTTTGGCTTTGTACGATAACTTCAGTTACAGTGTTCAGCAATATCTTGTTCCGCTGATTCTTGTTTTTGCCGTAATTCCCACTATTCTGGGCATAATTAACATTGTTAAAACACGTGGTGTGGCACGTAAAGTAGAAGCTTCAATCTCCACGAGGCTCTTTATAGAGAAGATAGCACTGATCCCGTGGTTCCTTACCAACTTCATAATGTGGTTTGTCATGTTTACCGGATTCATTAATCCTCTTCTTATGGTGGGAATTCCGATTGTAATCGGTGTAGGCGTTACAGTAACATACGGCTACTTCCTGATTATTAATCTTAAGACAGTAGTATATGTCTTCGCTCGCTTTAAGAAGAAGCAGCAAAAGATATCAGGTATTGTACTTCTGGCAGTTATCTTCCAGTTCATCTATATCCTTGATCTGGCAGGAGACGTTCTGCTCCTTATTGAAAGCAAAAAGAATCCGTTCTGACAGTTAATTACCATCAGAACGGCTCCTGTTACTCTTATCCTACGGCGTGATTCTCTTCAATAATGACCTGATTGGTATCAGGATCGTATTGAATAAATGCCAAGTTACGATACTCAGTTCCGTCTGTGTACTGGATGGCTCTGACGGGGTTATCTGAATTAAGATCCATCTGTATGGCGATAGGATCGTCTTTGTCTATCATGTTGAAGGTAATCAGCTCCTGGTCGATGCTCTCGAGTAAAAACCAGCCTTCGCCGTCCGGATATGTGTTTACGCTTGTATAAGTAACGACGCCCACTGATTCGCTTGGAGTGATAATGACTATCGGAGCATTAGGGTCATTGGAGTCAACATAGTCGGGCTCAATATCCTCGGTAGCAATCTCCGCAGTGAATGTAATATTTAATCCGCAAAGGTCAATATCTCTATTTGTGTTACCTGAGGAACTGGTCGTGACAGTACTCTCTTCACTTGTCTCAGAAGAAGTGGTAGTCGCTTCTGTTGTAGCTCTTGTAGTCGTTTCCTCTGTAGTAGTGGTAGCTTCCGTAGTAGTTGTCTCAGCTTCAGACTCATCCCTTTTACCGGCATCGGAGGAACATGACGCGAGGGAAGACAACACAAAAGTCGACACAAGGATCGCCGCAATAAGTGATTTGAACGTCTTCATATAACTTCCTTTCAAATATTAATGTATCAGTAGAGTGACGAGCGATG
>JAKSRK010000061.1 GCA_024403655.1 Saccharofermentans sp. | reverse complement strand
GGTCTTTATAACAGAATGGGATACGAGAAGATTGCTATCCCTTATCTGGATGAACTAAGACGTTCAGGAAGTGCATCTGTAATTATGGTAGTTGATATCAACAGAATGAAGGTCATAAATGACAAGTATGGTCATCTTCAAGGTGATACAGCCATTAAGACGGTTGCCGACGTTATCAGATCTTCAATACCCAAGAACTGGAAAGCCGTCAGATACGGCGGTGATGAATATGTAATCATTGGTGACTGTATCGCAGCCGAAGATATGGAAGCTCTCAAAGCGGAAATCATCAATAAGGCAATGAGACTTTCTATTGAGATGAGTCTTCCTTTCAGACTTAGTGTCAGCGTAGGATCAGTTATTATCCAGCCCGGTAATGACCTTAAAAATGAGGAATACTTCAGAATGGCAGATGAAGCCATGTACGAGATGAAGGAAGAGGCGCATAGGCGAGAAGATAGCGGTAACTGATAGTAATCTTCATTAAACAGCATTTCAAATGATCAACTTTCTTTTATAGAAGTTGATCATTTTTTATTTTCTGAACATAAAAAGTGAACATAATCCGGGATTGTTTACCGTTTGGCAATCAAACATTAATAATATTCATAAAATCGCCTCATAGTTTCCATATTTATGGAAACTCGCCACATTTACCTCGTCTTCCACGCCGGCGTAAAGAAGGCCGCACAAAGATAGGCAACTTTGTGGCAATCAAATTTACCAGTTGCATCAACACCCTGTGTTTGTTATACTTTGCGAGCAAAAGCGATCCGGAGGCTTTTGTGGAATAAGTTATTTTTATAAGGAGTAGATTTATCTATGAAGAAGAATTTTAAGAAACTCGTTTCATTGTGTTTGGCAACAGTTGCTGTTGTAGCGGTATTTGCGTTTCCTGCATCCGCAAGCTCATATTCAAGTGTCGGAGAGTACATCGCCTGTGAAAACACACTTCGTGGAGACTGCAACAGAGACGGCGTAGTCGACATGAGCGATATGACATATCTCCAGCAATGGCTCAACTACCATAAAGAGCATCCTATCAAAGCGTTTGCGCGTGCTGTTACACGATTCGAGTTTGATTTTTGGACATACAATTACGCTCAATACTTAGATGCTAACAATGACGGCTACGTAGGTCAGGACGACGTTTGGGCAATCAGAGACTATATCATGCAGGGCTAATATCCATCTGTAGCAATGAATCAAAAAGTGGCTGACTCGATTAAGAGGCAGCCACTTTCTTTTTATCGTTATATAAATTCTATTCACCCAGCAAATACCTCTCGGACAAGCTTAGAACAGAGCATACTTCATTTTGTTCGTAGTAGAAGTTGTCAAAATCATCGAAGGGATATCTTTTATACTGCGCCGAGAACTCTTCAAGACTTCTGCATTTAAAAGAAGATAAATTATTTAGGTCAATGCCATTGCTTTCTACAAAATTAGTAAACCTGCTGCTTATCTCTTTTGCTCCTACAATATTCAGATAGCCTGCAACATAGGGAGCATATAATCTGGTATCGTTAATGAAGAACTGGCAAAGGCCTCCGTTCATCAGTTCTGAGTCAAAACAACTGAGGACAACTGCTATCTTCTGCTTCTCTTCAAGCTTCATAAATTCAGCGATAATCTTCTTCTCTCTTCTTTTCTCAAAAAAACCGAGAACCAGTCCCGAATGCCTCTCTTCCATATCGCAGTAAGCCCTCCCTGTTATTATTTAATCTCTTTTCTCGTATGTCTGCTTATAACAGTCTTACCATTACAGGTTACTACACTTATGAGATTCTGTCCGTAAGAAACTACCGGTCCTGCAAACATCATTTGCTTTATCTCATACCTGCCGTATCTGACAGGAATATCCGCTACTTTAAGATTGGTAATACTGTAGTCTTTTATCTTGCCGACATAGCCCATAAGCTTTGCAAGTCTATAAGATACTTTATCGTGGAAATATCCGCTATGTTCCATACTCACTGCGTCACGCAAAGTCGGATTAAGTCTGCTTACAAAGCTTAAGACATACGATCCCTTGCTGTGGGCCTGTAGTTTACTGTCGAGCTTACGCTGAATACGACGGGCATTCTCCATGAGACTCTTCGCAGAATTATATCTATACTTAATTGATATACCGGATACCTGATTACCCATAGAGCGGTTCTTATCATGACGGTAGTCTACTGCATAGCCTATATCCATTATCCCCTTCCGGTCGCTTATAAGCCTCGCTGTAAGGAAAGCTGTAAACTTAACTCCCGCCTCATGACACTTAGTCATTATAAAAGCCATCTCGTCCTCATCTATTACTTCCGTTTCAATTGTGCTTATTCTTCTGCTCCAGTAACTTTCAAAAGACTTATCCAGATCATCGAACGTAAAAATCTTCCCACACCATCTTTTGTTATAGTATTCGGCAACAGCACTGCTGACAGCATCAAGCTTAGCTCTATTTTCAGTTCTCCTCATAATCTTAAAGTCACACTCAGCGCCTGAAAGAAATCTCATAAAGTCTTCGATAAAGTAAAGCAGTGATTTACCGTCTCCGCCCAAATGATGCATCAGGAAGAGAATAGAAGCTCCAGCATCATTCTCTTTCACAAAAGCTCTTATATATTCGCCTTCTTCTACTTTAAATCTCCTTCTCTCCTCGTTAATCCTGATTACATCAAGATCGCCATCCGCCTTATATAGACTCGACCTGGGAGTAAGGTTTTCTTCGTAGAATGCATTTCCATTTGAATCCAGTACTATCTTTGTATTCAGTATCTCATTTGCGGCTATAGCATTTCGAAATGCACTTTCAGCCTCATCTTCAGTAACTGTTCCTTCGACATCAATACTAATGGTAATAACCATGTTGACATCAAAAAGCTCGTCTCTCTCGTAGAACAGTTCATGCCTCATATATACTTACCTACAATCCGCTTCCATTGCTTCATGACAATTCGTGTAGGTGTCAGCTTGGAATAGAATCTGAACCACTTTGCGAAGGCACCCGGAGCCGACATATCTTTACCCTTCTTATAGTCTGCAAGAGCCGTACTTACAACCTTCTGTGCGCTTATTATGCCGGGATAGTTAATCTTCTTCCCATCCTTCGCTCTTGGAAGCATCTCAGTATCAATCCAGCCAGGGCATACCGCCGTCACCTTAATTCCGCGAGGCTCAAGCTCTACCGATAATGCTCTCGAAAGGCTCTTAAGGAAAGCTTTGCTTGCTGAATACATAGCAAGATACGGATTAGGCTGAAACGAAGACGCAGAAGAGATATTAAGAATCCCTGCTCCTTCATGCATATAGGGTAAAACAGCAGAAATCATCTGCGCAGGTATCTCGCAATTAAGCTTACAAAGTGAAGCAGCCTCAGTTCCGGTCATATTCTCATATAATCCGAAGTAACCTGCGCCCGCATTATTAATCAGAAGTTTAACATCAGGCTTCTCCTCAGCAAGTTTATCAGTAAACGCATCAAGTCCGTCTTTTACCAGATCAACCCTTACAGGAACAACTTTGCCGCATGTTTCCTTAAGCAGCTTCAGCTTATCTTCATTACGACCCAGCGCCCAAATCTCATCAATACTATCCCAGCTACTGATTACACGAATGAACTCCATCCCAAGTCCGCCTGTAGCTCCGGTTACAATTGCTACGCCCGCCATATTAAACCTCCAAAAGTCTGTTCAAAGTCTCCTTCTTCAAAGGAGACATCTCTTTTACAAACAATCTCTTAAGTGCAAAGAGATAAACATTTCCCCAATAAAGATCAGCCAGATACATAGGATCTTCCTTAATGAAGCTCTTCTCCTTTTGTCCCTGCTTAATAATCGCTGCGAGCTCTTTATATAACTCTTCGGTATGCATGTCCTCGCTTTCCAGCAAAAGCTGAGTCTGCAGAGTTATTCGCACACAAAATGCTTCATCTTCAGCTAATAGTCTGCACACTTCCTCCGACACCTTGTCAATTTTTATCTTCGCAGGAACAGGGAGCTTTTTTAAAAGCTTAATCTTCTTTAGCTCTTCCTTATTGTCAGCGGCAGCTCTTATCTCATCGAACAATTCTTCCTTGGATTTGAAGTACAGGTAAATAGTTCCCTGTCCTATACCGATATGCTTTGCAAGATCACTGATCTTGGTATCTCCGAATCCATTCCTTGCAAAGTACAAAGAAGACTCCTTAAGAATCTTACTTCGCATATCTTCTCTCATTCTCTCGCACTGCTCTTTTGACTTAGGCATATCTTATCTCCTTTGACTGAACGAATATTCATTCATAAAGAGAATATAAGCCTGAAGAAATCTTTTGTCAACAAAGAAGCTCAGTATTGCTACTGTGCTTCGTGTCAGTAATGCTATTCAGGATTCATCAGAATCAATGTGTTCTCATATCATCAGCGAGCTCATAGGCCGTATATTCATGGTCATATTCATAACCGAGCTTCTCTGCAAGATGCACCGAATTCATATTCTGAGCATCCCAGCTTGGATACAGACCGTCATCCAAACAATTAAGAATAAGAGCTGAACAGACTATCGTCGCAAGATGCTTTCTTCTCTCTTCAGCTACTGTATCAACTTCAATCTCGATACCCTCTTTATAACGAGTGTAGGAAGACGCACCTGCAACTATACTACCGTCCTTGGTTATGACCATACCTCTGCCTATTGAAAGGTACTGCTCCTTGTTTTCAAACGCTGAGACAAAATCAGCCGTAACAGGATTCCTAAGACATTGATCATATATATCGGCATCTATCTTTTTAAGTTCATAGCCTTCGGGCAGCATCTGAAGATTCTTCTCCAGTAAGCTTCTGTCAAAAGAAGTATTCTTCTTAATAGCATATCTGCTCACTCGCTTTGCAGAAGGAAAAGATTCTTCTATCAGTTGCTCCCACATCTCAGTCTGAGCTGCCACTATTACAAAACCATCAGGTTTATTCAGCACAAGTTCCCTGTCCGGTTCACCCGCAAAGAAACCAAAACAGCCTACAAACGCGAACGCTGACTTAGGATTCTCCATGTCAGTTACATAGACTTTACCCATAACCTTCTGAAGACACGAATATATAAGAGTCTCTTCCCAACCTTCAAAAAGATGTTTTACTTTGTCTGTATTCTGAAGCTCATAGATCATTTTAATATTCCTTCAGTCTTCAATTAATACTGTCTCAAGTACAACTGAGCAGGATCTTCCAGGTTCCCATCCTCTCCCCAACGTAAATAATGACTTGTCCAAATCAACTCATAATCATTGTCGCATATAAATGCATCTATATTATCATCGTAGCAACCTGACTGAACAACCACAACCCTTGGAAGCTCTTCCTGCATCTGCTTCATGTAATCATCCATTATTGACGGCATTACTTCTCCAATTGGGAATTGGTACGAATAGTCTGTCGCGTGAGGCCTCGTAGACATCACGTAAACAAGATCCCAGTTCCCATAAACACTAATCGCCTCGTCTTCTCCTATTCCGTTCTCATCCAAGATATTGCATATCTCATTCATTTCATCGGCAGTATAAACCTCAACAATCTTATTAGAGCTTATAAATCCAACGAGATAATCAACTGCAAGATAAGCATTAAATGCTATTACTATTAACACCGTAATTTTACTAATAAGGATAATACTATCCGATACCAGTTTACTTTTCTGCGCATTAACCGCATGTAGTGCAGATGCCAACGGATAAACTACTAACGGAACAAGAATTATTCCGTAATGGGCGTACGTATGTCCAGAAACACATATAAACAGCGGCGATACTATTAGCAGCATCAAATAAGCTATGTTTAATGTATTTCTCTTCATAAAGCTCAAAAGCAACTGAAGCAAAACAGAAATCAAATATATCGGAGTGGCAGCAAAATAAACATAAGCAGAGCATCTGGCACTCAACAATGAACGACCGTCCTCCGACGATACATATTGATTATTGAAAGTTACGTAATCATACCAACAATACTGCAAAGCTCCATTCTTCCACAGCCAAACAGCTATCGGTCCGACTACAATAACAACTCCTAATATAAACCATCCTATAAAGCTGAATAACTCTTTTATACTCTTGTCCTTACACGACTTAATTAATACCGCCAAGCACATTACGCACCATAACGCAATCATGTTAGGTCTTAACAACAGTGTTCCGGCAAATGTTGCGCCGCATAGGAGCAATCTTATTCGAGTAATTTTGTTATTCTTAAAATAATCAACAAATACGAAAAGGGATATTGCAATAAATGTCATTGCATATTCTTCAGAAAAATTACCTTTTTCAAAATAAGGAATCAATAAAATCATCGATACGACAACAAAAAACACAGATTGCCATAAATTGCAGAATAATCTGGCTATCCTATACATCGCAGAAACAGCTGCCATCAGAAAAATATATTCAATCACCCATATACCCGAAGTGGCGGATATTCGATTACCAAGATAATTCAATATAAATAGCAAAGGCCCTTTGTGATCAAACGAATCTTTATAAGGTATATATCCTCTTTCCATCATAAGAGCTACAGTTCGGAATACACTTGAATCCGTATCAGAACAACCACTTCCAAAAGGATTCAAAGGACTGCATAACAAAAATAAGAAAGTTCCGATTACCATCATAATAGAAACAATCAGTAATTCTTTTTTGTTATTCATTTCTATACTTTTATCGCAGACTGAAGTTACTTTATTTCCCATGATTTTCACCTGAATATTGTATTAATCTATGCCATAAAATCAGACAGCACAATTTCTTATTTTTTGTAAAAAATAAGAAATTTACTGGCTAAATAATTAAGAATAATCACTAGCACGTTAGCTACAATCTTTATTAATATATCATTCCATCCCAACCTAGTTACAAAGATAAACATACATAGCCAGTCAATGCCCCCCGTGGCCAGTCGACAAGCAAAAAATGACAACAGTTCTTTGACAATATCACGGACGCTTTTGGCTGCACTGTGAAACACCCATTTACGATTTGTAATATACGCAAATAGCACAGCGATAATCCAAGCAATAATTGTGCTCGGCATAACCTTAAGTGCAAACGTATGGGCGCAAATCCAATAAGATGCAATGTTTACTAGTGTAGTACATACACCAAAAAACAAATACGGAATGGTATCTTTATACTTCTCAAAAAGCTGCTTAATGCTCATTATTTACGCATACCCTTTTTGAGAACACGGAAATCTCCGAGTGCTTTCCATCCTATCTTTATAATCCTGGGGATATTTACAGAATTTACACCTGCTGTTCTTGGCTTAAACGAAATCTCTCTGAAAGTCATACTTTCTTCGTAGTAAGAAAAAAAAGTAGTTATCATAATGTTAGGTAAATTATAGTCTGCAGGCATTTTATTCAAATACCTCTTTACAACATCTGATTTCATTAATCTGAATGGGGCATTAGCATCAGGTACCTTAACACCAAAATACAATTTGAGCAAAAAGCATACAACTTTTTCTACAAAAGCTCTGTCTTTACCATCGCCTCTGACAGTTCTATTACCGAAAATCCCGGCAAACTGTTCCCTACTCTCCCAAAAAGAGTCAAATTCTTCCGGATTAGTTTGCCCATCTGAATCCGTCTGAAAAATATAGTCTGCTCCATTTTTGATAGCATAATCATAAAGAGCAATAAGCTTAGGCCCATGAAATTTGTTAGTAGTATCTAAAACCAGCAACTTTGGATACTTATCCTTTTGAAGTCCGTTTAAGATTTCACGAGTTCTGTCAGTACTTCCAAAATCAGCAATAACAAGCCTTGAATCATCCGACTTACCATAAAGTTTGGGATACCACGAATCGACAACCTTCTCGATATTAGCCTCTTCATTATAAGCAGGCATAACAATATACAACGAATCCACTAATAATCCCCTTATTTACAAATTAAATATATAATACACCTAAATTCAGTTCAAATAATACCGTGTGAAAAAAGTTAATAGTATTGCCCCCGACAAAGCACTTTGGAATAAACAGAAGACCTTCTTCTCAGAGATGCAGGTCTTCTGTTTGTTATTCTGATAAATCTAATATATAAGTCTTAGATTATGCTTTTACCTTCAAGAATATGACAAATTGAATGCTCTACCATATCCGATATAGCATTCTCTGTATAGAAAGCCATATGAGGCAGCATCAGTACATTAGGATAGTCTTTAAGAATAGACATCTCACGATGACCTATTACCTGATACTTGTAATCACCATAGAAGATTCCAAGTTCATTCTCAATAACATCAAGACCGGCGCCTCCGATCTTGCCTTCATCAAGAGCATCGATAAAAGCCGGAGTATCAATGATACTTCCACGAGCAGTGTTAATAATGATTACACCATCCTTCATGGTCTTAATAGTCTCTTTATTAACCATATGGAAGCTGCTCTCTACAGCAGGCGTATGGAAGGTAATTACATCAGCTTCTTTGAATAATTCATCCAGCTCAACATAGGACGCGATAGAAGCTGCTTCCGGATTCTGATAAGGATCGTAAGCAATGATTTTGCAGCCGAAGCCACTAAGGTTCTTAATTACATGAGTACCAATCTTACCCGTACCTACAACACCGATGGTAAGATCCTTAATCTCACGTCCGATATTACCCGGAAGTCCGTAGTCCATACCTTCTGCTCGCTTTATAATTGATTTCATACGGCGAAGGCACATGAGCATCAGCATAACTGTGTAGTCAGCTACAGAACCGGTAGAATAAGTGACATTACTAACCAGCATATTGTGACGCTTCGCTGCATCCAGATCGATATGATCGTAGCCTATGGTACGTGTTGATATGTGCTTAACTCCAACCTTCTCCCAGATAGAGATTATCTCTTCGGTAATAGGCTGTGTAATTACAGTAACGCCCTCGCAGCCTTCAGCCAGATGTGCATTATCTGCGGTAGGATTATCCCTTATCGGAACAATCTCTACGTTATACTGCTTTGCGAACTTCTCAAAATATAAAGCTTCATCAAAATCTCTGTAATTATATGCTGCAATCTTCATAAAACCCTCACTAATCAAATAATTATCTCACTAATTCTTATAGTATAATCCATATTCGTTAACTTCATACGGTTATACCTATCTTACTCCACTTATCAAGTACCCCCTAATACTTCTCGGCACTATCGTCTATGTAGCATCAGCCCTACTTATAACACGACAGAAAACAGGCAGATTCTTCTCTGACGATTCGTTTCCACAAAACACATGGAAACTGTTTACTACTTATCTTTCAATTGACAAGTGTAAGTATTGCCTGTATCAAGCTATTTCACAAGAAACTCATCATAAATATTTGATTGATTATATCGGGGGCATCGCTCAAAATCTGACGGATATAGTTTACTTTTCTTTGCGATTTTCTACCAATCTCAGAAATATTCCTGATAACAATTGACTGATAAAAACAAAAGATATATTCATTTACTACATATTATTGGAGGACATAAAATGAGTGGAGTAATTATCATGATTATTGCGATCGTTGTCCTTGGCGGAGGCTACCTGCTTTATGGTCGCTGGTTAGCCAAGACCTGGGGTATCGATCCTAAAGCTAAGACACCTGCATATGAATTGCAGGATGGCGTTGACTACGAACCTGCAGATACAGCAGTTGTGTTCGGTCATCAGTTCGCTTCCATCGCGGGAGCAGGTCCCATCAACGGCCCTATTCAGGCAGCTGTATTCGGATGGGTACCTGTACTTCTCTGGATCTTAATCGGAGGCTTGTTCTTTGGTGCTGTGCAGGACTTCTCTGCTATGTACGCATCAGTTAAGAACAAAGGTCGTACAATCGGTTACATCATCGAGGAATATATAGGAAAAATTGGTAAGAAGTTATTCCTTCTTTTCTGCTGGTTATTCTGTATCCTTGTTGTTGCTGCTTTCGCGGATGTAGTAGCCGGTACATTTAACGGCTTCAATGCTGAGGGCGCACATATCGTATCTAACGGCAGCGTTGCAACAACTTCTGTACTGTTCATCGTAGAAGCTGTTGCTTTGGGCCTTGTACTTCGTTTTGCCAAGCTTAACAAGTGGATTAATACTGCCATCGCAGTTGCTTTGCTGGTAGTTGGTGTTGTAGTCGGCTTGAATGCCCCCATCTTCATCGCTACAGGCACATGGCATATCATCGTATTCATATACATCCTTATTGCCAGCGTAGTTCCCGTATGGGCTCTTTTACAGCCTCGTGATTACCTGAACAGTTATCTTCTCGTATTCATGATTGCTGCTTCTGTAATCGGCGTTCTGGTTACAAATCCCAGCATCAATCTTCCTGCCTTCACAAGCTTCTCTGTCGAAGGTGTCGGCAACATGTTCCCTATCCTCTTCGTTACTATCGCTTGTGGTGCTGTTTCCGGCTTCCATTCACTGGTTTCATCCGGTACTGCTTCCAAGCAGATTAAGAACGAGAAGAACATGCTTCCCGTTTCTTTCGGTGCAATGCTTATGGAGTCCATGCTTGCCGTTATCGCTTTAATCGCCGTAGCAAGCTTTGCTACAGGTGCAGCAGCTGAAGCAGGTTACACAACTCCTGCACAGATCTTTGCCGGCGGCGTTGCAAACTTCCTTTCTCAGATTGGTTTGCCCCATAACGTTGTATTCACACTTATTAACCTTGCTGTTTCCGCTTTCGCATTAACTTCCCTCGACAGTGTTGCACGTATCGGAAGACTCTCTTTCCAGGAATTATTCCTTGACGCTTCTATCGACGATGACAACATGGAGGGTTGGAGAAAAGTAGTAACAAACAAGTATTTTGCTACTGTTATTACACTTATCCTCGCATACCTTCTTGCAAAAGCAGGTTATCAGAATATCTGGCCTTTGTTCGGTAGTGCTAACCAGCTCTTAAGCGCACTTTCTCTTATCGCTTGTGCTGTTTACTTCAAGAAGACTAACCGCAAGGGCTGGATGCTTTGGGTTCCCATGCTTGTAATGCTTGCTGTTACACTTACTGCACTTATCCAGAAGATTATCGCTCTTATCGGTAATCCTACAGCAGGAAATATCCTTCAGCTTGCATTTGCAATCGCACTCTTCGTTCTCGGCGTAATTGTTGCCTGCCTTGGTCTTAAGAGACTTACAGAAAAGAACACTGCAGCAGCTTAATTACAAATAGCACGCAAAATATAAGAGGTTGTCTCAGCTATGAGGCAGCCTCTTTTGTATTAATTTCATTTCGAAAGGCATTGCCATACATCTTCAGCTGCCTTGCACAGATTCACTTACTCTACTCAAAGAACTCAACTTCACCGGACTCCAGATGGTAAAGAGCACCCATTACTCTGAGGCCATAGTCATGTTCATCCTTTTGAATCTGAATACTGTTCTCGATTATCCGGCAGCTGTGTTCCACATTAAGACAGCAAGCCTTATAATCGTCCTTCTCGTCGCCAATAGCCTTTAAAATCTCTTCAGTTATATACTTAACATATCCGTCAGGGTCGTGGTTAATTGCCGCATCAACTGCTCCGCAATGATCATGTCCTAATACTAATACCAGGCCACATCCCAAATGCTCAGCGGCATACTCGATACTGCCCAGCTGGTGATCATCCATTACGAAACCTGCTACACGAATTACAAACAAATCGCCTATACCCGCTGAGAATATACTCTCAGGCAGAACTCTTGAGTCTGAACAGGTTACTATAATAGCATAAGGATTCTGTCCTTCAATACAGGTTCTTAAGCGTATGGCCTTTGAAATATCTCCCGAGTTACGTTCTGAATCAAGGTAACGTCTGTTGCCTTCTTTAAGCTTGGCCAAAGACTCATCCGCAGTGATTTTATATGGAACCATAGTTGCTCTCCTCATCAATAGCTTCTAACCGGATTATCAGCTGATTAGTACCATTATCGCATAACATCAGCAATCTTACATAAGCGTAAGAATTATGTAAGAAGAATCGATGGAGAGCGATATATGCCTGACGATATACTTTAGTCATGAAAAGCAAAGACGCCTTACAGCAAGGCAAAAACAATAAAAGGATGGTACAAAACAATGAAAAACGTTACAAAGAAGGAAATCGCACTTATCGTTATCACAATCGCAGTTATCGCACTTGAAGCAGTCTCAGTATATGCTTTATTCACAAAGGGCACACCAATACATTGGTCACAGTTCTCAATCGCTTTCTCAGCTCTGACAATTGCATTCTGCTCACTGTCCAAGAAGAAGAAGGCACAGAAGAAAATCGAAGAAGCAGTTAACTAATAAATTAAGCATAACCTTAATGTATACCCTCTCAAAAAAGCAGAAGAGCAGCTGATATAAGCTACTCTTCTGTTTTTACATATACTTACTAACGCCGGCTTAGGTAGAAGTTAATTTGCAGGGTTGCTGATCCTTCTGTTCACATAATGCATAAT
>JAKSRK010000060.1 GCA_024403655.1 Saccharofermentans sp. | reverse complement strand
CTTTTACTATGTGTTTCTTCTATTATTGCAGATATCAGAAATCTTCGCATTTAATCTCGAAGTAGCTCTGAGGATGTGCACATACAGGACAGATTTCGGGAGCTTCTGTTCCTACTACGATATGACCGCAGTTTCTGCACTCCCATACTTTAACACTGCTCTTCTTAAATACTTCCTGAGCCTCAACGTTCTTAAGTAGTGCTCTGTATCTTTCTTCGTGATGCTTCTCGATGGCTGCTACTGCTCTGAACTTAGCAGCAAGCTCTGTGAAACCTTCAGCCTCCGCAGTATTTGCAAAGTCTTCGTACATGCCGGTCCACTCGTAGTTCTCGCCGTCTGCTGCTGCAGCAAGATTATCTGCAGTAGAGCCGATCCCCTTCAATTCCTTGAACCACATCTTTGCATGTTCCTTCTCATTATCGGCTGTTTTCAGGAAGATGGCACTTATCTGCTCAAAGCCCTCTTTCTTTGCTACCGATGCAAAATATGTATACTTATTTCTTGCCTGAGACTCACCGGCGAATGCCGCCTCAAGATTCTTCTCAGTCTGGGTTCCTGCATAAGGATTTGCATTACTGTCCTTAACAAGCTCCAGCTTGTCACCCTCTGCTTTACATCTTGGGCACTTGGGAGTCTCTCCTTCAGCAACTTCGAATTTTTCTCCGCAAAGCTTACATCTGTACTTGGCCATACCATTACCTCCTGATACTGTTTCTGCTAATTGCTTTATGCTGATTATAGCACCACATTTTTTACTGACTTGAGGCATTTATGAATCAAAAAGACCGCCCACCATATAGGCAAGCGGTCTTTGTATTGCGGTTTAGTTTTCTCAGCTTAAAGCTGTAACCATTCTCTCTTCGATCATCTCGAATGTAAGAGGAAGAGCGTTGAGATATGCTGTGAAGATTTCTTCATCTGTAGCATCAGGGAACTGCTCTCTTACGGACTGAATTGTAAGGCCTGTATTAAGGAAACCAATACCGTACTTAACACCATAGCCGGGCTGATTGGTAACGATATTGTACATATGCTCTACAGCAGAATCGTTGAGAGACCCTCCGAGGAGATCGCTTAAGTAAGTAGTACAGTCGGAAAGGGACCATCCTTCCCAGTTGATACCAATATCAAGTCTTGCAAACAACAGCACGTTAAGCTCGTTGTCGGCCTGAAGAAGAACCATTGCGGTCTCATTGGTTACAAAATACTTGAAGCAGTAGTTCTCAACATATGTAGCCCAGCCTTCTACATAACCTACAGAATCGGCAATGTAAAGGTAAGGGTGCTCACATACGCTTCTTGTATATACAGACTGGAACATGTGTCCGGGATAACCCTCGTGAGAACATGTGATACCGAATGTCTCGTCAACTCCGCTTCTGTTGGTGATAATGAGGTTGGAATCAAAAGAATCAAGATGATATCCGAGGTAAGCCGCAGGTGAGAAATTCTCTTCAAGAGCTTCGGGAACATCTCTCAAACGGTACTCATGCTCTGGAAGGTCAGGGAAATCAGGTGCAATCTGCTCATAAAGGTAATCGAGATTCTCTGTTACATCTCCCAATGAGCAGGGAGGATTCGTGTACTCATCGTACCAGGAAAAATCACCTGAATAAGCAACTGCATTTACACTGTCCATAAGACCTGTAAGCATATTGTCAAGCTGAACTGTTCTCTCATCGATACCAACAGACGAGTTGGAGAAAGTAGCAAAACGAACTGCATAGTAAGCATCTCCGCCGGGATAAGCAGATACACCCTGCTGTACTCCGCCACTACCGATAAGAGCATTCATTCTGTCGGAACATTCCTGGAACTCAGGGAATACAGTATCGTGCATTACGGCATTGTGTGCGTCGATAAGTTCAGTTCTTACATCATCAGTTAATCCGTCGATATTATCAAGTCTTGCCTCAAAAGACTCATAAAGGAAGCAGTCATCTTCCTGAGCTACAAGACCGTCAAAGCTTGCTGCGATGTCTGCGTAAACAGCATCTGTAGAAGCGAATCCTCTTGCGGCTCTCTCCTCCTCGAAGTCGCAGTGCTCATCAAAGTATCTGTCGAGATCCTCAAGAAGAAGAATATAGTTCTGAGCATCCTCAACACTGTCGAACTCAAGTACATCGAGAATAAAGAAGAGATCACACTGAGGTCCGAGAAGCGGATCAAGTGAAGTCTCATAGAAATTGAATGCACTGTACTGAACCATGTATGCATCAATCTCAAGATCGTAAACAATCTTATCGTAGAAAGCTCTGTCCTGATAATCAAGGCTGTCGGGATCGATAGAATAAAGAAGCTCGAGCTGTTCATTAATGAAAGCCGCGTCATCTTCTACATCCATATCCATCTCTCCCCAGGATACGGTGTCACATGTAATTCCGAAGACTGAAGGATCCTCAAAAAGGATTTCACAATCAACATAGTTATCAATAGCCCACTGAAGCACGTCGTGCTCAACCATGTCTAAGATATCGGATGCTTCGTCACCGGATATTGTACCTGCCATATGAGCAGGATGAAGCTCATCATATGTAGGCACATGATCGGGATATGTAAGATCAGCAATATCATAAGTAGTATCACCGGGTTCAGTGTCAAACGTTGTAACATCGAGAGTAGTCTCACTGGTTTCTTCAGTAGTCTCGGATGTTTCTTCCTCTTCTTCCTCGTCCTCATCTTCGTCTTCGTCATCGTCGTCGTCATCACGGTCACGATGTCTGTCTCTTCTGCTTGAGCGACTCTCATGGTGAAGTCCGAAGATGTCCTCTACCTGAGAACATGCTACGGTCGGAGTCAAAAGGCTCAGCATCAGAAACACTGCCAATACTTTTGTCAATCTCTTATTCATGTTGTGTTTTTACCTCCACGAGTATTTATTTTGAAACACACTTGCTAAATATTTACATACAAAGCATAAAGAATCAATTAAGAATTTCATCAAAATCTTCTTCCGGATATTCCTCTTCATCAAGCTTAATGTACTTTTCCATAAGCTGCTTGCGTAAAGCGTCGTGATCATTTCTGCCGAGAATCGCCTTGGGGAGATATGCTCTGAATTCAAAATCATCAGGGCGCATAGAAGGAGCCAGTATAAGCTCACACTCACTTTCGATGGCAAGCTTTAAAGCATCAAGCTTATCTCCGTCAAAGAGGTATTCGTCCTCAGGGACAATAACAGCAGTTATATACGGCTCGCCATACCTTTCGGTATCAACTACACATACTTCCTTAACGCCGTCTACCGCAATTATGCTTTCCTCTATCAGATAAGGGTATACTATGACGCTGCCCCTTTCGAAGATATTCTTTGAATTACCGTCGAAGTATATTAGTCCGTTCTCGTCGGCGTGGCCGAGATCTCCGGTAAGAACCCAGTTACGTCCGTCCTTGAATCGTCTTAAGACATTCTCGGAAGAACCGTCATCCGCTCTGTAGCCTGTCATGGCAGAAGGAGTGCAGACACATATCTGCCCCATCTCACCCGGGTTCATCTCCCTCTCACTTTCCGCATCCATAATCTTAATCAGAACACCGGGAAGAGGAATGCCGAATATTCTGCTGTTCTTAAGTTCGGGCTGATTATAGATATAAACCGCACCCGTCTCATCCATTCCGTATACCTTCTCGACTACTGTCTTGGGATTACGGCTCTTAAGAAAAGAATCAAGTTCATACTTCTGGCCAGCATTCATGACAGCGCCGCACGCAATTACTTTCTTAAGGTAAGAAATATTGAAACGTATTGTCGACAGTTTTTGTATTATGTTAACTATGAGGCTCGGATAGCCGATGAAGACATCGGGCTTATATCCGCTGAAGCCCTTCTTGGGGACTCTGCTCACATCACCTGCATACAAAAGAAGAGTGTGTCCGCTAAGAAGAACACTGTGAACACCGAGACAAAAGCCGCATGAATAGGACCTGTCAATGAAGCACAGTACTCTCGAATGTTCTTCTCCGAGCAGAAATGAATCCATATGACTTTGTGCGTTAATGGCTCTTGAAGACAAGGAGGCTATCATGGCTTTTCCCGTCGCAGATGCATTCGCAAAGCATATTGCTTCCGACTCGGAAGAAATACCGCCTTCGTAAGACATATCATCGCCTTCGTGCTCGGCCATAAGTTCCGTAAACCTGTAAACAGCTATCTCAGAAGGTATATTGAGCTTACCTATCTTAACCGAATCCATGACAGTGAGCTTATGTACAGATGTACGGAGCTTATCTGCAAAAGTAAAATAATCACCATATCGGCAGACAACAACCTTTTCCAAAGGAGTATCCGCAAGTATCGTGACACAAGAACTCAAAAGGTCGGCAGTCATTACCGCCGCTTTTACGTTCATCTCTACGCAAAGTCGCTTAAATCCCTCTGCACCTAATTTTGAATTGAACATAACTACGGATACACCAAGCTTTGAAGCGGCATATACGGTAAAAACTGTTGCAGGAATACCGTTAACGCAAAGAGCTACGGCATCTCCTTTATTAATACCTATAGATTTAAATGCTGCAGCAAGCGTGTCCGTATGAGTCAGAAGTTCCGCATATGAAATCTTAGTCTTGCCGTGTTCTAATGCAACAAGATTCTTATGTTCCTCGCAGCTTTGTCTGAATGCTTCGTAGATAGTCTGCTCTTCATCAAAACCGCTGTCGATATGACTTAAAATGCTGTCTTTATAATATTTACTCCATATATTATCCATAAGGCTATTATACACGCTCATTTTCCACTAACAATTATGCACTGTCACAAACTTATGTTCACTAATATTTCCGCCTGTGTTATACTCCGAATATGGCAAAGACTAAGACTACATTTTTCTGTAAAGAATGCGGATTTGAGACAAGCGGCTGGATGGGCAAGTGCCCCGGCTGCGGGCAGTGGAATACCCTTGTTGAGTCAACCAGTGTTACCGGATCTTCCAAGAGTTCTTCTGCTAACAGCAAGAGCGAAGCCCCCGCATATAAAGCGGCTTCATATAACTGGACTGACAGCAAGACAACAGTAAGACTTAAGGATGCAGGTAAAGAAGACTATGTAAGATTCTCGACCGGCATAGCTGCTCTCGACGAATTGCTCGGCGGCGGTATAACCAACGGGTCTGTAACCCTTGTCGGAGGAGAACCCGGCATAGGTAAATCTACTCTCCTTTTACAGCTTGCAGATTCCTACAAGGGTTCAGGCGACATACTTTATGTATCCGGAGAAGAGTCTCCCGCCCAGATTGGAATGAGAGCTGACAGACTCGGGATAAAGAGTGACAGAATCGTTATATGCGCCCAGACAAGCTTCGAGCTTATTGCTAATGAGATGCTTACTCTTAAGCCCGGTCTTTGCATAATAGATTCAATTCAGACTTTATTCTCGGAAAATATCCAGGGAACACCTGGCAGCGTATCCCAGGCGAGAGAAGTTACGGCAGGACTTATAAGAATTGCCAAGAGCAATAACATGCCTATACTTCTTGTCGGACACGTTACCAAGGAAGGATCCATTGCAGGACCTAAGACTCTGGAACACATGGTAGATACCGTTCTCTACTTTGAAGGAGACAATACAGGAAGCTACAGGATATTAAGATCGGTAAAGAACCGATTCGGCAGAAGTAATGAGCTTACGTTCTTCGACATGAGAGAATCGGGACTAGTCGCTGTTGACAGCAGTTCCGCACTTCTTGTCATGGGTCGCCCCTTAAATGCTCCCGGTTCTTCCCTGACTTCAACCATGGAAGGTGGAAGAGCTCTTACAGTAGAGATACAGGCGCTCGCCTCCGATTCCTGCTATGGAACACCTCAGAGGATGACTTCCGGCCCAGACAGGAACCGCGTATCAATGCTCCTTGCAGTGGCAGAGCAGACATTTAAACTCGCGCTTAATACCAAGGACTGCTTCATTAACGTTATAGGCGGACTTCGTATAACGGATCCCGCATGCGATCTGGCGATAATATCCGCGGTAATATCTTCTGCCAGGAGAAGTCCGGTAAGAGAGAACACCCTGATAATCGGAGAAGTAGGTTTGTCAGGAGAACTTCGTCCCATATCTTCAGTCAGACAGAGAATCGAAGATGCTGCCAAGGTAGGAATAAGCACGGTAGTTCTGCCAAGCAGTTCCAAGAGCGGTCTTGAGAAGGACATTGATAAGTTCTCAAAAATAGAATTGATATTCGTCGACAACATCTCGGAGGCTGCTGACGTATTATTCAGTTGATACTAAGGAGATAAGAATGGCAGGAATGTTATATGTGATTATCCCGGCGGCGGGCAGCAGCTCACGCATGGGGCAGAATAAACTCTTCATGAAGATTGACGGAATGCCGGTTATTACAAGAACATTAGCGGCATTTGCCGAACTTAAAAGCAGCGGGACAGATCTTACTGTCGTTATCGTCACCAACGATGCTTCCCGTTCTTTTATCGCAGAAGAAGTATCCAATCACGACTTTGACTTCGTAGAGAAGATTGTACTCGGCGGAGCTTCAAGGACAGAATCGGTCTACAATGGAATCCTTGCATTAAAGGACCTCCCCTGCCCTCCGAATGCTGACGATTATGTATTCATACATGACGGAGCAAGACCTCTGGTAGATCTTGAACTGCTCAATAATGCACTTGATACTCTTAAGACCTGTGATGTCTGCGTAGCAGGGGTTCCCGTCAAGAATACTGTCAAGGAAGTAAAGGATAACATGGTTAGCGCTACTTTGGACAGGTCTTCCCTTGTGGAAGTTCAGACACCCCAGTGCTTTTCCTACGATGTCCTTCTCAGAAGCTATGAGAATGCGATTAATAACAATATTGAAGCTACGGATGATACTGCACTTGCCGAACTTCTCGGCTACAAAGTCGTAATCAGTAAAGGATCTTACAGGAATATTAAGATAACCACCCCGGAAGATATTAAGATTGCTGAAGCGCTCTTATAACAAGACAAGTAAAGGGACCGGTTAAGGTCCCTTTTTGTATGTCTTTATGAGACAGGTCTTTTAAAACTCATGCAGGAGAAGACCTGTATTCCTTCTCCTCTTCCAAATCCCGTCAGTCCCTCTCCGGTCGTTGCTGTTATTCCGATTTTTGAAGGATCAAGATCAAGAAGTTCGGACAGCCTCTGTCTTATTCCGGGTATATGCGCTTTAAGCTTTGGGCGCAGGCACTCTATCGTAATGGAAAGGTGAGTTATCTTAGTCTGTCCGAGATCTTTAAGAGCCTCCTTAAGGAAAACCGAAGAGTCCTTTATTCCGTCTTCAAGACAAAGCTTATCTGCAAGTCCGCCAAGAATATTAATACCGGTGCAGCCGGATATGGCGTTGGTCACTGAATGTAATATAACATCTCCGTCGCTGTTGGCTGAGTATTTCCTGTCATGAGGAACATCGTAGCCGCCAAGCTTTATGCTGTTAGTAGCAGGATCAAAAATCTCGTCTTCGAACCTGTGACTGTCCTGACCTATAGTCATAAAATACTCATATTCCATATATGTCTCCTCCGATCAAGCTTCAAGTTTGGAATAATCCGGGGCATATCCGTTTTGTTCTATCCAGTAAGTAACATCACTCATAGCCCAGTCATCATTGGTGCCCGCTTCGAACTTGATTGGCTCAAGGCCCGGTATCAGAAGTATAAACTCCGGATATGCATCTACCATAAATACACTTCCGAGATCGGTTTCAACGACACCGTCAACTGCCAGGAACAATATACTGTCCGAGAAAACCTGAGCCAGATCTTCTACTCCCGCAGTCACACCGCTTAGTTCTCCTGACGCCATGGAGTTATAAAAGTAAAGGCATATCGGTACAGTTCCCTGAGACCAGAGTCCGTTACGGTCGCTGACTTCTCTATAGACAATTCCGCATCTTCCTTCTTCATCCGGAATTACTTCATAAGATAAAGCGGCAAAAGAAGCGGCATAATCGATATCTCCAAGATACTTGGAATACCTGGAATTAAGCCCGCCTGCTGCCTGCGAAGAATTACAGGAACTAATCAGGGTCGCACCGATTACAAGGAGCGATAAAAGCTTAATCGCCTTTACTCTCATAAGAGTCCTTCAATAACCTTAACTGTCTCGCCTAAGATATCGACATTTATATCTTCTACATTTCCGCTGTCAACAAGCTTGGTAGAAGAAGGATCCATCGGAAGCTTATCCAGAATTTTAAGACCGGCCTGTCTTGTTGATTCTTCAAGAACTTCGTCATTTCCAAAAAGGCTCATCTTATCTCCGCAGTGAGGACATATGATGTAACTCATATTCTCTACGAGACCCAATACAGGAATATTCATCATGGCTGCCATATTGCGTGCCTTGCTGACAATCATGGATACAAGATCCTGAGGAGTAGATACCATTACAATGCCGTCGATGGGCAAAGACTGGAATACCGTAAGAGGTACATCACCTGTGCCGGGAGGCATATCGATAAGAAGAACGTCGAGTGTTCCCCAATCAACATCAGTCCAGAACTGCTTTACAAGACCTGAGATAACAGGACCTCTCCATACAACAGGAGCCTCCTCATCTTCAGTTAAAAGATTAAGGGATACAGCCTTGATTCCGCTCTTTGTGGAAGCAGGAATAATATGGTTCTCTTCTGTAGCTACCAAAGCTTCCTTAAGACCGAATGCTCTGGGGATTGAAGGACCTGTAATGTCGGCATCGATAACTCCGACCTTATATCCTTTGCGCGCAAGAAGTACTGCGAGAACGGAAGTTACAAAAGACTTTCCTACTCCGCCTTTACCACTTGCTACACCTATTACTCTCTTAATATTGCTGTTGGCATTTGAAGGTTCTACTGAAGGTGCAGAACTTCTTTTTGCCTCACCGTTTGCCGAAGGACAGCTGCTTTGGGATGTGCAGCCTGACTTTGAAGGGCAGGAATCACATGCAGACATAAATATTCTCCCTTGTGTATTTTATTTTCTTTTTTGACAGGAATGATTATACCATCAAAACGCAATAAGTTCGGCTTTACCGTCTTCGATAACAATATAAGAAGGCTTTGTTCCTTCCTTGGGAATCGAGGGAGAGCCGGGATTCATATAGCGGAATCCGTCCTTATTTACATCACAGGCTACATGAGTATGTCCTGTAAGAAGTATTGCCCCCTTGGGAAGGAATACGGGCGGATTAGCTTCACCGTAGTGATGACCGTGTGTCGCGAAGATTACCGTATCCGCGCTTGTGATATAGATATACTCAGCCATAATCGGGAACTGAAGAACCATCTGATCAACTTCCGTATCGCAGTTACCTCTTACAGCGAGGATATTCTCTTTATTTGCATTTAAAAGCTCTATTACTTCCTTGGGTGCATAGTCGGATGGAAGATTATTTCTCGGACCATGATAAAGAAGATCTCCGAGAAGAAGGAGCTTATCCGCCTTAATCTCGTTGAACTTATCAATTACCGCCTTAGCACATCCCACCGAACCGTGAATGTCAGATGCAACCATTATTTTCATTTCTTTGTCGCCTCCGTTGGTCTTATATCATCAAGCTGATCCTGAAGATATCTGATTGTCTCGTCATTATCATCCCCGCGTCCCGGACGAAGGATAGTCAGTATACGAAGCTCGGAACCTTTGAGTGTTCCTATCATATTCTCAATTTTTGCACCGGCCGCATCCTTGGTTCTGGCAAGGCCCTGCTTTCCGATATCTACATAAGAACCGAGAAGTTCTCTTTCTTCGGCACGATGCTTTCTGGACAATTCCTTCTCTTCCTCACGATGCTTCGAATACATCTCGCGGAATTCCGCATAGGACTTATTGGTAGTCGCAACTGCAGGAGAAGTTACCGTAACGATATTATCTACAGTATCGTAAATCTGAGAACCGAGTTTATCCGAGACAAGACGTATGCCTCCTGAGATATTGCCTATGAACTTAACCTTATCGCTTAAGCGGAAGATACTGGTAACGGTTACTACTATGTCGATGACAAGTACCGCAGAAAGTACTGCTACTACAACGTATCTTATGGGGTAAGTCATGTGCTCAATGATATACATAACCGCGGGATGGAGCATATACATACCAAGAGAGCAGGCAAGTCCCCAGTAAACAAAGAATCTAAGACAGATGAAGCCATGGAAGTTGTACTTATACTCGGAATAATCCCACCATCTCATGTGGAATAATTTGTAAAGAACAACGCCGGCTATAAGCTCTACAAAAGTCGCGATAAATGCCGATCCGAAGAAAAGCAGAGGGAAATTATGTATAAATCTTCTAAAAAACCATATAACCCCGTAAAAGCCTATGCCGTATACGGGACAGTGAGGACCGTTCAAAAAGCCTCTGTTGATAAACTTTTCTTCCGTTACACCATAATAAACAACTTCAACAATCCAGCCTATAAAGCCGTAGACGTAGAACATTATCATCGAATCTACGAAAGGAAAAGGAAGGAAAGAATCCAGTAAAGAAACTGCGTGAAGAAAAAACGTCATCAGTCTGACTCCTTAACCGCCTTCATTACTCTGTAACCTCCGCTTATGGCTACTGTCTCGCAGTTGCCGAAAAGCTCCTTAAGCTTCTTCTCGGAAGAAGGTGCTCCCTGCTTTCTTTGAAGAACAGAGTATATTGCAGCCCCCTTGCTCATATGCTCATAAGCCTGCTCGTAAAAAGAGAATACTGTCTGCTTTCCTGCACGTACGGGAGGATTCGTCATTACTATGTCGAATATATCGTCAGTCTCAAGTGCGGAGAGAACATCGGACTGTAAGCATTTCGCGAGCTTAACATTATTGGCAGCGGCATTTTCCTTAGCAAGATTTACTGCACGGGAATTAACGTCAACCGAAGTTACGTCAAAAGCCATAAATACGGATTTCATTACAACGCCTACAACACCGTAGCCGCAGCCGAGGTCAAGAAGCCTCGTGCCCTTCTTCGCACCGCTTTCTTTAATGTCATCTATAACGGAAGTTAAAAGAAGTTCTGTGCCTTTGTCTACATCATTTCGAGAGAAAACATTAGTGTCGGTTACAAAACTGAAATTAATGCCGTTTGCTCTGAACTCAATGTTTCTTCTGTCAGAAGCAGTCTCAGGCATGCTGTCGTAGTAATGTGCCATTTACCTTATTCCTTTAAGTACATTTCTTATTTAATAAATTGCTTTATCGATACACACCAATTTTATTTCATAGAAGCATAAAGTTCAATTAGTGCATTTATATGTATTTTAGGTGCTTTCACTGATTGAAACTTGAATAGGCGGATACTAAAATATAACCGTAAAGATAAGATGAACGGAGATTACTTAATGAACGATATTTATGTAATAGGACACAAGAATCCTGATACGGATTCCGTAGTCTCTGCTATGGCTTATGCTGCTTTGAGGAACGCTTCCGGTGACCGTGAATACAAAGCGGCACGCCTCGATCATGTAAGCGACGAGACTAGAAGAATGCTTAAAAGATTCGGATTCAGTGCTCCTTTAAGAATAAAAGATGTAAGAACCCAGGTATCTGATATCGACTTCGATACACCTCCATGTCTGGATCCTTCGGTTACACTGGACTATGCCTGGAAGATTTTGCAGGAAGGCTCAGATAATACGATTCCGATAGTAAATGCAGACGGCAGCCTGTACGGAACTTTATCCGCAGGTGATATCGCTACATATAACATGAATACAATCGAAGTCCCTGAGGTAAAAGAACTTCCTCTTTTTAACCTTCTGGGAGTTATCGAAGGCAGGATAATAAACGATGGCGGAGACATGGTTAGTTCAGTATCCGGCAAGATTGTTATCGCTCTTCCTCTTAACGAAGATTCACTTATGTTCCGCGGAGAATCCAATATCGTTCTTTGCGGCAACCAGCCCGACATGATTAAGCGTGCTCTGGAAGAGAATGTAAACGCACTTATCCTCTGCGGAACCAATGCGGACTCCGAACTTCTCGGCAAGTACAGCGACAGCAAGACCTGTGTCATCTACTCTCCATTTGATGCACTTTCCGTATCCAAACTCATATATCAGGCGGCACCCGCTTCCAGAGCATGTGCAAGAGGCGATGTCGTATGCTTCCACTTAAGTGACTATATAGACGATGTTCGCGAGATTGTTCTTAAGAGCAGATTCAGAAGTTATCCCGTACTCGATGAAGAGAATAAAGTTGTAGGCACACTCTCCAGGTTCCATCTTTTGAAGCCCAGACATAAAAAAGTTGTTCTTGTTGACCATAACGAGTCGGCACAGGCTGTTCCCGGTCTTGAGCAGGCAGATCTTCTTGAGATTATCGATCACCACAGACTCGCCGATATTCAGACATTTCAGCCTATCAGAGTACGTAACGAGCCTGTTGGAAGTACAACTACCATCGTAGCGGAAATGTATCAGGAACACGGCGTTTCCCCTGCTCCGAGTATGGCAGGACTTATGGTATCTGCTATTTTGTCTGATACCGTTATGTTCAAGTCTCCCACATGTACCAAGAGAGATATCGCCATGGCGGAGAGATTATCAAGAATCGCAGGCGTTACAATTGAAGATATCGGTAAGGAGCTCTTCGATGCTTCTTCTTCCGACTCAAAGACTGCAGAAGAACTTATTGGTGCAGACTTCAAGGAATTCCATATCGCAGGTCAGACCTTAGGCGTCAGCCAGATAATCTGCGTTGATTCCAATAAGATGCTTGAGAGGAAGGAAGAATTCCTCGATACAATGAAGAGTTTGAAGCAGAAGAACGGCTATGACATGGTTATCCTCATGCTGACGGATGTTCTTGTAGAAGGTACCGTACTTCTTTACTTCGGTAATGACGACACAATCAGATATGCCTTCTCGGTCGAACCCAAGGACAACGAAGTATTCCTTCCCGGAGTAATGTCCAGAAAGAAGCAGATCATTCCCATGCTTACGGCTTTGTGGGGCTGACAGTCATATATCAAATACAGA
>JAKSRK010000006.1 GCA_024403655.1 Saccharofermentans sp. | reverse complement strand
AGTCTGGCAGGGGAGACACGATTCGAACGCGCAACCGGCGGTTTTGGAGACCGCTGCTCTACCGTTGAGCCACTCCCCTTTGACAACAGAAAGTAGTTTAGCTGAGTGTTTGCAACCTGTCAAGTAGAATGTTATCATTGTCACGTCATATTTTTAAATAAAGAGGTTTTTTATGAAACTCACGGTAATTGGTACAGGTAATATGGGAAAGGCTCTCATGAAGGGTTTTATCCAGGGAAATATCTTTAAATCAGAGGAAATAACGGTATACGACGTTATCGAAGCAGCAAGAGAGAATGCAGCTCAGACTTTTGGCGTTAATGTCGCTTCTGATCCTTCTTCCGCAGTTAAGGACGCTGATTATGTTCTTATGGCAGTTAAGCCTCAGCATTTCGACAATGCACTTAAGGATATCGTTCCTTCTTTGAAGAACGGTGCAATTGTTCTTTCAATTGCAGCTGCAGTTACTACAACAAGAATTGCTGCTATTCTTGACGAAGGACGTAAGTTTGTAAGAATTATGCCTAATACACCCGCTCAGGTAGGTTCAGGCGTAAGTGCAGTTTGTCCCGTTGGTCTTAATGAGGAAGAGACAGCTTTTGTTGTAAAGCTCCTTGAGACATGTGGCGAAGTTGTTCTTTGCGATGAGAAGACACTTGATGCTATCGGATGCGTATCAGGAACAGGTCCTGCTTATGTGATGCTTTTTATTGAAGCTATGGCAGATGCTGCAGTATCTCTCGGAATTAAGAGAGACGATGCTTTGAAGATTGCTGCTGCAACCGTAATGGGTTCAGGTAAGCTTTGCCTTGAGACAAAGACACACCCCGCTGTTCTTAAGGACCAGGTATGTTCTCCCGGAGGAACAACAATCGCAGGTGTTATGGCTCTTGAAGAGAATGGTCTTCGAAATGCTGTTATTAAGTCTGTACTTGCAGCCGATGAGAAGACTAAGCTTATGGCCGGCGGTAAGTGATAATGGCTGAAAACAGGCTTACACCCGTTACTATCTATACTGACGGAGCCTGCTCCGGTAATCCCGGTCCCGGCGGATGGGGTGCAATCCTCATGGCCGGCGGCAAGAAGAAGGAGTTATCCGGCGGTGAAGCACATACTACCAATAATCGTATGGAGCTTATGGCTGTTATTAAGTCTCTTGAGGCACTGAACAGACCCTGTCATGCTGATATCTACAGCGATAGTGCTTATGTTGTTAATGCTTTTAATCAGAACTGGATCGCCAACTGGCAGAGGAATAACTGGAAGAACAGTGCAAAAGCACCTGTTGCTAATGTGGATTTGTGGCAGAAGCTTCTTGAATTAACTTCTACTCACGATGTTGTTTTCCATAAGGTTAAGGGACACGCCGATAATGAGTTTAATAACAGATGTGACGAGCTTGCCGTAAGCGAATCATCCAAGTTTTCCAGGTAAGGTGAAGGGTTATGGCTGACAATAATCTTGAGAGATTAATAGAGAAGACTCTGAGTTCTGAAGTAGTATTCTCAGGCAGAGTATTTGATACAATAGTTAAGAAAGTCGAGTTATCCGACGGTTCTACTTCGACAAGAGAAATCGTCAAGCATAACGGGGGCGCTTGTATTCTTCCGGTTGACGAAGATCTTAACTGCTATATGGTCAGACAGTTCAGAAGCCCTTTTGAGAAGATTCTTCTAGAAGTACCTGCAGGTAAGATTGAACTAGGTGAAGATCCCAGAGTTTGTGCCATTCGTGAACTTCACGAAGAGACAGGATTTGAAGCTTCTGAAGTTATCGACCTTGGTAAAATGGTATGTTCTCCCGGATACGATTCGGAGATTATATATCTTTATGCGGCACGCGGCCTCAACTTTATTGGGGAAAAGCCCGACGAAGGTGAATTTTTAAATTGTGAGAAGATTCCTCTTAAGGAACTTCTTGAAATGGCCGATAAGGGCCTTATAGCTGACAGTAAGACTCAGCTTTGCTTATATAAGACGGTAAGGAGATTAGGAATTGAATTCTAAAGATGATTCAAAAGAAATAGTAGGATTGTCATTGTTCTTCTGTGCAATCGTAATTACTCTTTTATACTATCTTCCTGCCAATATTACGGGTTTTCTCGGAGAATGGATAAGAGGTCTCGGTTTTGGTCTTATCGGATCGGCTGCCTTTATGATCCCCATATTCTTCCTTTATGCTGCTATTGATTTTTTCCTTGAGAAGAGGGAAGGCGTTGCTCCAATAAGAATCAGATCCGTAATTATTGTAATGATTTGCGTTGCGGCTCTTTTTGCTCTGTTTTCCATGGACTTTGATTACTTTAAGTCCTTATGTGCCGTTGAAGGTCAGGAAGATAAGTATCATGCTACCAAGGCATTATCGCTTCTTTGGAAGTCAGGTCCCGACTCATCTTTGATCTCAAGGGCAGAAGGTTCGTCTAACTGTCTTCCCGGAGGATTATTAGGCGGCGGTATAGCAATAGCTCTCAATAAACTTGCAGGTAAGACCATATCTATTCTTGCAATGTTTGTAGTTTTATTGTCCCAGATTATTTTGATGTTCCACGTGTCTTTGAAGCAGACTGTTAAGAAGACAGCTCATGCTATAAGCAAGACTGCTACGAAGGCTTACAGGAACATGAAGTCTCAGCAGCGTCCTCCTCAAAGACAGTATTATCCTCCTCGCCAGCCTGTGCCTGTGGGAAATGTTAATAGAAGACAGCCTGCTGTACCTAATACTGCAAGATCTCCTTTTGTTAATTCTCCCACGGAGACCTATCCTGTTGCTCTTTTTGATAAGGATTACGGCAATAACAGAGCAAAATCACTTAATGCTCCCAAGCAGAATCAGAATATGGAGAGGGATCCTTTTGCAAGGAGACTTCCTGTTGACAGCAGAACCGGATTTGTAGATGTATCAGGCGAAGAGTTCGGTGCAGATACTTCCATAGACAATACAAGACTTAATTACGGTACTCGTCAGGTTTCTACCGAGGGGGCTCAAAATGCTCCTCAGGCAGAGTTTGATTACGATGCTTTGCCCAAGACAAGACCTTTAACACCCAAAAAGCCGGGAGTTGTAGAACCTTCTTTCTTAAGACAGGAAAATACTCAGCAGGAATTCTATGATCTTGATAACGGTGTTTATCCTAATGGTGAAGTAAGTGAGGCTGACAATTCATACGGTGAAGGTTATCAGCAGAGCTACTATGAAGGTGTTCAGGATGATCTTCCTTATGAGATTACAGATGATGATCCTTATGATTATGCTCCTGAGAGAACTGTAAGAAGACCTAATATAATTATTCACACAGAACAGTCTTACGAAGATTCTTATGAGAATTCTTATGAGGATACTAATGAAGATACATATGCTGAGCCGTATGTAGCAGAGCCGATTGCACCTGCTCCCGTTACTGCGCCAGCACCTGCAACTGTAGTTTCTCAGGCTAAGCTAGCAGCTGTATCTAATCCCATTACAATCAATGCACCTGAAGGTGAGGAGACAGGATTTAATACTGACGGCAGAATTATTAAGACTGCTGAAGCTCCTACTCCTGCTCCGGAGATAACATCCGGCAGAATTCAGGCATATAAGGGAAAACGTAAGGGGCCCTACAGACCTGCTCCTTTATCCTGTCTTGCTAAGGAAGAGAAGCAGACTAATGCCAACAACGTCCACGAACTTGAGGAAAAAGCTCGTGAACTTGAGGAGGCTCTTCGTAGTTTTGGTATCAATACAAAGGTTGTAAATATTACGCATGGACCTGCCATCACCAGATTCGAACTTACAATTGATCGTGGTATTAAGGTAAGCAGAGTTGTATCTTTGCAGGATGATATTGCTCTTGCAATGGCTGCAGTATCTGTTCGTATTGAAGCTCCAATCCCGGGAAAAAGTGCAATTGGTATTGAGATTCCCAACAAGAAAACTTCGGCTGTACAGTTAAGAGGTCTTCTTGAGACACGTGAGTATAAGGAAGGTCCCGGTCTTGAGGTGCCTCTTGGTAAGGATATTCCCGGTCGTCCTATTATGTGTAATATCGCGAAGATGCCGCACCTTCTTATTGCAGGTTCCACAGGATCAGGTAAGTCAGTATGTATCAATACAATACTTACCAGTATCCTTTGTAAAGCTTCTCCTGATGATGTTCGAATGATTCTAATTGACCCTAAGGTTGTAGAGTTGTCAATCTATAACGATATCCCTCATCTTCTTATGCCTGTCGTAACAGATCCCAAGAAGGCTTCTAATGCTTTGAAGTGGGCAGTTGTTGAGATGGAGAGAAGATATAAGTGTTTTGCCGAGAGCAAGGTAAGAGATCTTGCCGGCTACAACAAGTTCCTTGTCAGTCAGGGCGAACAGCCTCTTCCGCTGATTCTTATCGTCATAGACGAGCTTGCGGATCTTATGACGGTAGCTGCAAAAGAAGTCGAAGATCAGATATCAAGACTTGCTGCCATGGCTCGTGCTGCAGGTCTTCATCTTCTTATTGCTACGCAAAGACCGTCAGTTGACGTTATCACCGGTGTAATTAAAGCTAATGTACCTTCGAGAATAGCTTTCGCCGTATCTTCAGGTGTAGACAGCCGTACTATCCTTGATGCAGTAGGTGCTGAGAAGCTCTTAGGTAAGGGCGATATGCTTTATAATCCTCTGTCCGCCCCAAAGCCTGTAAGAGGTCAGGGTGCATTCGTATCAGACGAAGAAGTTGAGAATATCGTTAAGTACCTTAAGGATAACTACGGCCCCTTGTACGATGAGGCAATTATGAATCTGGTTAATTCTCAGAATGTCGGTTCAGCTTCAGCCGGCGGTGCTTCCGGTGATTCAGACTCTTCAGATGGTGAAGATGAGCTTCTCGATCAGGCTGTAAATATTGTTATCGAAGCCGGCAATGCCAGTGTTTCCATACTTCAAAGAAGGTTAGGAGTAGGTTATCCAAGAGCAGCTCGTCTTATTGATGTTCTCGAGCAGAAGCACATCATCGGACCTTTTGAGGGAAGTAAGCCTCGTAAGGTACTTATTAACAAGACTGACTGGCTTGAGATGCAGTCTAAAGGGGATTCCTGATGGTATTTGATAATCTCTACCTTAAGGCTGAAGAACTTATGAAGCTTCTTAAGAAGGCCGGCCTCAGCATATCTTTTGCTGAGAGTCTTACCGGCGGAATGGTTGCTTCAAGACTCGTTGATGTTCCCGGAAGTTCCGAAGTGCTTAAGGGCGGTGTCGTCTCTTATACAAATGAGATTAAGATTAATGTCCTCGGAGTATCTGCTGCTACTATTAAGAAGCATACTGAAGTATCAGAAGAATGCGCCGAGGAGATGGCAAAGGGTGTAAGAAAGCTTACCTCATCTGATATTTCTTTCTCAGCTACAGGCTATGCCGGTGACTATGAGATGTCATCTGATGAAATGAACGGAACTGTATGCTTCGGCTTTTCTTATGAAGATAAATGTGATACATTTACTCAGCATTTCGAGGGGCTTCGCGACGAAGTCCGAAAGGCTTCGGTAGAGTTTATTTACGATACCGTCATTTCTTATCTTAAGGAGAAATATGAGTAAGACAGCAACCTCCAAGTCCAGGCGTCCTGCCAGCATGGCCGTAGCAACGGCTCTTATGATGCTGGGGCTTGTTTTTTCAAAGTGTTCGGGCTTTTTAAGAGATATTTTTGTGTCGGCCAGATTCGACGCAGTTTACAGAGACAGTTTCACATTGGCTTTTACCATCCCGGATATTGTATTTGACCTCCTTGTAGGTGGTGCAATTCAGTCGGCTATTACTCCCACACTTGCTTCTTCCATAGCAAAAGGAGAAGAGGAGAAGGGATGGAGAGCAGTTAATATCTTTATATCCGTATTCTCGGTACTGGTTATAGCAGTATGTGCCCTCGGTGTTATTTTTGCCGAGCCTATGTTCGCTATATTCCGTTCTGAACAGAAGGGTACAGAGGTATCCCACCTGGCTGCTATGGCGTCCAAGTGGCTTTTCCCGCAGGTTTTCTTCATGATGCTCGCGGCGCTTTCCATAGGTATTCTTAACAGTTATAAGAGATTCGGATCTACAGCATTCGGACCAACTGTTTATAATTTTTGTGTTTTGGGTTCTATCCTTTTATTTGCAGGTAATTCCGAGAAGAAACTCATGCTTACCACAGCAGGAATAATGCTTTCTGCTCTTATCTACTTTCTTTTCCAGCTGTTCTGCGGCCACGATATCCTAAGGAAGTTCAGATTCAGATTCGAGCCTAAGGACACTGAGTTCAGAAAGCTGGTTCTTATCGCACTGCCGATACTTCTGTCTGCCTCTGTTGTAAGGATTAACATGGCAGTCCTGAATATATTTGCAGAGCAGTTCCCTGAGCATGTTACATTCCTTCTTCGAAATGCTTCCACTGTCTGGCAGCTTCCTTACGGAATTTTTGCAGTAGCTATCGGTAGCGTTATGCTTCCTTCTTATGCTGCTTTGTACGGCGAGAAAAAGTACGATGAATGTTCTTCGCTTCTTGCATCTAGACTTAAGAGTGCTTTGTTCCTTACCATTCCGTCTGCCGCATTTATGCTCATTATGAATTCAGATGTCATAAAGGCAGTATTCCAGTGGAGTTCCAACTATACTGAGGAAGATGCTTCAAGAGCAGGTCTGTTCCTTATCGGATATTCGGGTGCGATAATTACACACTCAATGGTATATATCTTCAATCAGTCTTTCTATGCAATGGGGAAGACCAAGATTCCTCTTCTTGCCGGAAGTATCTGTCTGATTTCTAATCCTCTACTTTGCAAGCTCTTCATATCTCAGGGGCTCGGACTCCTGTCTCTTACTATTGCTTATACCTTAACAAGCTGTATTCAGCTCGCAGTGTTAATAATCATATATGAAAAGGATAAGAGAGTAGCGCTCCATAATATGCTTCCTTTCTTTATCAAGGCTGCTGTTTGTACACTTGTAATGTCTGCAGTATTGCTGCTTCTTCATAAGCTTATTGCACAAAGCGGCGGTAAGATTGATCAGCTCATCAGAATTGCCATAAAAGGTGCGTCCTGCGTTGTTGTTTACTTCGTCTGTGCAATAGCTCTTAAGATGCCTCAGGCTACTGAATGGATTAATAAATATAAGGCTAAATTGCTTAGAAAGTCCCATTAATAACCCTTTGTTCTTGTTTGTTGAAAATTTTGTTTGATTTTCCTTGCAAATCCATTGACTTATCGATAGGCTAACTATACAATCATTTTGTAAAGTTAAGAACAAACGTTCACAGAAGCGGAGGATTTATATAATGGCTAAGAAAAATTCTTCTAAGTCCAGCGTACAGCAGGTACCCATTACAGATCAAAGCGAGCGTAAGAAGGCACTTGAAGCTGCAATGGCTCAGATCGAGAAGCAGTTCGGCAAGGGTTCTGTAATGAGAATGGGCGATCAGGAAGTAGTTGATATAGAGACAATTCCCACAGGTTCACTGACACTTGATATTGCACTTGGAGTTGGCGGACTTCCCCGTGGAAGAATCATTGAGATTTACGGACCTGAATCTTCAGGTAAGACTACAGTAGCACTTCACTGTGTTGCCGAGGCTCAGAAGATGGGCGGCACATGTGCATTTATCGATGCTGAGCATGCTCTTGATGCTGTATATGCAGGTAAGATCGGTGTTGATGTTGATAATCTTCTTCTTGCTCAGCCTGATACAGGTGAGCAGGCTCTTGAGATTACTGAGACACTTGTTCGAAGCGGTGGTATTGATGTTATCGTTATCGACTCCGTAGCTGCACTTGTTCCCAGAGCCGAGATTGAAGGTGAGATGGGTGATTCTCATGTAGGTCTTCAGGCAAGACTTATGAGCCAGGCCCTTCGTAAGCTTACAGGTATTATTGCCAAGTCCGGTACAGTATGTATCTTTATCAATCAGCTTCGTGAGAAGGTTGGAATTATGTTCGGTAATCCTGAGACTACAACGGGTGGACGTGCACTTAAGTTCTATTCTTCTGTAAGACTTGATGTCAGGAAGACTGAGACACTTCGTAATGGTACTGAAGTTATCGGTAACCACGTAAGAGTTAAGGTTGTTAAGAATAAGGTTGCTCCTCCGTTCAAGGAAGCTGAGTTCGATATCATGTATGGTATGGGTATCTCCAAGGAGAGCTGCATTATTGACCTTGCTGTTGAGAACAACATCATCGAGAAGAGTGGTTCCTGGTTTGCATATAAGGGCCAGAAGATCGGTCAGGGTAAGGATAATGCACGACAGTATCTTCTTGATAATACTGATATCAGAGACGAGATTGAGCAGCTTGTAAGAGATTCCTATAAGCCCGCAGATCCTTCTGAGGCTGTTGTTGAAGACCAGGATGTCGAAGAAGAATTCACTGAGGATGACGATATCTTAGGAATTGATATGTAATGGACCCGTATAGTGTTTCCGATGCAGTCTCTGCAGGTATCAGACATATTGGCATAGCAGTATATTCCTCCGGTAAGGTGTATGAATTTCTCGTCCGTAAAGGATTTGATTCCGATACTGCTCGTGCTGCTGTTGCTTCACTTGTTGAGCGCGAATATATTGACAATATCAGAGCAGGGCGTAAGGTTCTGGCTTCCAGAGTGGGAAAGAAGCAGGAAAGTAAGGCTATGCTCGCGCAGAGACTATATGCATCAGGAATTGATCGGAACAGCATAACAACACTTATGGATGAATATGATGATGATCGCATTTCTTGCGAGAGATTAATCAAATCATATTATCCTGATATATTACCAACTCTATATTCTGAAGCAGAACTGCATGATATAATCTCAATTGCTTCTAGAAGAGGCTATAAGCCTGATTTGGTTACGTCTGTAATAAGAAAGCTGATAAATGAACAATCCACATAACCCGCGTGGCTCATTTATTTAGTTAGATTATGGATAATGAAGAGGCCGTCTGAATTGACGGTCTTTTCTATTTTTCTTATGGTAATATATGTCTTATGGAAAGAAATGAAATTAACGTAACAATGGTTGCATTGGGCTGTTCCAAGAACCTGGTAGATGCCGAATGCATGGTCAAAAGTATCAAGGATCATGGCTACAATATTGTAGAAGATATGGCTGATGCCGATGTTGCCGTCATTAATACATGTGGCTTTATCGAGTCTGCCAAGACTGAAGCAATAAGAGCAATTCTTGATGCAGCCGATTATAAGGCTGATGGTGAGAATCACGGTAAGCTTCAGCATATTATCGTATCAGGTTGCCTGCCTCAGAGATATTCGGGAGATATCCTCAAAGAGCTTCCTGAGGTTGATATTGTGCTTGGTACGTCTCACTATAAGGATATTTGTACTGCTTTAGATTCTTTATATGAGTCTGAGACTTTTACTAATTCATATGTATCAGAAGCAGGCGGACTTGAGCATATGAGAGATGACAGGGAACTGTCTACTTCAGGTTATGCATGGCTTAAGATTGGCGAAGGATGCCTGCATAAGTGTGCTTTCTGTGCTATCCCTCTCATTCGTGGTAAGTTTGTATCTCGTCCCATGGAAGATATTCTCGAGGATGCTAAGAATATTGCCGCTAAGGGTGTTAAGGAGATTATCCTTGCAGCACAGGATACGACTAATTATGGAATAGATAACAAGAGTCGTTCTCTTCCTTTGCTTTTGCATAAGTTATCTGAGATTGAAGGAATTGAAGTAATTCGTGTAATGTACGGTTATCTTGACGGAATCACGGATGAACTTATTGAAGAGATTGCTTCTAATCCCAAGGTTGCCAATTATCTGGATATTCCTATCCAGCATGGTGATGATGCTATATTGAAGGCAATGAAGCGTCATGAGACAGCTGATAAGATAACCGAGAGACTTGAGAAGTTAAGGGCTCGTATCCCTAATCTTATTGTGCGTACAACAGTTATGGTCGGATTCCCCGGTGAGACTGAAGAATCCTTCAATAATCTTGTATCTAACCTTAAGAAGTGGAAGTTTGACAGACTCGGCTGCTTTATTTTCTCACCCGAAGAAGGTACTTTGGCTTACGATATGCCCGATCAGGTGCCTGAAGACATCAAACAGGCTAGATTTGATATTGTTTACGAGACACAGCAGCAGATATCTCTTGAGAGCAATAATGCCCGTATAGGATCCGAAGTTATCGTAACTATTGATTCTGTTTCCGATGATGGTATATTTTATGTCGGACGAAGCTACGGTGAGGCACCGGAAGTTGATCCGGTTATATATGTTGCTTCAACAAGGGAAGAAGAGCTTGTTGTTGGCTGCAGGTATAAAGTAAAGATACTCGAAGCTTCAGAATATGAAATGACAGGAGTTACTGTATGAATTTACCTAATAAATTGTCGCTTTTAAGGATTATCCTTATTCCGGTTACGATGCTCTTTATGCTTCCCATAAAGATTTACGGATTTGAACCCGCAGGCTGGAATTCATTTATTGCCACATCAGGTATGCTTATTGCTGCAATAGTATTCATTATTGCTTCCCTGACTGATATGGCAGACGGTAAGATTGCAAGAAAGTATAACCTTATTACCAATCTCGGAAAGTTCCTTGATTCACTCGCTGATAAGATGCTTGTAATTGCTATTCTTATTGCTTTTGTAGAGCTTCACAGAGTATCTGCATGGCTTCTTGCAATAATCATTCTTCGTGAGTTCATGGTAACAGGTATAAGAATGCTTGCAGCTGAGAAGGGTGTAGTTATGGCAGCCAAGATGATTGGTAAGATTAAGACTACTACTCAGATGATTGCTATCATCTATCTTATGTTTGAGCCTACTTTCCTCAGAATAGGCGGCTATACATATGATTATGCAAACTATCCTGTAAATGCCATTACTATTGTCGGTGACGTGTTGTTTATCATCTGCGTTGTTATGACAATAATCTCTGGTATGGATTATCTTTTGAAGAATTTGAGTTACTTCAAGAACGCTGATTGATTTCTTATTTTTGAAATATACTATTGACAATTCTACGTCGTTCCATTAAAAGTATTGTAGATTGAATGTCAATCACTACGGAGGTATTTTATTATGACAAACGAAGAAGTATTCGATAGCATTAAGTCAATGATCGTAGATCAGCTTGGTGTAGAAGAGGATAAGATCACTATGGATTCATCTTTTGTAGATGATTTGAATGCAGATTCTCTTGATATGGTTGAGCTTGTTATGGCTATGGAGCAGGAGTTTGATGTTTCCATCCCCGACGAAGTTGCTGAGAAGGTTGGCACAGTTGGTGATGCAGTAGAGTACATCAAGGGTCTCGCTGAGTAATTGAATTGCTTTATTAAGGATTGGCTGGATGCATGATTGCATTCAGCCTTTCTTTATATTTACAGGTGAATTATGAAGGATTTGAGTAGCGGAGAGTTCGAGGCGGCACTCGGATATTCTTTTAAGAACAGAGATCTTCTTACACTTGCATTTACCCACACCACCTATGTCTTTGAACACAATATGGGTCATTTCCGTTCAAATCAGAGGCTCGAATATATAGGTGATGCTGTGATGGATCTTGTGATCGGTCAGAAGCTTTATGAGTTAAAGCCTGAAGCTGATGAAGGTTATCTGTCTAAGACCAGAAGTATTATTGTTTGTGAGAGGTCTTTTGCCGCTGTAGCAAGAAAGCTCGATATGGGAAGTTATCTTCTCCTTGGTAAGGGCGAAGCTCAGACCGGCGGTACGGATAAGGATTCCACTTTGGCTGATGCTTTTGAGTCTATTATTGCTGCTGTATATTTTGACGGTGGCTTCTTTGAAGCAGAGAGGGTAGTTCTTTCTAATCTTGATCAGACCATTAAGGATGCTGTTGACGGCAAGATTTTCCTTGATTACAAGAGCAGACTTCTTGAGATAGCTCAGATGAAGAATAAGCAGCATAAGATTGATTTTGTCCTTGTAGGTGAATCCGGTCCTGCACATCTTCGTGAATTTGAAGTTGAAGTATACGCTGATGAGCGTTTCCTAGCCAGAGCAAAGGGACACAGTAAGAAAGATGCTGAGCAGAAGGCTGCTGAAGCTTCTATCCAGGTATATCAGGAGATGTTCGGCTGATAGTTTCCCTGAGACTGTGTTATAATTAATCGTTAATCTTAAGAAGGAATCAAGGTCTTAATGTACTTAAAGAAGCTCGAGATCCAGGGATTTAAGTCCTTCCCTGAGTACACTCTGATCGAGTTTGATCAGGGTATGACCGCTGTTGTTGGACCTAACGGAAGCGGAAAGTCTAATGTAACCGATGCCATCAGATGGGTATTGGGTGAACAGAGTGTCAAAACTTTGCGTGGCGGCAAGATGGAAGATGTCATCTTCAACGGTACGCAGTCTCGTAAGCCTATGAACTATGCGGAAGTATCTCTTACTTTCGACAATACAAATCATTTCCTTGATTACGAATACGGCGAGATTCAGATTACTAGAAGACTCTACCGCTCAGGCGAGAGTGAATATCAGATTAACCGTGTTAACTGCAGACTTAAAGATATTGTTGCTCTTTTCCTTGATACAGGCCTTGGTAAGGATGGTTATTCCATCGTAGGTCAGGGTCGAGTTGATGAGATTTTGTCTACCAAGTCCGAAGACAGAAGAAGAGTTATTGAAGAAGCTTCAGGTATTGTTAAGTTCAAAGTCAGGAAGGAAGAAGCTGAGAGAAAGCTTAATTCCACAGAGCAGAACCTTGTAAGAATTGATGATATTTTAAATGAACTTTCCGAGAGAGTAGGTCCTTTGAAGGAGCAGTCTGAGAAGGCTATGGCTTACCATAAGGCTTATGAGTCTTTGAAGGAGAATGATATTGCGCTTCTTGTAAGAAGAATTGACGATGCCAATAATGCCATGGGTGATTCCGGCAGTGTCAAAGAGAAGCTTGAAGCTGAGATTAAGGAACAGGAAGACCGTTATATTAAGTTCCGTGAAGATAATTCCGAACTTAGCAGGAAGTCTGAAGAACTCGATGACATGATCGAGGATAAGCGTCAGGAATTGTCCGATGTCTCTGAGGAGATGCATGACACTTTAAGTGACATCAAGATAAACGAAGAGAGATTAAGACAGCTTACCGATGCTATTGCTTCGTCCGATAAGGAAGAGAATGATCTTAAGGAAGAGATCTCAAGACTTAAGAATGATTATGCCGAGAGAATAAAGAAGGCTGATGATCTTCTTGAGAATGCAAATACAGAGAAGAAGAATACTGAAGAGATTATTGCTCAAAGAGACGAATTGCTTGAAGAATTCAAGAATTCGGAGAAGAGTAATGATTCCATCAAGAGAAATATAGAGTCCAAGACGAATGAACTTCTTGATACAAAGGAGAAGATTACGTCTGCAGCAGCTCAGATTGCTGCCATGGAGGACAGATTAAAGGAACTTACCAATAACAGACAGGTATCTTCAGGCTTGAAGTCAGAGCTTGAAGCTAAGCTTAAAGAAGCAGACGCTGCCTGGCATGACATGATGGAAAAAGAAGGCGAAGTAACTTCTGATATCACGTCAAGAGAAGAAAAACTCAAGACTTTATCTTCTGATGAAAGTAAGCTCCTTGCAAAGTATGAAGCAGATAACAGAGCTTTTGTAAGTGATAAGGCCAGACTTAAGCTTTTGCAGGATCTTGAGTCACGTAAAGAAGGATATCAGGAATCAGTAAGAAGACTCTTCAATGAAGTTGGTTCCAATTCACATGGTATAGTCGGTGTTATCGGTGATCTTATTTCCACCAGAAAGGAATATGAGACAGCAATCGAGATTGCACTTGCTTCTGCAATCCATAACGTAGTTACAAAAACTGAGAAGAATGCTGCAGACCTTATTGATGTTTTGAAGAGCAAGAGATTAGGCCGAGTTACTTTCCTTCCTATCGAGAATATAAGACCCAGGTCCGTTGACCGTAATATTGAAGCTGCATGTTCAAGAAAGCACGGCTACATCGGTGTAGCTTCAGATCTCGTTGATAATCCCAAAGAGATTGATGACATCGTGTCTAATCTTCTTGGTAAGATTCTTATCTGCGAGACTATGGAAGATGCAAGAGTTATTGCAAGAGAAGCTTCGCATTCACTTAAGGTTATTACACTTGAAGGTGACTGCATTAATGCCGGCGGTTCACTTACCGGTGGTTCCGTAAGAAGAGATTCAGCCGGAATCCTTGGAAGAGCCAGAGAGATTGAAGCTCTTAAGGAGAAGCTTGTTAAGACTGAGCAGGAACTTTCCGTCGCGGAGGCTAAGCGCCAGGAACTTGATGAGCAGACCGGAGATCTTAAGCGTGAAGTTGAGCAGCTTAATGAGCAGCTTAAGTATTTTGCCATGGAAAGAGTTAAGGCCGAGTCCGAATACAGAAATGTTGCATCACGACTCGAAGAACTCGAGAGCGGTATTGTTGATTCAGAGAAGCTCATGCACGATATATCCGCAGATAAGCTTAAGCTTCAGGATGACCTTGATGAACTTAATCAGATAGTTAAGGAGACCGAGGGCGAGTTGTCAGACTTCAGAGAAGACATCTTAAGAAGTGACAACAAGAATAAGGAGTTTAATGCAAGATTAGACGAACTTCGCGAGAAGATCAGTAAGGGTAATACCGAAGCTGAGAAGATCCTTGCTGAGCGTAACGGTGTCCTGAATCTTGCTTCGCACATCAAGGAACAGCTCAACAGGGCTGAAGCAGAAATGGAAGAACTTCTTGCCGAGCGTAATAAAGATGTATCCGATTCCGAGGCTCTTAAGAAGACACTTGAAGAGCAGAAGACTGCTTCTGAAGACATGAGAACTGTCTTCGATAAGATGAGTGAGGAAGTTAAGAAGCTTAACGAAGAGAAGGCTTTGGTCGAGAAGGAGAGATCCGGCTTTGTTACAAAGCTTACTGAGATTAACGATGAGATTAATCATCTTCGTGATAAATATAATTCGCTTGTGTCCAAGTATGAGAAGTACATTACCGATATTGACTTCTCCAAGAACAGACTCTGGGAGGACTATGAGACTACATACGATAATGTGGCCGGCAAGTATCCACCTGTAGAGAATATAAACGATACCGTGAAGCTTATATCTTCTCTTAAGGCTAAGATTAAGGCTTTGGGTCCTGTTAATATGAACTCGATTGAAGAGTATAAGGAGATAAGCGAGAGATACGAATTCATGATGGGGCAGCGTAACGATATCGTTGAAGCAAAGACTAATCTTGAGAAAGTAATCTCAGAACTTATCGAAGAGATGAAGACTCAGTTTATCGATCAGTTCACGATAATTAACGAGAACTTCAAGACAGTATTTACTGATCTCTTTAACGGTGGTTCGGCAGAGATTGTCCTTGAGAACGAAGAAGATGTACTTAACTGTGCGATTGAGATTAAGGCTCAGCCTCCCGGAAAGAAGCTTCAGAGTCTGACTCTGCTTTCAGGTGGTGAGAGATGTCTTACGGCTATCGCGTTGCTCTTTGCAATATTGCAGCTGCGTCCGTCGCCTTTCGTTATACTTGATGAGGTTGAGGCTGCTTTGGATGACGTAAATGTATCAAGGTTTACGGACTTCGTTCGAAGATACTGCGTGAGGTCTCAGTTCATCCTCGTTACTCACCGTAAGGGTACGATGGAAGCCTGTGACAGAATGTATGGTGTTACCATGCAGGAGAGAGGTATCTCCAAGATACTTTCGATGAGAATACAATAAGGGAGTTAATATATGGGTTTATTTGACGCATTTAAGAGGGGCCTTCAGAAGACAAGAGACTTTTGGAGTGCTGAGTGGACTAAGACAGTAGCATCTCACGGCAAGTTCGACGATGACATGCTCGATGATTTTGAAGAAATCATGGTAAGAGCCGACTGCGGTGTTGCTGCAAGTGAAGAGATAATTAAAGGCATTAAGGAATATATCAAGAAGACTGGAGATGATTCTCAGGATGGTGTTCTTGCAGAAGTAAAAAGACTTATGCTTGAGATTCTCGGCGAGAAGACTGTTATTGATATCGTTCCAGGTAAGCTTAATATCCTGCTTATGGTTGGCGTCAACGGCACAGGTAAGACTACTACTGCAGGTAAGCTTGCATCCAAGTATAAGGCAGACGGGCATAAGCTCATTATGGCTGCTGCAGATACATTCAGAGCTGCTGCCGTAGACCAGCTTAAGGCATGGGGCGAAAGGACTTCTACTGCAGTTATCTCTCATGCTGAAGGTTCCGATCCTGCTTCTGTTGTATACGATGCTATTAAAGCTGCTCAGGCAAGAGGAAGTGAGATTCTCATTGTGGATACTGCGGGAAGACTCCATAACAAGAAGAATCTTATGGAAGAGCTTGCAAAAATTAACAGAATCATTTCAAGAGAAGCTCCCGACGCTAATGTAAAGTCACTTCTTATAATCGATGCCACTACCGGTCAGAATGCAGTTTTGCAGACAGAGGCTTTCTCTGAGGCAGTTGACCTTGATTATGTAGGTATCACCAAGCTTGACGGTAGTGCCAAGGGCGGTGTTGCCATATCTGTTGCCTATACTGCCAAGGTTCCTATTGTTCTTGCCGGATTAGGTGAGGGCGTGGACGATCTTATGGAGTTTGAGCCTGAAGCATTTGTGGATTCTTTGCTTGCAAAGGATTAATCACTGTGTTAATATTCTTGAGTTGCCGTGACACAGAGACTGGATCGTCCGACCATTTCTTTGTCACAGGATTATTTTTTAAAAACGGAGGACATGACAATGGCTGCTATTAACAAGGCTGAGATCATCAAAGAGTACGCTCTTAAGGAAGGTGACACAGGATCTCCTGAGGTTCAGATCGCTATCCTTACAGCAAGAATTAACCACCTCACAGAACACCTTAAGACTCACAAGGGTGACCACCACTCCAGAAGAGGTCTTCTTATGATGGTTGGTAAGAGAAGAGGTCTTCTTGATTATCTTGCAAAGGTTGATATCGAGAGATACAGAGCTATCATCGCTAAGCTTGGTATCAGAAAGTAATTTCTGTTACTTAACTAAGTATTAAGCAACAAATAATCCCCATGCTCGTATGAGTGTGGGGATTTTAATTGTGCTGATTCTTTTTAATGCATGGCTTAAGTTGTATAATACTTGAGACCAAATTATAGGGAGAAATGTTTCATGAGAGACGGATTTTTAAGAGTTGCTTCGGCTACACCCAAGACAAGAATTACAGATATTGACTATAACTGTGCTGAGATTATTAAGCTTATAAAGGATGCATCCGATAATTCATGTTCACTCATTGTATTTCCGGAACTTAGTATTACAGGTTATACCTGTTCGGATCTTTTCCTTCAGGATACTTTTGTTAATAAGGCTTACGAAGGTCTTCTTGAGATTGTATCAGCAACTTCAGAACTTAATATCGTGGCTGTCGTCGGACTTCCTTACAAGTTTGAAGGCAAGCTTTATAATGTTGCGGCAGTTATTTCCAAGGGTAATATATTAGGCCTTGTTCCCAAGAGATTTATACCTAATTATTCTGAGTTCTATGAGCTTCGTCATTTTACTCCCTTTGAAGGTATTACAGAGACTTCCGAAGGAATCCTGTTCGGAAATATGATTTTTGAGAACGAGAATTATAAGGAATTTACTTTTGCTGTAGAGATTTGTGAAGATCTCTGGGTTCCTAATCCGCCTTCAATTAAGTATGCCCTTAACGGTGCAATGATTATATGTAATCTCTCAGCTTCCGATGAAGTAATAGGTAAGAGTGAATACAGAAGAAAGCTTGTATCAATGAACAGTGCCAGAACACTCGGTGCTTATATTTACAGTGACTGCGGTTTTGGTGAGTCCACTCAGGACATGGTCTTCTCCGGTCATGACCTCATTGCTGAGAACGGTTCTATTCTTGCTGAGACAAATAAATTCGAAGGCACAGAAGTAATTTATGCAGATGTCGACCTTAAGAAGCTTTCTTATGAGAGACAAAGAGGCAATACATTTGAGACAGAAGCAGTAATATCCAAGGTTATCTTCGATACAGCTCCCGAAAGTAACTTAAAGCTGATAAGAACTTTCCCTAAGACTCCTTTCGTTCCTTCAGCAAAGGGTGATCTTACAAGAAGATGCGAAGAGATTATTACCATGCAGGCTATGGGTCTTGCTACAAGACTTCACCATATTAACTGCAAGACTGCAGTTGTAGGATTATCCGGAGGTCTTGATTCTACTCTTGCTCTTATAGTAGCTATTCATGCTTTTGACCGTCTCGGACTTGACCGTAAGGGCATTATTGCCGTTACGATGCCATGCTTCGGAACTACTTCCAGAACAAAGAATAACTCAGTTGAACTTGCTAATGCCTATGGCGTTACTCTTAAGGAAGTAAATATCAAAGATGCTGTTAATACACACTTCAGAGATATCGAACATGATCCTGAGGTTCACGATGTAACTTATGAGAACTCTCAGGCAAGAGAAAGAACTCAGGTCATTATGGATATTGCAAACCAGGAGGGAGGAATCGTCATTGGAACAGGCGACCTCTCAGAGCTTGCACTCGGTTGGGCTACATATAACGGAGACCACATGTCTATGTACGGCGTAAACTGTTCTATCCCCAAAACTCTCGTAAGATATCTTGTATCTTATGAATCCGAGAGAACATCTACTATTGATGCCAACCTTTCTAAGGTATTGAAGGATGTAGTGGATACTCCTGTATCTCCCGAGCTTTTGCCTCCTACTGAAGACGGTACAATCTCTCAAAAGACGGAAGATCTTGTAGGTCCTTATGAACTTCATGACTTTTTTATGTACCATTTCCTCAGATTCGCTTTTGCTCCTTCCAAGATTAACAGAATCGCCAATGTAGCTTTTGAAGGAATCTATGATCCCAAGACAATCTACAAGTGGGAAGAGGTATTCATTAAGAGATTCTTCATGCAGCAGTTTAAGCGATCATGTCTTCCTGACGGACCCAAGGTTGGTACAGTTACTTTATCTCCCAGAGGTGACTGGAGAATGCCTTCTGATGCAACGTCGAAGGTATGGCTTGATGATCTTAAGAAAGTGGCACCCGAAGCTTAAAATATAGGCAAATCTGTAAGAGTCATTACTCTGAACTGAAAATAGTTTGACAATCAAAGTATTAGTGCTAACATATAATTACTAAAAATCAGGATGGTTCGATCATATGGATAATAAATGGTCAGAGAGCATTGAAAAGCTTATATCTTACAAGGATTCAATCCTTGAAGCAGGCGGAGAGGCAAGAGTTGCAAAGCAGCATTCTCAGGGCAAGCTTACAGCCAGAGAGCGTATGGAAGCACTCTTCGACGACGATACATTTGTCGAGATCGACGATATGGTAACTTCTACCGCAGTTGATTTCGGTATGGAAAAGAAGCGTAAGATGGGTGACGGCGTCATCACAGGTTACGGTAAGGTTCACGGAAGAACAGTATTTGCATCTTCACAGGATTTCACAATCGGTGGCGGTTCCTTAGGTAAGGCTCATGCCATGAAGATTTGCAGAGCTATGGATATGGCTATGGATATGAGAGCTCCTTTCATCTCCATGAACGACAGTGGCGGAGCAAGAATCGAAGAAGGTATTGATTCACTTGCCGGCTATGCTGATATCTTCTACAGAAATACAATGGCTTCAGGTGTAATTCCTCAGATTTCCGTTATCCTCGGACCCTGTGCAGGTGGTGCTTGTTATTCACCCGCTATCTGTGACTACATCTTCATGACTCAGGAGTCCAGCCAGATGTATATTACAGGACCTCAGGTTGTTAAGTCTGTAACAGGTGAAGAGATTACTGCTTCTGACTTGGGCGGAGCTAATGTACATGCAGGTAAGAGTGGTGTTGCTCACTTTGTATATGAGAATGATCTTGACTGCCTTAATGGCGTCAGAAGACTTATCGGATACCTTCCTGACAACAATGAATCTGCTTCAGAGTTCGTTGAAGGAACAGCTGTTGATTCATGCAGCAGTATCCCCGAGATCGTTCCTTCCAATCCCAAGGCTGCATACGATGTAAGAGATGTTATTAATACATTTATTGACCTTGGAAGCTTCATGGAAGTTCAGAAGGACTTTGCCAAGAATATCGTAGTAGGTTTTGCAAGAATTAACGGCGAGACTCTTGGTATCGTTGCTAACCAGAGTAACTGCATCGCAGGTTCTCTTGAGATTAACGCTTCCGATAAGGGTGCGAGATTCATCAGATTCTGTGACTGCTTTAATATTCCGCTTCTGACTCTTGTAGACGTTCCCGCATTCATGCCAGGATCTAACCAGGAGCACAACGGTATTATTCGTCACGGTGCAAAGCTTCTTTATGCTTTCGCTGAGGCTACTGTTCCCAAGATCAGCATCATCATGCGTAAGGCTTACGGCGGAGCATATATTGCCATGAACTCCAAGGGGCTTGGTGCTGATGTTGTTTATGCATGGCCTATCGCTGAGATTGCAGTTATGGGTGCTTCAGGTGCCGTTGCCATCATCGGCCGTAATGCTATTAAGGAAGCAGCAGATCCCGATGCAAAGAAGCAGGAGCTTATCGATGAGTATAACGACAAGTTCATGAATCCTTATGTAGCAGCTAAGAACGGTTATGTTGATGAGGTTATTCTTCCCGAGCAGACTCGTGAGAAGATTGTAAATGCACTTGATATGCTTCGCTTCAAAGAGAAGGAAAATCCTTCCAGAAAACACGGTAATATCCCGCTTTAACGGAGGACGAATATGGCAGATAACGAACTTACTAAGGAAGAGATAGTTGCAATGGCTGTTGCTGCTATCGCAGAAGAGACAGGAACTGACTGCAAGAATATCAGAGTAAAGAGCTTCAGGGAATTATCCCTTACAGGTCTTGCCAAGTATATCGCAGACAACAACATTACATATAAAAAGTACACTTTGGAGGATGAACTTTAATGAGCAAGTATAAGATTACACTTAACGGAAAAGCATATGAACTTGATGTAGAACTTATGGACGGTAGCGCACCTGTTGCAGCTCCCAAGGCTGCTCCCGCACCTGTTGCTGCAGCTCCTAAGGCTGCTGCTCCTGTACAGGCAGCACCCACACAGGGCGGTGCAGGCTCTGTAAATGCTCCCATGCCCGGTACAATCCTTCGCATCAATAAGAACGTAGGTGATACAGTTGCTGCAGGTGAGAGCGTAGTTGTTCTTGAAGCAATGAAGATGGAAAATGACATCAACGCTCCAAAGGCAGGTAAGATCAAGACTCTTACAGTAAGCCAGGGACAGACAGTAGCAGCAGGCGAAATGCTCTTTGAGGTAGAATAATATGCTTCAGATGCCCGAAAAGAAACTTTTTATCACTGATACCATTCTTCGTGATGCTCATCAGTCACATGCAGCTACGAGAATGCGTATTGAAGACATGCTTCCTGCATGTGAGATTCTCGATAATATGGGATACTGGTCAATCGAGTGCTGGGGTGGTGCTACTTACGACTCTTGCATGAGATTTCTGGGTGAGGATCCCTGGGAGAGACTTCGTACATTAAAGAAGGCTATGCCCAAGACTCCTCTGCAGATGCTTCTTCGCGGACAGAATCTCTTAGGATACAGACACTATGCTGATGACGTAGTAGATTCTTTCTGCGGACGTATGATTGAAAACGGTATCAATGTTGTAAGAGTATTCGATGCCTTGAATGACGTACGTAATATGGAAGTTGCCATGAAGGCAGTTAAGAAGCACGGTGGTACATGTGAGGCTGCTTTGTCTTATACAACATCTCCTGTTCATAATGAGGAGTACTTTGTAAAGCAGGCTATCACTTTGCAGCAGATGGGTGCTGATGTTATCTGCATCAAGGATATGGCTAACCTTCTTCTGCCTAAGGATGTATATTCACTTGTTACAAAACTTAAGGAAGCAGTTGATCTTCCTATCCACCTTCATACACACGATACAACAGGTACAGGTTCAATGATTTACTTTGCTGCAGCTCTTGCAGGTGTAGATATCATTGATACTGCGTTGTCTCCCATGGCTACAGGTACTTCTCAGCCTGCTACTGAATCATTGGTAGCGGCATTTAAGGGTACTCCCAGAGATACAGGTCTTGATTTGGCTGAACTTAACAAGGCTGCTTCTCACTTCAAGGGTGTAGCTCAGAAGATGCAGGATGAGGGTACTCTTAATCCTAAGGTATTAAGAGTTGATCCCAATACTCTTATCTATCAGGTTCCGGGCGGAATGCTTTCTAATCTTCTGTCTCAGCTTAAGCAGGCTAATGCAGAAGATAAGTACGAGGAAGTGCTTGCTGAGGTTCCCAGAGTAAGAGAGGACTTCGGTTATCCGCCTCTTGTAACTCCTACATCTCAGATCGTTGGTTCACAGGCGGTGCTTAATGTTCTTATGGGAAGATATAAGACATTCACTAAGGAGTCCAAGATGCTTCTTCAGGGTAAGTACGGAAGACTTCCCGGTGAAGTTAACGAAGAAATCAGAAAGCAGGCATTAGGTGATGAGGAGATTATCTCTTGCCGTCCTGCAGATCTTCTTGCAAACGAGATGGATGAGCTTCGTAAGAATGTTGCAGATATTGCAAATAGTGAAGAGGACGTTCTCTCCTGCGCTCTTTTCCCTCAGATTGCTCCTGACTTCATTAAGAAGAGAGACAATATTGAGGAAGTTAAAGAAATTAATGTAGTCTGGTAATTCAGATTTACAATATTTCCATTGTTAACTACAGAGGCTGTGATTATAATTCGCAGCCTCTGTTTTATGTTAGAAAGTAGCAAAAATTTGTTGTGTTTTATTTTTGTAAAGTTTGTCTTTTAAATTAATTAAGGTATAATAAATCTGGCTTAAGCCGTAAACAAGGGCGTGTAGTTAGTAGATTGAGTCCCCGACTTGTGGCGGAGACTGAATCTGCGGACTACCTCCTTGTATATCTATATTATTTAAGGAGAAGTTCAAATGGAAAAGATCTTCAAGACAACGATCGCCGGAAGACCCGTAGAAGTTCAGACCGGTAAGATCGCTCAGTTCGCGAATGGTTCAGTTCTCATTAAGTATGGTGAGACTGCTGTTCTTTCAACCGTTACTGCTTCCGAGCAGCCCAGAGACGGTATCGATTTCTTCCCTCTTTCAGTTGATTACGAGGAGAAGATGTATGCAGTAGGTAAGATTCCCGGTGGTTTCCTCAAGAGAGAGGGAAGACCCGGTGAGAAGGCTATCCTTACATCAAGAGTTATTGACCGTCCTATCAGACCTTTGTTCCCCAAGGATCTTAGAAATGATGTAGTTGTTAATAACCTTGTTATGGCAGTAGATCCCGATTGTTCACCTGAGATTACAGCTATGCTTGGTACATCTATTGCTATCGCTATTTCAGATATTCCCTGGAAGGGACCTGTTGGTGGTGTAGTACTTGGTCTTATCGATGGTAAGACAATCATTAATCCTACACTTGCTCAGCGTGAAGTATCTCAGATGTATGTAACACTTGCAGGTACAAGAGACAAGATTTGCATGGTTGAGGCCGGTGCTAACGAAGTTCCCGACGATGTAATGCTTAATGCTATCGCTGAAGGTCACGAAGAGATTAAGAATATCGTAGCATTTATCGATTCTATCGTTGCTGAGATCGGTAAGCCTAAGTTCTCTTATGAGTCAGCTGATGTTCCTGAGGATGTATTTGCACTTGTTAAGGAATACGGTTGGGATAAGATGCGTCAGGCTGTTCTTTCCGATGATAAGAGTGTAAGAGACGCTAACGTTGCAGCTCTTCAGGAAGAAGTAGTTAATCTCCTTGAAGAGAAGGAAGAGGGTCTTTCTTCCTGGGCTGGTGATGCTATCTACAAGCTTGAGAAGAAGGTAGTAAGAGATTACCTTTTCAGAGAGCATGTACGTGTTGACGGAAGAGCACTTGATGAGATTCGTCCTCTTTCATGTGATGTCGGAGTACTTCCTCGTGTTCACGGTTCTTCTTTCTTCCAGAGAGGACAGACACAGGTAATGAATGTTTGTACTCTTGCTCCTATTGCTGAAGCTCAGAAGCTTGAGGGTCTTGATGAGCAGACAACAAAGAGATATATCCATCATTACAATTTCCCCGGTTATTCCGTAGGTGAAGCTAAGGCTACAAGATCTCCCGGACGTCGTGAGATTGGTCATGGTGCTCTTGCTGAGAGATCTCTTATTCCTGTACTTCCTTCAGAAGAGGAATTCCCTTATGCAATCAGAACAGTATCTGAGATTACAATGTCTAACGGTTCAACATCTCAGGGTTCTGTTTGTGCATCTACTCTTTCTCTTATGGATGCAGGTGTTCCCATTAAGAGACCTGTTGCAGGTATCTCTTCCGGACTTATCGTAAACGAAGAGGATGATAATGACTTCCTCGTATTCATGGATATCCAGGGCATCGAGGACTTCTTCGGTGATATGGACTTCAAGGTAGCCGGTACAACAGAAGGTATTACATCCATTCAGGTAGATATCAAGGTTGAAGGTCTTTCACTTGATATCATCAAGGCTGCTTTTGAGATGACACATAAGGGTCGTCTTCAGATTATCAACGATATCATCCTTCCTAGAATCTCCGCACCTCGTGCTGAGCTTTCAAAGTGGGCTCCCAGAATCATCTCCATGCAGATTCCTGTTGATAAGATTCGTGAGGTTATCGGTTCCGGCGGAAAGGTAATCAACAAGATCATCGCTGATACAGGTGCTGATATTAACATTAACGACAATGGTCAGCTCTTCATTTCTACACCTGATGCTGATGCTGCAGCTAAGGCTCAGGCTATCATCAATGGTATTATCTCCGATCCTGAAGTTGGACAGGAGTTCGACGGTGTAGTTACAAGACTTATGGACTTCGGTGCATTTGTTGAGTTCCTTCCCGGTAAGGAAGGCCTTGTACATATCTCCAAGCTTGCTTGGAACAGAGTAGAGAAGGTTGAAGACGTTGTTCACGAGGGTGACAAGGTTAAGGTTAAGCTTATTGAGATTGATTCTCAGGGCAGACTCAACCTCTCCATCAGAGATACTCTTCCCAAGCCTGAGGGTTATGTAGAAGAAGAGCCTCGTAAGAGAGAGAATCGTCCTAACCGTGAGAGAAGAGGTTCTTTTGGCGGCAACCGCGAGAGAAGAAACTTCCGTGATGACAACAACGGTGGTGACGATGAGGGCAACAGAAAGGGAAGAAGAATCGAGTTCTGATTCTGATTTCAGTTGATTGCTGTCTATTAGGAAGCTGAAGGCGTAAGTCTTCAGCTTCTTTTTTATGTTCCGGGCAGAATCCTTTCGAGATGAGAGATTAATCATATTTTCTTTAAAATTAAGAGTTTATTTTTCTTTATATATGCTAATATTATTCGTGGATTCTAGGAGGAAGACTTTTATATGAATTCTTTTTATGAGGATATAGTTAAGAGAGATAATGGTACCCTCGGAAAGATTTTTCCGATTACTTCTGTTCTTGCTGCCATTATGCTTACTATTATTATCAACATTTTCCCTATGTTATTTGGCTTTAACATCATATTCTTTACGGGTATGTTTACTCTTCTTTTATGGTTTTTTGTATGGTATCTGAATCGTAAGCTTAAGGTTGAATATGAGATTGCCGTTGTTAATGATCAGGTTACGGCTACTTCCATTACAGCAATGACCAAGAGAGAAGAGCTTGCCTGCTTTACTATCAGAGACTGTGAGTATATCGGTCCTACTGATTCAGACAGATATGAATCAGATAAGGGAAATTGCGAATTCTGCCTTAACTGCACAGAGAATCGCCAGGTGGTAAAGAGCGATGCTGACTGGTATATGCTTGTTAATGCCGGCAGTTACAGATATATGCTTGTTTTCAGATTTAATGCAGATATCTATCCTTTGCTCAGAAGGTTTAATCCCAGAGCAACAGTAGCAAGACCTGATTTGTTGAGAGGCAGTAACTGATATGGCTGTATCTGAATATTCTGAGATGAATTTTTATGTAAAGGGTACTGAGTGCAGTGACCATCAGGCATTGTCTGTTGCCGTTTTACTTGGTGACATACAGGAGACAGGTGATAAGGGAGCAGGTGACTGTGGTTTTGACCGTACAGTATTAAATGCCAATAATGCCTGCTGGATACTTCTTCGAATGAAGGTCCATATTGAACGTCTTCCGGTATGGAGAGAGGATTTTACAATCAGGACCTGGAGTACGGGATGTCAGAAGCTTTACTTTGACAGAGAGTATGAAGTTTATGGGAGTGACAAAGAGAGAATCGGCTGGGCTTCATCCGTTTGGATAATGGCTAACATTGAGACTCACAGGCCACTGATTCCCGGCAAAGTAGACGGATTACCTTCGCCCGTAGTTCAAAGAGACTTTTATGTATTTGGTGAGATGTGCCCTAAGTTTAAGTCACTTCCTGCAGAAGAAGTAATGACGAATAAGCCTGTTATTACCAAGTATGCAGACTATTCTGAACTTGACCATAACCATCATGTTAACAATACCCGTTATATGGCTTGGGTTATGGATGCTTTGTATAAGTGCGGTGCCGATTTATCGCTTATTAAGGATTTTGACATTACCTATGTGTCTGAATTAAGAAGTGGTGAGAAGGTCGATATATATGTTATTAAGACTGATTACGGCTTTTATGTAACAGGTTTGAAAGATGAAAGTGTCCGGGTTTTTGACTCTGAAATTTTTCTTTCTGTTTAGATATCTTTGATATAAAATATAAGTTAATGTGAATCAGCAGGAGGATATACATGATTGAAATCAAAAATCTTGTCAAGGTTTACGGTGACAAGAAGGCCGTTAAAGGTATAAGTTTTACGGTCGAAGACGGTGAGGTTTTAGGTTTTCTCGGTCCTAACGGTGCCGGTAAATCAACTACTATGAATATTATTACCGGTTATCTGTCTTCTACATCAGGTACGGTAAAGGTTAACGGATACGATATTTTGGAGAAGCCTGAAGAGGCTAAGAAGTGCATAGGTTATCTTCCTGAACTTCCTCCGCTTTATCTTGATATGACAGTTCTCGAGTATTTGAACTTCGTATGTGATCTTAAGAAGGTTCCCAAGGCAGACCGTAAGGTTCAGCTTGCCAAGATACTTTCCATGGTTAAGATTACTGATGTTGCTGAGAGACTTATCGGTAACCTCTCAAAGGGTTATAAGCAGCGTGTCGGTATTGCACAGGCTCTTGTCGGCGATCCCGATATTCTTATTCTCGATGAGCCTACTGTTGGTCTTGACCCTAATCAGATTCTTGAGATCAGAAAGCTTGTTAAGGGACTTTCCAAGCACCATACAGTAATTATCAGTTCGCATATTTTGTCTGAGATTCAGGCTATGTGTGATCGTGTAGTTATAATTAATAAGGGTAAGGTAGCTGCTATTGATACCATTACCGATCTTTCCAAGAAGCTTTCCGGTAAGTCTAAGCTCCTTTTAAGCTTTAAGGGACCACTTAATGATGTAATGCATTCGCTTCGTACTGTTCCTGGTGTACTTGATGTAAAATCTCGTACTTCTGACGAGAACGGTATCCATGAGATTGAGATTATGACTGATTCATCTTTGGGAAGTGATCTTCGAAGCAATATCTTCTATACCATGGCAAAAGGAGGATGGCCTATCCTTGAATTCCGTTCAATCGATGCGACTCTTGAGGAAGTATTCCTTAATATCACTTCGCATTAACGGTTTGGAGGCAGTTAAAGTATGTTAGCAGTTTTTAAGCGCGAGTTTTTCTCGTATTTCAAGTCACCGGTTGGTTATATCGCTCTGGCTTTATTCGCATTTATTTCAGGTTACATGTATGTGAATATGTTTGCTTACGCTCAGGCAAATATTCCTTCAGAGATTATTACAATGATTTCTTTCTTTGTTATCTTTGTACCTATAATTACAATGGGTCTTTTATCTGAAGATAAGAAGAGAGGTACAGAGATTTTGTTCTATACAAGTCCTGTTTCTTTGTTTGAAGTTGTAATGGGTAAGTTCCTTGCGGCTTTGTCTTTGTTCGGAATCATGTACGTTAACATTATTATCCATATGATTATTACAAAGTCATCATCAGGAACAGTAGGTATCGGTGTAGTAGGTGCGTCAATAGTATTCTTCTTTGTTGCGGCTCTTTATATCGCAATCGGACTTTTTGCATCGTCTCTTTCTGACAGCCAGATTGTATCTGCAATCTTAAGCTTCGTTATTCTTCTGTTCTTCCAGATGCTTTCAACTTTGAGCACATTTATTTCAAACGGTATTACTTCAGCACTTTCAGCCGGTTCTATGGGAGCTGATAAGCTTTCTGCTATTGGTGAAAAGGTTGCTTATGCTGTTAAGTGGCTTGATCCTATTGCTAAGACTCAGCAATTCAGATACGGTGTTTTCTCCGTATTCCCGCTTGTATACTGCGTATCAGTAGCACTTGTTTTCTTATACCTTACTTACAGAGTGCTTGAGAAGAAACGTTGGTCGCAGAAATAACGTTTGAAAGAGGTTAACAATATAATGAGTACTAATCAGAAATCTTCCGATAAAGGTAAGAATACTAATAAAAGCGTAGATAAGCGTAATATATCACTTAAGTGGTTTTCCATCGGTTCAGTTGTTATTCTTATAGCAATTGTTCTCTTTGTAAATATTCTCTTTGATGCAGCTCTCGGAGATAAGTTTGTTTTTGATATGTCTTCAACAGGACAGCATACTATCTCGCAGCCTACCAGGGACTTTATTGACAGCTTACCCGCTGATGCGAATATCAGAGTAGTTGGTCTTTTTGAGAAGCCTGACACCATTGCGGGTTCTGTTCTTGAGTATGTTATTCCTCTACTTGATGACTATGCAGAGAAGTCTCAGGGTAAGATTGTCGTTGATTATGTTGATCCTGCTGTTAACCCCGCGATAATCTCTGAACTTGATCCTGAAGGTATTGCAGGTCTTGAAGCGAATACTTTTGCTGTTTATTACAATGGCAGAGTTCAGTCTGTATCTGCTTATGACTGCTTTGCATTTGATCAGTATGCAGGATATCCTACCGCAAACCTTGTTGAAGCTACTTTCACCAATGCAATGGTTACACTTGTAAACGGTTTCTCACATAAGGCTTATTTTGTATCCGGATTACAGGAGGGACCTCATACACAGCTTACTAAGGTACTTTCTTCAGTCGGTATTGAATCAGCAGAGCTCCCTGCAAGTTCTTCTTTTGCAGTTCCTTCTGACTGTGATCTTCTTATTATTAATGGAATTAACATTGATATTACTGAGGGGATGGCTTCAGCAATATCTGAGTATTTAAATAATGGCGGTGATGCTATTGTTGCAGTTAATTACTTTAACAATTCAACAGAGCAGTTTGTTAATCTCAATAATGCAATAAGCGTTATGGGCGTTGCCATTGATCCTTATATGCTCCTTGAGAATGATCCTTCTATGCTTCTTAATAACGGTTTGTATAATCAGTCACTTCTTAATGTTTCTGAGCCGTTCCAGTCCCTGGCCACATCTGCAACAGTACGTGCCAGCTACTGCCGTGTCGTAAGACCTGCTGATGTTAATGTATCTTATATCAAATCTTCTCCTGTTCTTTTCTCTTCGGAGTATGCTACTACAGGTATTGATACAACAACTTCATTTACTAATCAGGGCTATCACTATGTTGGTATGTATTCCACATTTGACGGAGTAACAAATGCTCCTCATCTCTATGTATTTGGTACAACCGACCTTACTTCTGATGACTATATTTCCAACTTCGGTTATAACGATGCAAATGTTGTTCTTATCAGAAATATCATCAGATCAATGTTCCCTTCGGAGATTTCTGTTATTGTTCCTTCAAAGCCAATGAATGATGTAAGTCTTGATGCTACTAAGGTAACAGTTAAGTCCGTTAATGTTATGACCGCATTCCTTCTTGTTGTCATTCCTTTGGCACTTGTTGTTGTTGGAGTAGTTGTTTACGGAAAGAGGAAGAACCTGTAATGAAATCATTAAAGAATCTTTTGATACCTCTTGTAGTATTGGTTCTGCTTGTAATAGCTACCATAGTATATTTTGTAGTTCCTAAGAAAGAGACTGTATCTACTACAGGTGCTATCTCTAATGAATCCGTAAATGTACTAAATATAGCCAACACTGATATCCAGCGCTTTGCAATGATTAAGAATAACGGTGAAGACCTGGCTTTTACTTCTGAAATTGATTCAGAATCCAATGAGCAGATTTGGTCAGTTGAAGGTAATGATATGGAGCTTTCTCAGTCCACTGTATCTTCATATATCAGTATTCTGTCTTCATATGTTGCCAATTCTACAATTACAACTCCCGAGGATCTCGCCAATTATTCTTTGGCAGAACCTGATTTTACAATTGAGATTACTAAGTTTGACAGTTCAGTTGTGAAAGTTTTCATTGGTTCTTATACTTATGATTCAACGGGCGTTTACTTTATGCTTGAAAATGACTCGAACGTTTATATCACAGCCAAGCTGAAGAGAGATTACTGTGAATATTCCGTTGACGATTTTGCTGCTACTACAGTCCTTGATTTGGATTTTGCCGAAGTTAGTCAGGTTGAATTCATTAGAACTTCAGACAGTGTAGATATTGTTACTGTTCCTGTAGCGGTTGACGGTAGTTTTGATTATCCGTCCTTTAATGTTGTAGAACCGTTTACTTGTCCTACGAACAATAACTATGAGTCTCTTGTCAGATTTATCGCTGAACTTCAGGTATCTAATTATGAAGATATTTCACCTGATGACCTGGCTTCATTTGGTCTTGATGAGCCTGCTTATAAGTTCATATTCACTATGGATGACGGCTCTGAGATAACTGTATCCTTGTCCTCCAATATGAGCGGTAAGTACTACGGTTCATGTTCTGAAATCAACAGATACTTCAGCCTTAATGAATTTCAGTTCAATGGTGTTGATACACCTCTTATGTCACTTCTTGATTCTTATATCGCGATGTATGATGCTAAGGATGTTTCTTCCATCAGCGGAACATACGGAGATGCTACTTTCAGCCTGGAACTTAATATTCATGAGTCTTTTTCTGAAGATAACGGTCAGGCTACTCTTAATAGTCGTAATGCCTATGTACGTATTATTGAAGGCGGAAGATCTTACGGTGCTATCCTCTTCGAGTCTATAGTCGGAATGCAGTATTCCGGTATCGATACAAATGCTAATCCTACATTAGATTCTGCTTTGTCATATAAGATTATTACCAAAGACTATTCTATTATTAATATTGATTTTGTTCAGAGAGATGATGGTTCTTACTATGTATTTATTGATGGTGAGTACACCGGTTTCTATGTAGTATCTTCCGTATTGTTTGCTCATGGTGGTAATGATCCTTATGCTTACGGTTCATGGGCTGCTTACGAACTTACGGTTGAGGCTATTGACAATTCTGTCAATGGTGTTTATCCTTTGCCGGCTGAGTCTAGCGGAGTAAGTGAGTAAATATGAGTAAGAATACTAAGAGTAAAACTGATAAAACTCTTATACTGATCGCAGTAGCTCTTGGAGTAATCCTTGTAGCTACTGTGGTTCTGCTCTTTGTTGTAGCGCGTAAAGATAAAGCACTTCAGGGTGCCGATCAGGCTATCAAGCTTTCTGCTCAGGGTGGTTTCTCCTGTGAATATGCAGAAGCTCAGAAGCTCTATGCTTTTGGTGAAGGTATTCTCAAGGTAACAGGTAACAGAATTGCTTATCTTACTTTGTCAGGTAATGAGGTCTACAGCCATACGGTTAACTACTCTAATCCCCAGTGCTACATAAAGGGAACGAAGGCAGTAGTCTTTGATATGGACGGTTATGGTCTTCTTATGCTTGATAATGAGAAGGTACTATATGAGATTCCTACTTCTTATAAGATAAAGGCAGTAACGATATCAAATAATGATCTTGTTGGTGTCATTACAGAAGGTTCTGAATACAGCTACGGTAAGATTTATATCTTTGATACAGACGGAACTCAGGTTTTTGACTGGACTTCAAATGATTCAGGTTATCCGATTGGAATTGCATTCAATAATGATTCATCTGTCCTTGCCATTACTTCCTTAAGTACAGCAGGTGCCGTATATGAGCCTTACCTCAGACTTTATAGCCTGCCTAATCCTATAACGAGCGGACAGCCTGCTGATTTGGGAACATTCTCTGTTGTTGATGGTGCTATATTCTCATCTGTTCTTTATTGTAACGACACTCTCTATACGTTCTCTACTAACAGTGTATATACACTTCTTGATGACCAGATTGTACCTTTGAATCTTGATTTTGGTTCAATTAATCAGGTTAATACTGTTGGCGGAGTAGTGTTTATCGTATATTCTGATGGTGTAGATCAGATGAATAAGATAGCTGTCATTAATTCAAGAGGTGATACTATCTATAATTCACCAGTAGGTAATGAGATTAATGCTGTTGCTACGAGTGATTCTTTGTATGCATTAAGTATCGACGACAGAATTTATGTCTTTAATACGAGCGGTACGATTATATCCGATATATCCGTAGATGAAGATGTATTAAGAATCGGCTTTATCGGCAACAATAAGCTAATTATTATATCAACCGGCGGTGTACACACCGTAGATTACTAAGGGGTAAAATGGAATCTGAAGTTAAACTGGCGTTTGCCACCAAAGAAGAACTTTTTGGAATCATTGATAATGAATGGTTCTCTGATTTTTGTCTTGATACAGCTCCCAAGGAAGCTGTAAAGATAACAAATACTTATTACGATACTCCTGATAGAGCTTTCATGAAGAAGGGCGGATCAATCAGAGTTCGTGTATATGAGAATGAAGACGGTAAGAGATTCGAGCAGACCGTAAAGTATGGCGGTGGCGTTACCGAAGGCCTTCACCAGAGATATGAATGGAACGTTGATATCTCAACCGATAAGTGTGATTTGAGCAAATTCAAGAAGATGGCTGAAGAAGCTGACGATCCGACAGACCTTTTTAATGAGATTCTTGAAGATATCGACACGGATAATCTTGTAGCTCTTTGTTCTATTGAGATCGAGAGAACTACTTATATGTTCGGCTTCGGTGACTCCATGATGGAAGCATGCTTTGATTATGGTGTTATTGAAGGCAACGATAAGAAGGATGTTATATGCGAACTTGAGATTGAGCTTGAGTCCGGCGATGTTGTAGATCTTAAGGATATGGCTCAGTTCATCATCGACAATACTGAAGGAAAGCCTTACAACAAGAGTAAATTTCAGCGCGCAATTTCTCTTTTGGACAATAGCGACAATGAGTCATAATTATAATGTAGCAATTATAGGAGCGGGTGCATCAGGATTAATGTGCGCCTGCTCTTTGGCTTCTTTGGGTGTAACTGATATTGCGGTAATAGAGCGTAATGATAAGCTAGGCAGGAAGCTTCTTATGACAGGTAACGGCAGATGTAACGTTACCAATGATTCAATCGTATCTTCCGATTATAACTGTGACGACCATTCTAAGCTCGACACAATTCTCAGCTGCTATGATTCTTCCTATACAAGAGAATTCTTTGAGAAAGATCTTAAGGTTAAGCTTATTAATAAAGGGGACCTTGTATATCCCAGAACTTTAAGAAGTGATACTGTACTTCAGTCTCTTAAGAATTATTGTGAAGACAACGGTGTTAGCTTCATTACTGACACTTGTGTTAAGAGCATCACTCCTGAACTTACTGTCAGTGATAATATCAGTGCCAAATTTATTGTTATTGCAACGGGTGGTGCATCTTACCCTGCGACCGGTAGCGACGGTAACAGTTATAAGCTTGTAAACTCCGTTATTCATGACAATAGTGCTTTTGCTCAGATTTGTCCTGCTCTAGTTCAGCTGAAGTCTTCTGATAAGGATATTAAGAAACTCTCCGGTAGTAAGGCACAGGTGAAAGTAAAGCTTTTTATCAATAAAGAGGAGAAGGCATCAGAATGCGGTGAACTCCTTTTTACAGATTACGGTGTGTCCGGAATCTGTATCCTGCAGCTGTCTTCCATTTATAACAGAGCCAAGCTTAAGGGGATTAAGGAAGCTTATATATCCGTAGATTTTCTGCCGGAACTGTCTGATGACGAATCTTATGATCAGATTGCATTAAGACTTGAAGCAGACAGCAACAGATCTGATGCGGAGAAGATATCAGGCCTTATTTCCAGGGATATAGCTGAAGTTATCGTTTCCAGGAAGGGTTCTGTATTCGATAACATAAAGAACTTCAGAATTAATATTTCTGACAGTATGGATTTTGACAGGGCGCAGGTAACTTCAGGCGGAGTCAAGCTCTCTTCTCTTAAGACATCTCTGGCCCTTATTAATAAACCCTCTGTTTATGTAATAGGTGAGGCCGTTAATGTAGACGGACCTTGTGGCGGTTATAATCTTCAGTGGGCCTGGAGTTCTGCATTTGCAGCATCCGGAGACATTGCAGGAAGGCTTTGATATGAAAGAATTCGCTTTTAGTCCCGAGACAATAGGCAATGTTCCTGACCCGGTTGCTTTCCTTAAGAAGAAAGCAGGAAGATCAGATATAAGAATTGTAAAGCGATTTATAGACGCCAGACATAAGGACAGAATCAAAATAATATACAGAATCTCCGACGATTACAGCAAGGAGAATAACGAAGCTTTGGCTCTTCCTTATAAAGGAAAGAGATTTGCCGGCGAAAGGCCTGTAATAGTAGGTTTTGGTCCTGCCGGCATGTATGCGGGACTTGTGCTTGCTACTTATGGTCTTAACCCGATAATTATCGAGAAGGGCAGAAAGGTAGAAGACAGAAGCAAAGATGTCTTAAGGTATAAAAGGGAAGCCGTACTTAATCCTTCTTCCAACATTCAGTTCGGTGAAGGCGGAGCAGGTACTTTCTCTGACGGTAAGCTTAATACAGGTGTTACATCAGGTCTTAAGGCTTATATCGGAGAGAAGATGGTAAAGTATGGTGCCAGTGAAGAGATCTTATACGATTCTCACCCTCATGTAGGTACCGATAAACTTGTCAGCGTCGTAAAAGGCATAAGAGAAGAGATTATAAGTTTGGGCGGAGAGATTCATTTCGAAGAAGAGTTCTTATCTTTCGAGACAGATAAGAACGGATGCGTGTCTGCCGTTAATACAGATAAAAATACTTATAAAACAAGCAAAGTAATACTTGCCGTCGGTAACAGCAGCAGGGAGCTTTTCGCTTCTGTAAAAGATATTCTCGGCCTGCAAAGCAAGCCCTTCTCCGTTGGTGTACGAATCGAGCATTTACGAGAAGACATCGATAAGGCGATGTACGGCTTTGACACGGCTTTATATAAGAATATCTGCGCAGCAAACTATAAGCTTGCGACAGATACTTCAAACGGCAATAAGCTTTATACTTTCTGCATGTGTCCCGGTGGAGAAGTAGTTCCTTCCGCATCTATAGAAGAGACTATCTGCACCAATGGTATGAGCTACAGTTCAAGAGGTGGCGTTAATTCTAATGCAGCGCTTTTAATTCCTTTTGACCCTTCGAAATATTCCGACGATCCTTTGTATGGTATGAACTACCAGACGGCATTAGAGAAGAAAGCATATGAACTTACGGGGAAGAGCGGCAAAGCACCCTGCGTCAGCTATAAAGAATTAAGCAAAGGCGCGAAAGGCATCTCTCACGTAAATGCGACCTATCTTCCGGGAATTTCTTCATGTAATCTGCTTGAACTTTTCTCTTCGGAGCAGATAGAGACTCTTACTGAAGGCATCAGACTTATGGGAAAGAAAATTAGAGGATTTGATTCCGGTGATGCTTTACTTACTGCACCTGAGACAAGATCTTCGTGCCCTGTAAGAATGCCTCGCGACAAAGAATCTTGCGAAAGTTTGTATCTTAAGGGAGTTTTCCCTTCAGGAGAAGGAGCGGGTTATGCAGGAGGCATAATGAGTTCTGCGATTGACGGTATAAAATGTGCTAATTGTGTTGCCCAAAGTATGTTAAACTAGTTTTCGAAATAATAATTATTAGAGGTGATTAATATGGCAGGCGGTAAGAATACAGCTGTTATTTCAGTATTAGGTAAAGATAAGACAGGCATTATTGCAAAGGTTTCAACACTTTTGGCTGAGAATAAGATCAACATCAATGATATTTCTCAGACTATCCTTGATGATATCTTTACCATGATCATGCTTGTAGATCTTAAGGATCACAAGATCGAAGAGTCAGATATCGTAGAGAAGCTTAATAAGCTTGGCGAAGAGCTTGGAGTTACTATTACAATCCAGCATACAGACTTGTTCGACAAGATGCATCGTATCTGATTAGTACTAAGGAGTTTATTCGATGATTACCGATTTTGAGATATTAGAGACAATGAAGATGTTCAATGAACAGCATTTGGACATCAGAACTATTACAATGGGTATTTCCCTTATGGACTGTGCAGCTTCTTCTATTGAAGAGTCCTGTGACAAGATTTATAACAAGATCTGCAAGTATGCAGGCAACCTTGTTGCTACAGGTGAAGCTATTTCCAAGAAGTACGGAGTACCGATTATCCATAAGAGAATATCCGTAACTCCTATTTCAATTGTTGCAGCAGCTTGCGGTGCTAAGGATTACACTCCTTTTGCAAAGGCATTGGACCGTGCTGCCAAGACTTGCGGAGTTAACTTTGTAGGCGGCTTCTCCGCTATGGTTCAGAAGGGTTACACAAATTCTGATAAGATTCTTCTTGATTCCATTCCCAGTGCTCTTGCTGAGACAGAATTTGTTTGTTCTTCAGTAAATCTTGCTTCCACAAGAACAGGTATCAATATGGATGCTGTTCGTGATATGGGTGTCATCATCAAGAGAACTGCTGAAGCAACAAAGGATAACGATGCTTTGGGTTGTGCCAAGCTCGTTGTATTTGCCAATGCTCCAGAAGATAATCCTTTCATGGCAGGTGCTTTCCTTGGTGTAGGAGAGCCTGAATGTGTTATTAACGTTGGTATCTCAGGTCCCGGTGTTGTTAAGCATGCGTTAGAGACTGTTAAGGGTGCTGATCTTGGTGTTGTTGCAGAGACTATTAAGAAGGCTGCATTCAAGATTACCCGTGTAGGTGAGCTTGTTGCCAGAGAAGCATCTCAGAGACTTGGTGTTCCTTTTGGAATTATCGACCTTTCACTCGCTCCTACACCTGCTGTAGGTGACTCTGTTGCAAGACTTCTCGAAGAGTTCGGTCTTGAAGAGTGCGGTACATGGGGTACAACTGCTGCTCTTGCTATGCTTAATGATGCAGTTAAGAAGGGTGGAACAATGGCTTCTTCCTTCGTAGGCGGCTTGTCCGGTGCATTCATTCCAGTATCTGAAGATGAGGGTATGATTGCTGCTGCAAGATCAGGCGGACTTAAGCTCGAGAAGCTCGAAGCTATGACTTGTGTATGTTCAGTAGGTCTTGATATGATTGCTATCCCCGGAAGCACAACAGCTGAGACTATTTCAGGTATTATCGCTGATGAGATGGCTCTCGGTACATTTAACAATAAGACTACTGCAGTCAGAATTATCCCCGTTCCCGGTAAGGACGTAGGTGATGAGGTTGAGTTCGGCGGCCTTCTTGGAATGGCTCCCATCATGGCAGTAAATAACGCTTCCTGCGCTGAGTTTATCCACAGAGGCGGAAGAATTCCTGCTCCTATCCACAGCATGAGAAACTAATAATTTAGTATCGGGGGAATCGGCATGGAAGAGAAAATCTTTAATATTAGCGGATCAAGAATTAAGAGTGTAATCGTTTGTTTTATCTCATCTTTGTTTCTGCTTTTCATTTTTGATATGATTATCTTCAAGCCGATTCCTAACGATACTGTTGCAGTTAATATGATTCTTGTAGCGGTTCTTTCCGTAGCTTTTGCAGTCCTGGCATTCTTTTTGCATAAAGATGAGGCTATTAAGCTTTGCGATACGGGTATCGATTATATCGTAGGGAACAAAACTACACACTACGACTTTAAGGATTTTCTTGGTACAAAGGTTATCAAAAACTCTTATAACGGTATCACTACAGGTTACACAAGACATATTAATTTGCATGTTCCCGGAAGTGACAATAAGACTACTTATATTGACTGCTCGCATCTTAAGGCCGAGCAGTTCGATGAATTGATTGCATCTTTGAGTAAAAATGATTTTGAGCAGTCTGAGAATAAGAGTGCTTCAGAAGACTACTTCAATGTTGAACAGCTTTTTGAGATTCCCAAGCAGACAATAGTAAATAAAAATAAGGGAAGGTCTCTTGCTGTTAATGCAGTTGTAATTGTAGCCGCAATAATCTTTATCGCTTTCATTATTATTGCTTTCCAAGATCAGCTTACTACTATGATTCTTATATCTCTTTTGTTTGCTTTAACCGCCGGAGTTATTGTAGCTATTAGAGTTTGGCAGTTCAAAAAGTTCCGTAATATGGTTCCTGAGAAGATCACTATTGATAATTATACACTTGCCGTAGACGGCAGAACTTTCCCTGCGGAACACACTTTTAAGATTGTTATGACACCGCCTTCTTACAATACCAAGGACAGACTTCTTATTATCACTTCTGACGATAAGACTGTTGCAAAGTATAGTTTTGCCAGACTTAATCATAACAATCCTTCCTTGTCTTATCCTGACTATCCTACGCTTTATAACAATATTAAGCTTTGGAGTTTACAAAGAAATATAAACTTTATGGCTTCTTTAAGCTAAAATAGTTATATGGGTAATGCAAATGAGAAGAAGGATTCATTTTTAAAAAGAAATTATGGGGCGACTACAGTTCTGACGTCCATACTTGCTCTTATTCTTGATATTTTCTTTATAGGCTTTAATTTCTTTTTGTGCGTCTATATGCTGTCTTTCTGGCATCTGACTATGGCGCTTTACTACATTTTGCTTGTAATTCTTAGGATTAATGTCTTTGCGAGATCTACCAAGGCACTCTTTTCAAAAGATAAGGAAAGGGCCTATATTAAGCTTTATCGTTCAACTCACAGAATGCTGCTTTTCCTGGATTTTATGCTTATAATTGCTATTTTCCTTCTTTTGGAAAATGATGTCTGGAAAAGCTACCCCCGGATTGTTATCAATCTGGTTGCTATTTACACTTGCTATAAGATTATTGCTTCAGTTGTTAATCTTTTTAAAGCCAGTAGTTCAAAATCAATTACCGCTACACTTTTACGTAAGATAGGTCATGCTGATGCTCTTGTTTCAGTACTAATTCTTATATCTGCTTATATAGGAATGTCAGGCCATACAGGTTACTATCAGAACCTTCAGCTGGCATATGTAAGCGGAAGTATTGCCTGCGGTATTATTTTTATTATTGCTATAACAGGGTTACTTAAACCAAAGAGTAAGATTACTCAGGTTGTAAATATTCCTAGTCAGGAGGACTAACTATGTGGTTTGAAGAGGCTGTATTTTATCAGATTTATCCCTTGGGTTTTTGCGGAGCTCCTTTTGAAAATGACGGTATCCAGGAGCATCGAATCCTGAAGGTACTTGATTGGATAGATCATCTTAAGAAGCTTAATATCAGTGCGATTTACTTTTCTCCTGTGTTTGAGTCTGATACACATGGTTACAATACCAGAGACTATGGTCTTATAGACAGCAGACTTGGAACGAACGATGACTTTAAGCAGGTCGTTGATGAACTTCATAAGGCCGGAATAAAGGTTGTACTTGATGGTGTATTTAACCATGTTGGAAGAGGATTCTGGGCCTTCAAGGATGTTCAGGAGAAGAAGTGGGATTCTCCTTATAAAGACTGGTTTCATTTATCTTTTGACGGTAATTCTAATTATAACGACGGATTCTGGTATGAAGGATGGGAAGGCAACTTCGATCTTGTTAAGCTCAATCTTCGTAATCCCGCCGTTATTGAACATATCCTTGATAAAGTAAATTACTGGATTGATTTCTTTGATATTGACGGATTAAGACTTGATGTTGCTTACTGTCTTGATCATGAATTCTTAAGAAGACTTCGTGAGTTTACTGATTCAAAGAAGAGCGAGTTCTTCCTGTTGGGTGAAGTTCTTCATGGTGAATACGGCAGAATGCTTAATGAGATGCATCTTCATTCACTTACCAATTATCAGTGCTATAAGGGTATCTATTCGGCATTTAATTCCAACAATATGTTTGAGATAATCCATTCACTACTCAGACTCTTCGGACCTGAGGACTGGACTGTTGCAAGAGGATCTCATCTTCTGTCTTTCTGCGACAACCACGATGTAACCAGAATTGCATCTATCTTAAATGACCATAGGCTGCTTCCTCACGTATATACAATGGTATTCGGTATGCCCGGTATTCCATGCGTATACTACGGCTCAGAGTGGGGAGCACAGGCACGCAAGGAAGAAGGGGATCCCGCATTAAGAGCTTGTTTTGACGGACCTGTCAGCAATGAATTATCTGAACATATATCCAAGCTTGCAGCTGCAAAGCGTTCTTCCAAGGCTTTGAATTATGGTTCCATGAGATCAGTAGTTCTTACGAATCAGCAGTGTATCTTTGAACGTGCCTGTGACGGGGAACGTGTTCTCGTGGCAATTAATATTGCTGATTATGAGTATACAGCTCATTTTGATGCAGGCTGCGGTCAGGCAGTTGACCTTATAACAGGTCAGCCTCACGACTTTGGCGGAGGTTCTGTTCTTCCTCCGTTCTCATCTTTTATCTGGAAGATGGAAAGATAATATATCCTACATTAATTAGTACTCATGTAAAAAGGGGGCTTCGATATCGAAGTCCCCTCTGTTTTACACCCAATATTGAATCAGATTATAAATTCTCAAGGTAATTCTTAACTGTGTCAGGAGCGGGAGCGCCTGTAATTGTTCTCTTCTCGACGCAGGTCTTAAGAGAGATTGCATCGTAAACGTCTTCTTCGATGAGGTCAGAGAACTGCTTGAACTGTTCAAGAGAAAGCTTCTCAAGAGAAGTATTGTTCTCTATGCAATAGTGAACGAGCTTACCTGAAATCTCATGAGTTGATCTGAAGGGGATACCCTTACGAACGAGGTAGTCAGCGAGGTCGGTAGCATTTGTGAAGCCTCCGAGAGCAGCTGCTTCCATATTGTCCTTGCGGATTACCATAGTCTTAATCATACCAGTGAAAGGAGGAAGAACACCTTTAATTGTATCGATAACATCAAATAATGACTCCTGAACTTCCTGCATATCCTTGTTATATGTAAGAGGAAGTCCCTTCATGATTACGAGGAGGGAGATGAGGTCACCGTAAACTCTTCCTGTCTTACCGCGTGTAAGCTCAGCTACGTCGGGATTTTTCTTCTGAGGCATCATGGATGAACCTGTAGAATAAGCATCATCAAGCTCGTAGAACTTAAACTCCTGTGAAGCGTAAAGAATAATCTCTTCGCTCATTCTTGATAAGTGCATCATGAGGATTGAGATAGCTGAAGCAAACTCGATAGCAAAATCTCTGTCGGAAACACCGTCGAGTGAGCAATGAGTTACGTCAGTCATACCAAGTGCTTCTGCAACTGATTCGCGGTCGAGAGGATATGTTGTACCTGCAAGTGCACCGGAACCCAAAGGAGAGATATTAGCTCTTGAAGCAGCGGCTTCAATTCTGTCTCTGTCACGAAGGAACATCTCGATATATGCTGTAAGATAGTGAGCATAAGTAATAGGCTGAGCTCTCTGAAGGTGAGTATATCCGGGCATATATGTTGTCAGATGCTGCTTTGCAATATCAACGATTGTATCGATAAGGCTATCGAGAAGAGTAATTACATCCAAAGCTTCATCTACAAGATAGAGTCTCTGATCCAAAGCAACCTGGTCATTACGTGATCTTCCGGTATGAAGTCTCTTACCGGCATCGCCGATTCTTGAAGTAAGTTCCTCTTCGACAAACATATGAATATCTTCAGCATCAGAATCGAAAGTAAGCTTGCCACTCTCGATATCTTCCTTAATTGAGAGAAGACCGTTCTTGATTGCTTCTGCATCCTCATTGGAGATGATTCCCTGACGTGCAAGCATCTGAGAATGAGCAACAGAACCTTCAATATCCTGTGCATACATTCTTGAATCGAAAGGAAGGGAAGAGTTGTAATCGTTTACTGTCTTGTCGGTAGCTTTCTCGAAGCGTCCGGCCCACATTTTCTTTGCCATATGTTTTACTCCTTAGTATAGTCAGGGTCTATCCTGATCATTTGCGTTAAAGCTTTATCTCTGTAATTAAGATCCTCGCGAATCTTAAAATCAAGTGACTCCCAGAAAGCATTGCCTTTGTCGTTCTTCTTGAAAGCTACAAGGAACAGCTTGTTGATGCCTTCTGCCTTTAATGAATTAACGGCGAGATCAACGAGCTTTTTGCCTATGCCGTAGCGCCTCATATCAGGGGCAACACAGGTATGCTGTATTATTCCGCGCCTGCCGTCATGCCCACATAATATAACACCAACGACCCTTCCGTCACAAGTTGCAACATAAGATGTAGAAGGATTACGTTTAAGGTATTTATCGATTCCTTCACGAGAATCGTCTTTGTCATTAAGCCCATTCCCGCATATGATCCAGAGATTATATGCTTCCTCGTAATCTTCAATCGTCATAAGACGGTATTTAATGTTACTGTTTTCCATATTCAACCCACCTGCACATTCCGCATCCCAGGGTATCATTCGGCCTTTTAATAGATCCGAACTTCTGGTAGAAATCTTCCTTTCCGCTTGCAGCCATGAAATTAATCATAATCTTCTCTCCGGGCTTCATGCTTTTATTTATTACTGACATAAGTTTTTCCATTATTCTTCTGCCGTAGCCTTTACCCTGATAGTCAGGCGGTACTATTACATCGGAAATATACACAACATTTTTGAGGCATTCTTTTTGTATAATATTATATCATATAAAAAATATTTGAGATTCAAGATATGATATAATGTCTTCCGTCTATATTTAATCGATATATCCTAGAAGTTCTAGGGGAATATACTACTGATCATTTTTCTTTTGATTGGGATAAGGAGAGATATTATGAAGAATGTTAAGAAGTTAGCTGCAGTTGCTATGGCATTAACGATGGCTTTTAATCTTGTAGGATGTGCAGGAGGTGGTAAGCTCGGTGAGTCTAAGCTTAAGTCTGCTGCAAAGAAGTTTGGCGCTGAACAGATTAAGGACGTTGATGATTTTGATGACCTTGAGGAGGATGATTTTGAAGATGGTGTTTATATCACTGCTTCCGGTGATGACCTCAAGGAATTTCTTGAAAGAATAGATTCTTGTTATTATGATAAATCTATAAATACAGCTACAGTCTTTGTTTATCTTGATAGTAGTGGAGATTTGATTATTATTGATTACACATTCTCTTCCAAGAAGGATGCTGAGGCTTTCTTTGATGGTATTAGAGATGAATTTGAAGATCTTTCATCTGTTCTTTATGCAGATCATGATGATGGCGAAGAGAATGGTATAAATTACTGTATTATGCATGATTCCTTTTACGAGATGTCTGGTGGTGCATATCAGAGCAATAATAACGTACTGGTTGTTTATGCTCTCGATGATTTTGATGATGAGATTGAGGATGTTCTTGGCGTTTACGATGTAATTCTTCCTGAAGATGCTTAATCTTAAACAAGTTGTTTCTATTATCTATACGGCGTCTCGTTTTTTGAGGCGTCGTTTTTGTATAATAAAACATCATATAAATCATAATTAAGATTAAAGATATGATATAATCATTTCGTTTCACGTATAAGTGAAATTATTAAGTCCTAGATAGCTAGGGGAAAGGAACAACTAATCACTTTTCCGGTGGTTAGGATGGAGGAGAGATATTATGAAGAATATTAAGAAGTTAGCTGCAGCTTTGATGGCAGCAACAATGTTATTCAGCCTTACAGGATGTATGGGAGGTGGTAAGCTCGGTGAGTCTAAGCTTAAGTCTGCTGCAAAGAAGTTTGGCGCTGAGCAGATTAAGGACGTTGATGATTTTGAGGACCTTGACGATGACGATTTAGAAGATGGTGTTTATATCACTGCTTCCGGTGCTGACCTCAAGAAGTCTCTTAAGGACATAGGTTCTGATTTTTACGATAAGTCAATAAAAACAGCAACAATTTTTGGTTATGGCGATGACGACGAAGAGTATCTTTATATTATTGCTTACACATTCTCTTCCAAGAAGGATGCTGAGTCTTTCTTTGATGATATTACAGAAGAATATGATGATGTTGTATCTATTTTTGATGCAGATCAGGATGATGGCGAAGAGCATGGTATAAATTACTATATTATGCATGCTGATTTCTATAGTGATATTTATTTTGGTGCATATCAGAGCGGTAATAACGTTGTGGTTGTTTATGCTGTAGGTGACTGTGAGGATGAGATTGAGGACGTTCTTGGTGTTTACGATGTAATTCTTCCTGAAGATGCTTAATTTTAAATAAGTTGTTTTAATTATCTATAAACGGCGTCTCGATAATTCGAGGCGCCGTTTTTGCTTATTATCCTGCAAAATAGTACAATACAAATTTGTAGAAAGATAACCAGAGGTGATTAATTATGGCATATCCGTTACTCGAAAGTCCTGTTGGCAGCTGTTACTACTACAACGGACAAATCGTTATGGCAGGCTCTTCTATGGAACAGGAGCTTCTTAAGCCGACGGATCTTGTTACTTACTATGAGACAGTAAGAATTAAGGAGGGTGTTCTTCTTTATCTTGAAGATCATCTTGCAAGACTTATTAAGTCTGTAAAGGGTATTGAGGATTTTCCTGTAGATACGGCTTTTATTGAGAAGGAATGTTATAAGTTTTTGCACGAGCAGTATCCTTCTTTTAAGGAAGGTAATTTAAGAATAGTTCTTACCAAGTCAGATATTCTTATTCATGTATGTGAGGCTAATATCCCTTGTAAGGAGCATTTCGAGAAAGGAATAAAGTCTTCTCTTCTTAAGTGGGACAGAGTAGCTCCTAATATTAAGGTTTTCAGAGGGGATTATAAGAGTGCGGTAGCAGAAGCTTTCGCAAGGTCCGGTGCTTATGAGATAGTTCTTGCTGACAGTAACGACAAGCTTTATGAGGGTAGTAAGTCCAATCTTTTTATTGTTGTCGGTAATAAGGTTTATTCCGCTCCTGATAATAAGATTCTCCTCGGTATTACGAGAAACAGGGTTATGTCTTCAATGAAGGAAGCAGGCGGTGAGCTTGTTATAGATATGTTTTCTCTTGAAGAACTGAAGAAAACGGAGGGTGCTGCATTGTTTGTTTCCAGTACTCCTTTTGACATACTTCCGATAGCATCGATTGATGATTATGTTTTTGACTCAGCAAATAATCCTCTTATTAAGAGAATATCAGAATGCTATCTTGATCAAATTGCAAAATATATAAATGAAAGAAGGTAATATAAATGGATTCCAGAAAAGGACAGGTATCGGTTACTACCGAGAATATTTTTCCTATTATAAGGCAGTGGCTTTATTCAGATCAGGACATCTTTTTAAGAGAGCTTGTATCTAACTGTGCTGATGCTATCTCTAAGTACAGAAGACTTCTTGAGCTCGGTAAGGCTGAAGGTGAATTAGAGCAGGATTACAGAATCAACGTTATCTATGACGATGACAATAAGACTATTGTATTCGAGGATAACGGTATCGGTATGACCGCTGATGAAGTCGAGAAGTATATCAATCAGATTGCTTTCTCAGGTGCTATGGACTTCGTTACAAAGTATCAGGAGCAGTCTACCGATAAGTCAGGAATCATTGGTCATTTCGGTCTCGGATTCTATTCTGCATTCATGGTAGCTGATAAAGTCACAATTGAGACTAAGAGCTTTGTTGACGGTGCTGAAGCAGTCTGCTGGACTTCAGAAGACGGTATGGAATATGAGTTGTCTTCCTCCGATAAGGCTTCGAGAGGTACAGCAATAACTTTAAAGCTTTCTGAAGAAGCAGCTAAGATCTTCGATTCTGCTACTCTTCGTATGACACTTCGTAAGTACTGCTCATTCATTACTTCGGATCTTTACTTCATTGATACAAAGGCTGACAGACTTCATATGGAGTCTGAGGAGAAGAAGAAGAAAGAAGCAGAAGAGAAGGGCGAGACATATGAGATCAGTGATGTAACTTATGCTCCCATCAATAATAAGGAACCTCTTTGGATCAAGAAGCCTTCTGAGTGCACTGAGGATGAATATAAGCAGTTCTATCATTCAGTCTTTAATGACGGCAAGGATCCCTTGTTCTGGATTCACCTTAATATGGATTATCCTTTTACTCTTCAAGGTATTCTTTATTTCCCTAAGACGGATAATGTTTATCAGTCACTTGAAGGCAGAATCAAGATTTATAATCATCAGGTATTTGTTGCAGATAATATAGAAGAGATTATTCCTGATTTCCTTTTCCTTCTTCAGGGATGTCTTGACTGCTCAGACCTGCCTCTTAATGTATCACGTTCCGCTTTGCAGCAGGATGAGTATGTTAAGAAGCTTTCCGGTCACATTATTAAGAAGGTATCTGACAAGCTTAACGAGCTCTTTAAGAAGGAAAGAGAGTCTTTTGAGAAGTACTGGTCTGATATCTCCGTATTCATTAAGTACGGTATGATGAAGGAAGAGAAGTTCTACGATAAGGTTAAGGATATCTGCCTCTTTAAGACTACAGAAGGTAAGTTCCTTACTATGGAAGAGCTTACAGGTGATAAGAAGCAGGTTAGATATACAACTGATGCGATAGCTCAGGCTGCATATATCTCCATGGCAAAGAACGAAGGCTATGAAGTCGTTATTCTTGATGAGGATATCGATAATAACTTCATTTCGTTCCTTGAGTTTAAATACAGTGAGATTAAGTTTAAGCGTGTAGACTCTGAACTCTCAGGTGAAGATTCTGACGAAGAGACTCTTAATAAGCTTCGTACTATGTTCAGAACAGCTACAGGTGACGATAAGCTTTATGTATCAGCAAAGGCAATGGGTCTGTCTTCCATGCCTGCTCTTATTCGTGAGTCTGAAGAGAACAGAAGAATGCAGGAAATGAGAAAGCAGTATGAGCAGTTTGCAAGAATGACTGCAAAGGAGGGAGAAGATCCCTATGCAAAGCTTGATGAGATGTTCCCTTTGATTCAGGAGCTTGTAATAAATACAGACAGTCCAGTTATATCCAAGCTTACAGCCATGAAGGAGATGGGCACAAAAGAAGAAGAGACTTCAAGATTTGCTCAGCATATCTTCGATCAGGCAAGACTTGCTCACGGTTCACTTGATTCCGAGGGACTTCAGAGATT
>JAKSRK010000059.1 GCA_024403655.1 Saccharofermentans sp. | reverse complement strand
AAGTTTTTACTATCAGCTCTCGGATGTAATCCAAATCGCAGAACGGAAGCTATCACCAGCAAGCGGACCCGGGAATCACTGTATCACTTACAGATTCATGAAGCTCTCATGCAGCATGGCAGAAGCTTCATCCAGGGATAATTCTCCGTAAATATACATATCCGAATATGTCTTGAAAGCATCCTGCACGTCAGCATTCTCAAGCATCGGATTAATGAGAACCATTGAATCCATATTGTCTCGCATAAGCCTTCCTGCTTCGTACTCTACGCCGCTTAACATATTGTTGGAATTAAGTGTCTCCAATGCGGTGGTACTAACCGGAATGCCGCGCTCTGTACCCTGCAGCATAATGAACTCAGGATCATTAAGCAGGTAGTTCAGGACTCTTCCCGCTTCTTCAGGGTTCTCACAATTGACACTTATGGCAAACATAGTCGCAGGCTTGGTATACCAGCCGCTTCCCCCTTCTGTTCCTGTCGAAATGAAGTCGCCGACAATTACGTCAACACCATTGTCTACAAGCGGACTGCAGTAACGCTGAGCATCTGAAGCCCAGCAGGATACTCCTGCAACCGTGCCTGCACCAAAGTAAGAAACTTCAAAATCAGACGGAGGCATCAGAACCTGACTCTCAACAAGTTCACCGTAGAATTCAAGGATATTTCTGATATCACTTTCCGTTCCGATATAATTGCCGTCTTCGTCAAAGAGCTGTGACTGATAATTCTGCTCAAACCATGCATTTAAGACCAGGAAAACATGCTTATAAATCATTCCAAGCGGATACATTCCATCCCCGCGCATGGCATCTGCAGCATCGAATAAATCATCCCAGGTAGACGGAGCATCCAGCCCGTAAGAACCGTAGATATCACAGTTATAGAAAAAGCAGCTTGTGTTATAAGCCGTAGGCAAAGCATTAAGTCTTCCGTTCATGGTACCAGTCGCAAGATCTGCTTCCGTGAAGTTCGAGAATTCTATTACGTCCGACAATTCAGACAAATCGTAATAACCCATGCCGTCAGCAGAATACTTGCTAAGCCATGCATAATTAATCTGCATGACATCAGCATTGTTATGAGATCTCATAAGCATCTGATAGCGATTCTCATAGCCGTTCCAGACAGCATATGAATAGTCGATTCTGATGCCCGGATTGTATTCTTCAAAAAGACCCAGACCTTCGATCATGTACTCATGACGGGGATCGTTGCCCCACCAGGACACGGAGACAGGAATACTGTTGCTCTCAGGTCTTACCGTAACCAAAACACGCGAAGAACAGCTCGTAAAAAATATGCTCATAATCAGCAGACAGGATAAAACAATCAATTGACTCTTCTTCATGCTTTTGTACCATCAACTCCGACATAGGTCGGCTTGCCCTTACCGTTACGCTTGGATTCATAAAGTGCCGAATCGGCTCTCTTATAAAGATCTTCGTATGAACTATCTGCTTCCCCTTCTATAAGAACACCCATGCTGACCGACAGATTAAACTGCTCGATTCTGTCCTTAAACATCTTCTCAAACGCGAGATAGACACGTTCCGTCTTGTATCTTGCCCACTCTTCGGCTCTCTCTTTATTCTTATTTCTGAATGAGCAGTAGACAGCAAATTCATCACCGCCTATACGGCCGACCTTAACTGCTTCCTCCGAGAAAACTTCGCCTAAAAGCCTGCCCATAGTGACGATTACTTCATCCCCGACTTTATGTCCTAACTGATCATTAACCTGCTTAAAATTATCAAGGTCCATAACAAAGAAAACCTTGGATTTCTTATCGCTGTCGGATGCCAAATCGGCTTCAGACTGAAGCCTGAAGGAGGTCTTGTTAAGAAGGCCCGTCATAAGATCTGTAGAAGCGTCATCTTCGAGCTTATTAACTACATTGTTAACCGACTGATTGAACTTCCTGATAGTTATAAGCTGAACCAGAATAACTGCAAAAGAACCCATAATGACAAGCATTATTATCGTATTACGCAGATGAATCTGTTCCTGCATAAGATCGGACGTGGATATGGAAGTAACCACCTTCCAACCGTTATTGAGATTATTGGAAGTAGCAAGATAATTGGAATTCATCGCGCTTATACCGGTCTGATCGTTAATCAGCGAACTGATCTCTTCAGGCAGAAGCGAGGAAATCTCACTCTCATCAGTTGAATAAATAATCACTCCGTTACTGTCGAGCATACGGACAGTAAGCTGAGAGAGTTCGTCCGGAACGGTAAATACCCTGTCAAACTCGTTGGTATAAAAGGACAAGACGGCAACAGCATTGGGGTTAAGGCGCTTAACAAAATAGATTCGGTCCGTATTTCCCATAACTCCGGTAGCCCAGCCTTCTTCTCTCCTGCTGTCAGTTATAAGGCCTGAGAAATAGTCATAGATACCACCGTTAGGGAACATGCCGCTTGTAGTCTGTGATATCCATCCGGCATTCTTATCGTTCGTATAAACTATGCCAAAATCCGAGAAGTTCTCCATCATACCCAAATCGACAATTCGGGCAGTGATTGCATCTTTGGCAACGATTCTCTCATATTCGCTAAGAGTCGGGTCGGTGTCGTAGTATTCGTAATAATTCTCATCAGAGAACAAAAGAGAACAGACAGTCTCAACCGTATCGAGGTAACTGTCGACATTAAGTTCTATCTGATGGGCATCGGCTGCGATAAGATCTGATGCATTCTTCTCCATGGTTGCCCTGGTAGAGTTCATGAACATACCGGAAACAACTACAACGAAAACCACTGTAATTGCAACATATACTACACCGAATGCAAATTGTATCCTCTGTATATTCTTACCCACAATAACCTCGAATTACGACAATAAATCAACTCTTCACCATAATTCTATATTTATTATTAATACTGTGGGGTTAACTTACTGTGAATAATACTCAGAACCACTTCTTCTTACGTGCTATAAGCGCGACAACAATGATTGTTAATATGGAGAGTCCTATTACATAAAGATAGCCATGCTTCCAGGCAAATTCAGGCATATAAAGGAATTTCATTCCGTACCAGCCTACGATAATGGTAAGAGGGAAAAAGATAGTCGACAGAACCGTTAAGTACTTCATGGTATTATTCATCTTCGTTAGTAACGTAGCCTGCAATAAGGCCTTTCTTATTGGCAGGATATTCTTTACCGGATGTGATCTTGTCACTGAATCTGTAAAACATAAGCCTTCTTCCTCAAAACACAGTTTGGTTTATTATATCAAAATCGCCAGCATAAAACCCCGCCTGCAAATACAGACGGGGCTGCTGCTCTTGTTATGAATCTGCCGTTACTCTACATTCTTAAGAGCTTCATCCATAGGGATGCGACGAATTCTCAGATAGTCAAAGAACATTATTATCAGGAACGCTGCAAACACAAGAATAAAGTTCTTAACGGAAGAAGAATTCTTCATGTAGAAGGAATACCAGCCGGGCATACTCTTAAGGAAAATTATCCATACGGCAGCCATGATTCCCCTGCCTGCAAAGACTGCTATAAGCTCAACTACAAGCATTACCCATGTTGTGCTCACAAGATACAACGAAGCAATCTCACCCGGTCTGTAGCCAAGAATCTTAGTCATGGAGATAGCATTCTCATTCTTCTCGATAATGGTCTTAGTCAGGAGGTAAATCAATACCGCAGCCATGACTACACATACATAACCGAAGTAATCAAGCATCGCCCCCATAGAGTGATCAAGCTGATTGGCCTGCATAAGCATGTCATCGATAGTAATTGTCTTGGCGATATACTTCTCGGGGATATCTTCTATCGGAGAAGATGACAGGAAGCCGGAGAAGGAATCCTCATCAAGATCAAAGATTCTGTTATAGGAATCAACATCTACAAATACTGCGAGCACGCCGCCTGTATCCGCAACAGAAGCAACCCTGAATTCATAAGATGCGTTCTCGTACTCTTCATCAAGAGTGATAACGTCACCTACTGCTATTGTGTATTTCTCTGCAAAAGACTCGGAAATCACAACTTCATTCTCAGCTAACTGCGGAAGGTCAAAGTATGCACTGTCATCTACAAAGCCGTATACGGAGATTTCCTCATCAATAGTTGCCTTGTAAAGAAGACCCGTTACGGAGAACTTCTCGGCATCTGAATTAGATGTAGCAATCACATTGCCGTCATCGTCTTCTGTCGACTTTAATATCACCTGATAATCTGCTATGAGTGTATCTCCAACCGTGTTCTTAACGTGTTCAACTGTATCAGGCATCGCACTTGCAAAAGTCATAAGGAACATTACAAAGATGACTCCGAAGGCGAGCACACAGTAGTTCGCACGATTCTGAGAGAGAATTCTGCTTCTGAATCTTGTGAAGAACTTCCAGTTCGGAAGCTTAACCGCGTTACGCTTTTTGCCGTTCTTAAGGTCATGTCTTAAGAACTTCAAAGGAGACAATCTAAGCTTATATGTGATAACTGCAAGGTTAACAAGAAGCACAAGAACCAGTGGAATAACCGTAGTCTTAACAAACGCCTCGCTACTCCACAAAGTCTTGAATACGGGAAGGCTGTAGCTGTTGTAGTAAAGTCCCTTAACCGCATCCTTAAGCTTAGTATAACCAAGTACATTACCTATAACTGCTGCAGTAAGTGTTACCACAATCGGCATCGCCATATAGTGCGATATAAGCTCGCCCTTTGTGTATCCCGAAGCACGAAGCGTACCGATAACCGATGCTTCCTTTGAGATTGTAGAACTGATGGTGACGGCAAAGATGAATGCGATTATTCCGATGAAGATATAAAGCAAAACGCCAACCATTGCCATGTCGCCGCCGACATCATCCGGAGCGAATACTATAGCCTGATTCGCATACGCGGGCAGGAAATCTTCAACACTGTTATCTGTGGTTGCAACCTGTGTAACAAATACCTTAAGGAAGTTGTCGCCGGCCTTCTTCTCAGCAACCTTATCTGCAGGATCTGTGTTATAAATCCAGCTGTACATATAGTGAACATTACGGTTAAGTGAGAGTTCTTCAAAACCTTCGTCTGTTACAAGACCGACGTCAAAGGTCAAAGCGTTGAACATCGTATCCGTATTATTCTCATGAAGTGTCGTGTAGTTGGGAATTGAGATTAAACCTACTACTTCCATTTCTGTTCCGCCTATATTAACGCTGTCTCCTACGCCTATGCCGCAGTTAACCGCATGCATCCTGTCGATGGCAATCTCACCTGCTGCGGCAGGAAGACGGCCTTCGTGAATACAGGGCAGATTGATGTTTGTCTGATAAGTGAATACTCTGATTCTGTTCTCATCATTCTCATTAAGATTCACATAGAAATTCTCATAAATAGTAACAGGCACAGTTTCAAAATCCGGGCTGTTAAGTTCGTACCTCTCCTCAGCCTTTGCTATCTCTTCTTCAATCTCTTCGTCAATCTCCGCCAGTGCTTCTATATAAGCTTCATCGTACGCTTCCGCATAGGCCTCCTCATAAGCTTCTGTGTAGGCTTCTTCATACGCTTCGCTATACGCCGCATCATATTCTTCAGACGCAAAAGCATCCTCAAGAGCACTTTCCACCATGGCTTCTGTCTGCTCTTCGGGGATGTTATTTCCCTGCAGCTGATCTCTTACCATAAGCTCAACCTGCTCCTCGTAAGCTGCGTTAAACTCCTCTTCGAACTGTCCGTCGAACTCCTCGGCAAAGGCTTCATCAAACTCTCGCGTAAACTCCTCTTCAAAACGTTCCTCAAGTTCGTTATGCGCCTTGTCCGTATAGTAAGCACGAAGGTCAGCCATCTCACCTTTTGCTATTGCTGCTAACATCTCTTCGTCTGCTTCGCTATTGAGCTCGAAATGCCCGTCTTCAAGTATGTATTTCTCTTCAAGCTTATCGAAAGCCTCCATCATGGAGTTGTTCGCTACATATACTCCCGCTGTAGCTCCTATCATTACTATCAGAAACAGCATTACAATAATGTATTTCTTCCAGTCCCCGATAAATTCTCTCGGTACTCTTTTAAGAAGCGGGTTCTTAATTGTTTTTGCTGACATGTTCCTAACCTCTGATTACCATTCAAGTTCCATAGCGGGAATCTTGTTATCTTTATGCTCACTACTTCTTACAACACCGTCACGAAGCTTAACCACATGATCGGCCATATACTTTATCGCCTCGTTATGAGTAACCATTATGATTGTATTTCCGTACTTCCGGTTAACGTCTTCAATAAGCTTTAAGATCTCTTTTGAAGTGTTATAGTCAAGTGCGCCTGTAGGTTCATCACAAAGAAGAATATCCGGATTCTTTACGATTGCCCTGCCGATTGATACTCTCTGCTGCTGTCCCCCTGACAACTGATTAGGAAGCTTGTTTCTGTGATCCCAAAGGCCGAGTGTCTCTAGCAGTTCATCAATCTCAAGCGGCTTATCCGACAGATATGCACCTACTTCAATGTTTTCCTTTACCGTAAGATTGGGTATCAGATTATATAGCTGGAATACATATCCCAGATGCTTTCTTCTGTAGTTTGTAAGAGCCTTCTCATCCATCTCTTCAAGCTTGTCACCGTCAATGGAAATATATCCGGAGTCCGCTCCGTCAATTCCTCCGATGATATTAAGAAGTGTTGATTTACCTGATCCCGAAGGTCCCAAAAGCACACAAAACTCTCCCTTGGCAACCGCGAAATTCATACCTCTTAATACTTCCTGTCTGTTATCTCCGCTACCGAATCCTTTCTTCAGGTCTACTACCTTCAGAAAGTTATGCTCCTGTTCTGACATGTTAATTCCTCCCTGTTCTTCTAGTCGCATGAGCGATTATTCATATGTTTTATGATTCATATGATAAATTGTTCATATGAACAAGTCAACATATGTTTTGTACAACAGGAAAGTTTTTTCTAATCGATAATTTGTGAGAAATTACTTAGTAGCGAATAAAGTACGCAGATTCAGTTAGACAACAAACGCTTCGCCGGGTCTTAAAACAACAACTCGTTCAGGGTTGATAACATTCTTTATTACATTATCCGGATTACCGTTAAATGGTGTCATATCAGGCGCATCTACTGTTCCCCAATGAATTAATATCAGCTTGGAATCGGGATATGTATTTGCCAGTTTATAAGCATTCTTCAAACCGATATGGTATTCGTTGTCAGCAAAATCAAACAGAATTACATCCGGCTCTTCCATATGAAGCTGCTCTTCCATAAGTCTTGAATCACCCACATACCAGATTTTCCTGCCGTGGGCGGTTATGTAAAAACCGGAATATTCTTCCTTCTCCCACTGCCTGTAGTTATACTCTTCAAACTCGCTTTGCCAATTATGGTCAGCCGGAGTGAATCTGACATGAACTCCATTAATATCAACTTCATCACCCCAGCTATGGCCATACGCATTCACACCACATTCTTCCTTCATCAGAGAAGCAACATAGTGTGATGAGTGTACTTCCTTCGTAACAGGAGCAAGATCGGTAAGTGTCGGCCTTGAGTAGTGATCGTTATCCACATGCGATACAAAATAACCATCGACGCGTTTAATGTCAGCGGTATCGGCTACCATATCAATCAGCAAAGGCATATCAAATCCCTTAAGGAGAGGATCAATCATTAATATCGTTCCATACGAATTAATCATGGCTCCGCCGCCACCAAGCCAGTAGACAGCTACATGCTGATTGTCTTCAAAATCCTTAGAACTGAGCCTGACCGAGGAAGAAGCCTGAGCCTGTCCTTTACTGTTAATAAAAAAGCCTGGCGTATTACGCATACAATAATCTTTCTCAATCATTTACATACTTTCCCGTACTCTTTTTTCCATATCATCACAGCAGGATAAATCACCAGAATTTCCGCTATGACAAAGGCAAGCCATATAAGATTAATCTGTCCTGTTCCGGATAGGATATAAACCAGAACCAAAGGAAGTACTGCCTGTCTTAGCATGGTAAGAAGCATACTGGGATTTGCTCTCGACAGTCCCTGCAATGCTGAAGAGATTACAAGATTAGGAATGGAAACCAACCACACAAAGGCAAAAATTCTCACTGCCGATACACCTATTCCCGTCATGGTCTCGGAAGCCTTGAAGAGCATCATGACTTTATCAGGGAATATAAGAAGCACCAGCAATAACGGAATATAAAGTATCACTGAATCTGCTATCGCATAGCGTATGGATTCTTTTACGCGCTCCTTCAGACGAGCACCGTAATTATAGGCGACAATAGGTATTATTCCGTTATTGATTCCATGAACAGGAACGGTACATATTCCCTGCATTCTGCAACAAACACCATAGACCGCTACTGCCGTTGATGAGAATTCCAGCAAGATTGTATTCATTGCCACATTTACAAAGCTTGTAACCACCTGCACCAGTGTAGACGGGAAACCCACCCTAATAATGTCCTTGATACTGGAAACATCCGGATGCAGGGTGAACTTAAACGGAATCTCCTTATTCCATCTGCGGTTAATATATATGCCTGCAAATGCTCCGATAAACTGACCGAGAACAGTTGCTATAGCTGCGCCTTTTGTTCCCATATTAAGAGCAAAAATGAAGACAGGATCCAGAATAAGATTCGTGACGGAAGCAGCCGATAAAGTAAACAGGAAAAGATGACTCTTACCGCTCGCGATAACAAAACGGTCGAAGACCCACTGTCCCATCTGACCTAACGAGAACAGCATACAAATGGACAGATAATCACATCCGTACTTTGCAATCATCTCGTTGCCGCCGCTTTGCCAGGCAAAATACCATCTGACAGCAAGCAGACAGACTATTGAGATTAATATCCACTCACAGACAGCAATGAAAATAGCAGCACTTGCAACTTTGGATACCTTTTTATCATTCTTCTCGCCAAGTGCTTTTGAGATGGCAGCATTAAGTCCGACTGCATTTCCAAGCCCCAATGCTGATACAATCATCTGAACCGGAGCAGAAAGTGAGATGGCTGTAAGTGCATCCTCCGCGATTCTGGATACGAATATCGAATCTACAAAATTATAAAGTGAATTAATCAGCAGACTTAACATTAACGGCACACCGGTCGTTAATATCAGCCTGCTCATTTTTTCCGTTCCCATTTTGTTATCCACAGCTGCCTCCATATAGCTCAGCGGATAACTCCATATCAGAGATTAACATTCTCATTCTGCCTCTGGTGTTGCTGTAACGCAGTTGCCACGCTTATTTTTAAGTGCTTCTCTCTCCTTGCGGGCAGCCGCATCAAGACCTCCGCCTACTGCAAGACCTATACCGATTCCGATTGACATAAAGATGATGTTATCAAATATCGCCAGACCGAATACAAGTCCCAGACTGGTACCGATAGACATATAGACAGGAAGATATGTCGGCAGGGGCACTTCAAACTCATATAAGTCGGCATTATCAGGAAGCTGAACAAAATTGCTCTTAATAAAAGATTCCTTCAGGTTCGCTTCGCCCTCAAAAGAAGAAGCTGCAACTCGGATAAAAACCGTAAGTCCGCCGGAAATAATATTGGTTAAGACCTTGATGGCATCGTTATAAAACTCTGTGGATTCACTTTTATAGTTAGTGATATTAAGTACAGAGCACTTATATTCATCAGGCTTTTCCAGGTCAAATTCAATGGCGGGAGATTCAGTATCGACTGTTGTACCGGCCTTCTTCTCAGCCTTGGTTTGTCGTCTTTTGGCAACTGCATGAAGTGTTCCGTCATCATTGTATGTAAATTCCATATTTACCGAGTTTCCGGATGTCTTTTGCAACTTGCCCATAAAACGCCTCCCGAATAAACACTTATGTGCTAATTATACGCCTTTCGAGAAGCAAATCTTATCTCAGAGTGTTAACAATTAGTGATATTCCTGAAAAGATTAGAAGGATTACTACTACTATTTTCATTGTCTTCTCATTGAGTTTTTTGCCGACAAGCATTCCCAGTAGAAGGCCCGCAATCATACCCGGAAGAAGGAAGAGCGCGATCTTATAAGATTCAAATGTAAGTATTCCCCAGAGAGTATAAAGTACGAATCTGATTACATTATCTACGAGGAAGACGATGCACATATTTGCCTTAAACGCGGATGAATCCGAAGCAGTTTTATTAACGTAAGCTGCAAGAAGTGCACCGATGCCAAAAAGGCCGCACATTACACCCGAGATAACACCAAGTACGGCAAGCAGCACAGGGTTAGGCTTGGTATTTTCTTTGGTCTTTATAAAAAGTTCCTGCAGCAGAATCTGAATTCCTATAAGAATGATTACAATACCGAATACTATCTTGATGAAGACGACATCCGTATTCTTAAGGAAGAGCGCTCCGGGTATTACTCCGGCTGCAACCAGCAAAGACAAAGGAACGCAAATCTTAGGATCGATTCTGCTTTTATTCTTCCACACCATAATTGCATTGGGCGGGATACCAATCAGGAGATCTACCGGCGAGATATTAATGTTATTTGTTCCGAAGCTCATTATCGAACTGAATACAAGGGTGTTAGCAAAGCCACTAACACCCTTAACAAAAAACGCTGCTATAACTGCCGCAAACCAGAGAAAACTCATTATGAATTAAAGGTCTTCTTATCGAACTCTTTGTTCTGGTAAGCAACAACTGTTGTACAAACGGCATCGCCCGTGATATTAACTGCTGTTCTAAGCATATCAAGGATTCTGTCGATACCCATGATAAGAGCGATAGCCTCGATAGGAAGGCCTACTGAAGCAAATACCATCGACAATGTAACAAGTCCGACTGACGGAATTCCGGCAGTACCGATTGAAGCAAGTGTAGCCGTAGCAATAACGGTTAATATCTCCCTGGGGCCAAGGTCGATACCGTAAGCCTGAGCCGCGAATACTACCGCGCAGCCCTGCATTATCGAAGTACCGTCCATGTTGATTGTCGCACCGAGAGGGATTGTAAAAGAAGAGATCTTACGTGATACACCGATCTTCTCTTCAAGAGTATCGATGTTCATGGGGATTGTTGCATTTGAAGTTGATGTTGAGAATGCAAATGCCATAACAGGGAAAAACTTCTTAAGGAACTTAAAGGGATTAAGTCTCGTGAAGAGGAAAAGCAGAAGCATATAAACGAAGAAGAGCTGAACGCCGAGTGAAGTTACAACGCTGAGCATATACTTAAGAAGAGGCAGGAAAGCATCAAAACCTAAGTTAGCGAAGGTCTTTGCAATCATGCAGAAAACTCCGACAGGAGCAAGATTCATTACGAGTGTCGTCATCTCCATCATGAGCTCATTAAACTGATTCATAAGATTGGATATAAGCTCTGCCCTCTCACCCATCTTCGCAAGAAGAATACCGACAATAAGAGCAAAGAAAATAACCTGGAGCATAGTGCCGTTCGCAAGAGACGCGAAAGGATTATCCGGAATGATATTAAGGATTGTATCTACTATGGAAGTACCATCGGAAGACACAACGTTGTCGGCAGCCTTAATGGATGACATATCAAGACCGATTCCGGGATTGATTATATTTGACACACCGATTGCTACGGATACGGCAAGTGCAGTTGTGCAAAGGTAGAAGACGATAGTCTTACCTCCAACTTTACCGAGTGACTTGGTATCACCTATGGAAGAAGCGCCGCAGACCAGAGAACAGAATACCAAAGGTACTACAAGCATCTTCATCAGCTTGATAAAGCCGTTACCGATAACAAGGAAAATACCATCAACAAAGACAGTATCTCTCACATATGAATGCGGAATCAGGACATTAAAAATAACACCGACAATAAGACCCAGAATAAGTCCGATGAATATCTTATTCGTCAGGGACATTTTCTTTTTTGCTTTACTTTTTGGTTTATTTTCAGATTTGTTCGCCATCTTATATTCCTCTCTTAGATACGACCTGCAATAAAATTATGAAGGTCTTCTTTCCAGTCGGGCATCTCATAGATACCTGTCATCTTGAGCATCATATTCTCAAGAAGCGTACTATGGATCTCACCGTCTTCGGGAATAGCGAGAGAAGTATCGGCACCGATCTCCTTTAAAATCTCGCAGGCAAACTCATATCTTGTGCAGGAACCTTCACAGGAAGCATGGAAGATTCCGTATTCGGGAGTATCTATAAGTTCAGTAATAAAATCCGCAAGCGTATTGGCACTTGTAGGAGTTGATATCTTATATGTGGGAACCTTAAAGGATTCGCCCCTGTCAGCCATTAATTCTACATAGGAAAGGAAATGGTTATCGCCTGCACCGTAAACCCAGGAGGATCTGACAATAACATGCTTGGGATTAAGCTCCCTTACGAAGCTCTCACCTGCTAACTTGGACTTACCGTAGACAGTATTGGGATTAGGAGTATCAAACTCAGTAATTCTGCACTCTTCATTAGATGCGAATACATCATCGGTACTAAGATGGATAATCTTGGCATTAAGCTTACGTGCTACCTTGGCCAGGTTCCTGGCCCCAAGAGCATTAACCTTAAAAGCCTCAACGATATTCTCTTCAGAGCAACGTGAAGAAGACAGGCTGCTGCAGTTAATTATTACAGTAGGTCTGTAGATATCTCCTGCCGCTTCAACAGATTCGGAATTGGTAATATCAACATCCATATCCGTTCCGACAACTCTGTAGTCCGTATTCTTCTTCAGCTTATTAACAAGTTCACTTCCAATTCTTCCGGAAGCACCTGTAATCCAAATAGAATTCTTCATAGTATCCTCCTAACCGCTTCGAATGTGATAATGCATTTTTTATATTATCAACTCTTCTATTGTAACTTAATACAAAGCGGTTATGCAGATGAATTCTTCTTTATCGCTTAAGTTTTTTAATTGTCGAAAGCCTGTCGAGAGCAGCCAGAAGAGTCTCGTCCTTCTTGGCAAAATGGAATCTTATAAGGTGATTAACCGGTTCTCTGAAGAAGCTTG
>JAKSRK010000058.1 GCA_024403655.1 Saccharofermentans sp. | reverse complement strand
GCTTCAGAAATGGTCCTATTTCGCGTTTGCGTTAGTTTGTGTTATTTAGGTCTAATGTTAGTTTTGCATTCAACGCTGTCAATTATGATCCGTCTCGCTGAAAAAGGATATTATCAGGGCAGTAACTCAGTATTAATCCAAACCCAAAAACGCTATAATATCCAAAAACAAAGGAATATCGGATTATGTACACTCACAGAAAAATCACATATTTAATTGCGATGATTTTATTCGGTGGCGCACTGCCATTCGTAGTTTATGCCATGATCAACGGCTTTATGATGTACGGCGTTACCATGGACTCGCTTGCGGGAATTCCGGGCGTGCTCATCAATCTGGCGGCATTCGTCCTGTTCCTTTATCTTTTCCTGATTGACCCGCTTAAGCAGGTGCGTAAGCTTCAGAAGACCGATCCAGCCCTCGCACAGCAGATGATAGACGAAGTTGAGACTTCAACCGAGTTATGCAAAAACATTCGCCGCAGCGCATCGTTCTACTATTTTGCAAGCAGAACACACATACTCGTGGTACCTATAGGCCGGGTAAAGCAGATTCAGGTGTACTCGGGGTACCGTAAGAGCGTCGGCCATTATAAGGCCATAGACGTAACTTCAGACTACGGTACAGTCAAATGTGTATACGTCAGCGTACTTTCCACAGACACCTCTGCCGCAGATGCCGCATTGGCTCAGGTAGCAGCGGAGAACGGAATCAGCCTGCAGGGTAAGTAAGAATCAGGCAAATACCATTACCAGCAGCGGCATGGTAAAAATACAAAATATGGTTGAGATAAGAATGGCGTTAGCCGATCTTTCCTGCTCACACTCATGAAGCTCAGCCAGAGACAGCAGAATTGCTGCAGTAGGAGCGGAACTTAATACGAGGATACTTATGCGGAAAGGATTATCTCCCCAGGGCAACAACATAGCTATCGCATAAGCAAAAAGCGGATAGATAAGAAGCTTTATAAGACCTACACCATAAGCGAAAGGCTGTAAGAAAACCTTCTTTAGATCCATTGAAGCAAGACGCATACCGAGAATGATCATGCATACGGGAGAAGCCATCTTAGCCAGAAGCTCAATAATTGCCATGATGCCTGATGGTATCTGAATCTTAAGAAGATACAGAATTACTGCAAATATTACGGATATTCCCGTAGGATTGATTATCGCCTCTTTGATACTCATATACTTACGATTCTGGGTAATAAGATAAACACCTATCGTAAAGGAGATAATATTCATACTGGTCGTGTAAAACACGCTATAGCAGGATACTACTGAGCTTGCGGGAAATAGTGCTGCGACAATTGGCATTCCGAAGAATCCTACATTTCCAAAAAGGCCACCGCAGCAAAGAATTCTGTAGACAGGATTATCCAGCTTCTTCCTGAATACAAAATACATAACTACAAAGAAAATGACCTGGATGATCAGGGTAGTCGCAAAGAACAGGGCTGAACTTTTCAGATTACTGATCGAATACTCCATATTCTGGAATGCATTGATGATCATGCAGGGGCCCAGAGCATAGATAAGCAGGCCTGATACGGACTTTGCATGTGATGACTCGGCCTTCTTACCTTTTACCAGTGAGAACCCTAATGCCATATAAGCAATCATGGTAAGCAATGTAAAAAATACTATTTTAAAGCCCATAATAATCCCAAATACAAAAATAACAGTATACTTTTCAGTATTGTAAACTTATAATCACTACAGGTTTACAATACTAATCAAGGAGTTTTTGACCATGCCTACTTTATCAGATAAGTCAAAGAAAAAGAATACAAATATTCTGTCCACATTTGACATCGTTATATGCGCTTTAATAGCAGCGCTTATGTTTATAGGTGCACAGATCTCGCTTCCTATCGGACCTGTTCCTTTCACTCTGCAGACATTTATGTTATTTTCCATGATGATTGCTTTCGGAGGAAGAAGAACATCAATCGGAGTTGCTGTTTACCTCTTATTAGGCGCGATCGGCGTACCTGTTTTTGCCAACTTTAAAGGAGGCATAGATTCCCTTCTTGGCCCTACAGGAGGCTTTCTTATCGGATTCTTAATTGCTTCCCTTGCATATATCGTTCTCGATATTCTTCTTACACCCCTGCGCAAAAAGCTTCAGAGCAAGAAAACAAAATATGTTTATTACGGTATTTTGGTTCTCCTCTGCGATATCGTAATGTATGTCTTCGGACTTGGCTGGTTTATCAAGGTATATTCAGCTGCAAACGGAAGTGACGGTATTTTTATGAACGCTCTTAAGTGGTGTCTCATTCCTTTTATCGTTCCCGATCTCGTAAAGATCGTATTTGCTATCACTGTAGGAACAACATTAAAGCCCGTTGTCGGCAGGAAGAACTAATAATCGTTACAGACTATTAACATAATCTGCAAGAATTAAAAGAAATAAGACTGTATATTATAACCATGTTGTACACCCCGTTACTAAGTACAACTTAGGCCCAAGGATCACTTGTATCCTCGGGCCTGCTTTTTGTCTTAAATTTATAGCTGCTGTCAGCGATATTTCTTCTCGTACTGCCTTTCGAGGTCTTTTGAATATCCTATCAGGATATGAGGCAGAGCTGCTCTTACCTTGGGTTCTATCTCAGCCTTTAAGGATAACAGTGCCGTCTTGCCGGAATAGAATCTTCCCTTCTTGTCAGCAACATGTATAGTGTTGGCAGCTCCCTCAGGGATGACGTAGAACCACGCTACATCCTTTGTCTTAACAATGAAGCTTCCTGCCAGTATAAGATAATCGTCGGTAATAAAAAATGCCGTATCGTCCTTTACCTTGCTTAAAAGGCAGTGAGAATTAATCTGATCAAGAATCGTCTCTTCCGATATCTCTTTTACCTTAGCTTTGTATTCTTTCTGATTAGCCTTACTGTTCTTATACCAGGCTACGATTGCAGCCAGGCAAGCCAGAAATGCTGCTCCGTCAAAAATAATACCGGTAATTTTGCCCAAATATATTGAAACAGCAGTGCCCAGCAAAAAAACTGTGCCAAGGACAATAGCCCAAACGGGGGCCTTGGAATTCTTGTATAAAACTTTACGATCGTATGCCATATATCAGTATCCGAGTTCTTCTCCTATAAGAATTACTTTGATTCTTCCGGGAATCATGGACACTCTTGTGATGACTGTATTACAGCAAATAGTATCGTCTACGCAGTTGCCGCATCTTCCAAGCTTAGCGCAGGGAGTATCCTTCTTAAGTCTTACGGTATTAGGAGGAGAAGCAAAGAACTTAACTCTGTTTATGCCCTCGTCAATATCTGTAACAACCTTATTCATGCCGGCAACGACTAAGACCTGCTCGGGTCCGTAGATCAGATAACAAACACGATTACCTCTTGCATCAACATTAACAAGTTCTCCGCTTAAGGTAATGGCATTTGTACTCATAAGGAAAGTATCAGCATTAATAATTCTGGTATTAAGCTCTTTGATTTCTTCTTTGTTATGAGCATCTTCCCTTACAATAAGATCGTGACCTCTTTTAACGATAAGGTCCTTTACACCCATATCATCGATTGTCATGGAACCGCCATAAGCTACTGTCTTCTTACCTTCACCGATAAGCTCCATAATCTTCTCACGGGCTTCACTAACGCTGTCGCAGTAATAACCCTGCATCTTATGAAGTTCAAGCTTCTTGATTATTCCTTCAGCCTGGTTTCTGTAAAAGACCTTCTTATTGCCATCCATAAATTAAAATCCTCTCCGGGAAACTCAGCCTATAAGGCCGTGCATGGATGCCATAAAGGTAATCATCACTGCGAGCATCCCCGTTACTAATACGGCAAAAGCCAAAAGCCAGCCGGCTGCTGCTTTTTGCCTTTTCTTCTCTTCGTTTTTCTTATTAGCATACGAACCGGTCATGATTTGTCCTCCTGGAATACATCCCGCTGTTCCTGTGCCTGCCCTTTGTTTCCAATATCGATTATAACATTAGCAAAACGAAGTAATATTAAGATATAGTTAAGCAAATGGGGAAATAAGACAATAACATGTCAGGAATACACATTTGTGTCAACAATAGTCCCGTTTTTCCACGTTATATCCACTTTTTTACCGCCATATGTCGCAAGCCCCTTTACGCTGCCGCTACTCCAGCTCGAAGGAAGAGCCGGAAGGAATAAGATATTTCCGTCCTCATCTTCCTGTAAAAGCATTCTCGCCACAGCGGAAACCAATCCGAAGTTTCCGTCTATCTGGAAAGGCGGATGGTTATCGAAAAGGTTAGGCAGAAGCGAATTCTTGATAAGAAGATTGATATGCTTCAAAGCTTCGTCACCGTCACAAAGACGCGCATACATATTTATTATCCAGGCTCTGCTCCAGCCTGTGTGTCCGCCACCTGAAGCAAGTCTTAACTCAAGAGTCTTACGGGCAGCATCGCTAAGTTCCTTATTCTGAGCCGATATAAGATGCCCCGGGAATAAAGCAAAAAGATGAGAGATATGTCTATGACCTTTATCGATTTCCTCGAAGTCAGATCTCCACTCCTTTATTCTGCCGTCCTTTGTAAGCTGCACGGGATTAATACGCTTTATTGCCTTCCCGGCTCTTCTTACAATATCGCTGTCATCTTCAACCACTGCTGCTGCAGCGATAAATGAAGACAAGAGTTCATACATAATCTGGTCGTCCATCTTGGCGCCCTTGCAGATTGTATGAGGTCTGCCGTCTTTACCGAGATATTCGTTCTCAGGAGACAATGAAGGATATATCTCTTCCTGTCCGTCGGAAGTAAGATCCAAAAGGAATAAAGAAGCCTGCTTTAAGCTGTCGTAATTCTCCTTAAGGAAATTCTTATCGTTCGTATACAGATAGTGCTCCCATATATGAATGCAAAGCCAGGCTGCGCCCATAACCCAGTAGCTTGAACTGAGGCAGGTATCCTGCGGAGCACAGTCACCGTATAAATCCGTATTGTGGTGCGCCATAAAGCCGCTGCAACCGTACATTTCCTTTGCTGCCTTAATACCGTTAGGCTTCATTCTTGTAATAAGATCGAACAAAGGCTCGTGGCATTCGGACAGATTACAAACCTCAGCAGGCCAGTAGTTCATCTGCGCATTAATATTTATCGTATACTTCGAGCCCCACATAGGGTCGAAGTCTTTATTCCATATTCCCTGAAGATTAAGCGGCTGACTGCCCTTTCTGCTTCCGGCAATCATGAGATATCTTCCGAAGTTAAACAGTCTTACAGTCTGATTCTGCTCTTCGGGAAGCGTAAGGCTTACTCTGTCATATAACTCTCTGTGATCCTTTATATGAGCTTTCTTAAGACCCTCGTAAGGCTTAGAGAACGCATCCGCCAAGACTTTCTTTGTAGATTCAACAAAGTCTTTCTCATAAAAGGACGTATCTGAACTTACATAGATTATTACTTCATCGGCAGCTTCAACGAGCAAAGTATTACCGATAAGGCTAAGTTTGCCTCCGACATTTTTAACCTTAATACGGCAGGCAAATTCTACGCCTGTATCGCCTGTAAGCAGGGTCTCATCTTCGCCTTCTCCACGGCAGTTCATTATTCTCGAATTATAGCCGGGATTTCTGTATATCTGCTGCTTAAAAGATCTCATATCCCAGGTAATATTACCGCGGGATAAAGATGTTCTCAGACTTACTTTCCCTTTACTGTCGGAACTGACTTTATAAACAATTACCTTATCGGGGTAACTCGCGAAGACTTCTCTTTTATAGCAGACACCGTCCGCCCTGAACTGTGTAGTACACAAAGCATCCTTATAGGACAGCTTTCTTACATACTCTTCGACCTTAATGTCAGGATCGATATCGTGAAGAATATAAAGATTAGCCAGCGGTTCGTAGTGACTCATGGTATCAGGTGTTCCCGATAATGCCATGGCACAGAGGTCCTCTGCCTCTGCTATATTACCTTCATCTATAAGGCTTCTTATCTTGGGAAGATAATCCTTCGCCGAAGGATTAAGTCTGTCATGCGGCTTACCGTACCAGATGCTGTCATTATTCATCTGAAGAACATCAGTATAGATGCCGCCATAGACCATGGCTCCCATCCTGCCGTTACCTACAGGAAGAGCTTCATTCCAGTCACCGGCAGGAGAAACGAATAATATTCCGTCAGTATCAGCTGTATTTATCCCGGATTTAAAATTCACTCTTTTATATCCTCATCGATAAATTCCTGGAGTCTGGTAAGAAACATATTGCCGACTTTGTCGTACTCATCGTCATCTTCGATTACCGCAAGAATCTCTTCCCCGTCATTAACCTCTACCTTGAGGATGACAAGATCTTCGTTATCTGCATTAAGATCTTCAAGATTCTCAACATAAGGCACCAGCGCAAGATACTTCTGACCATCGATTTCCATCGCATCAAGAAGCTCAAACTCGCTCTCATTACCTTCTTCATCAACTAAGGTAAAAAGTTCCTGTCCGTATTCGGGTGTATCTTCCATCGTATTCCCCTCCGAGAATTTAATAACTTGTTATTTGTATGAATTATATCACTTAAGAAATCGAGCAAAAAAACGGACAGTTCCGATTGCAAAACTGTCCGCTTCTAATCAGTCCAGGTTCTGAGCCATGCAAAGATCGTAGAATATTCCCTTCTTCGCAAGAAGCTCTTCGTGTGTACCGAACTCTGCTATCCTGTGGTCGTCAATTACCATTATTCTGTCAGCATTCTTAAGTGTAGAGAGTCTGTGAGCGATGGCAAATGTCGTCTTGTTATAAGTAAGACGATCAAGTGCCTTTTGAATCATGTACTCGCTCTCCGTATCAAGACTTGCCGTAGCTTCATCAAGGATGAGAATCTTGGGATCCGTGAGTATTGCTCTGGCAATTGCGATTCTTTGTCTCTCACCGCCTGATAAACTGTGGCCCTTCTCTCCTACATAGGTGTTATAACCGTCAGGGAGCTTACTTATAAATGTATGTGCATTGGCAAGCTTGGCGGCTCTTATTATCTCCGCCTCACTCGCATCGGGCTTTGAGAATCTGATGTTGTCAGTAATGGTTCCTGAGAAAAGGAAAGTCTCCTGCAGAACTACACCCAGCTGTGAGTGATATGACTTACGACTTATGTTCTTCATCTCAACGCCGTCTACAAGAATACTTCCGTCATCCGTCTCATACAGTCTCATAAGAAGGTTAATGAGGGTAGATTTACCCGTACCCGAAGCACCTACGATACCAATCATTTCGCCGGGCTTAATAACGGCATTAATATCCTCCAGCACAGGCTGATATGACTTATAGCCGAAGGTAGCGTGGTCAAATCTGATCTCACCTTTTATGTCTACTTCCTGTACAAGAGCAGGGTCTTCTTCGGGGGCTTCCTGAGACAACACATCGTATATCCTTTCGAGGCTGCTTTTAAGCTTTGACAGTTCTCTCGGGACTCTTCCGAGCCAGCCTACATACTGGAACAAAAGCAAAGTATAAGAGATAAACTGATACAGCTCACCCGCAGACATCTTAAGGTCAAGAACGGATCTTCCTCCGAAGTAAACTACTATTACCACACCTATTCCCATGCAGAAGGAAAGGACAAAGTCGAACATACCCCAGAAGCGTTCATTTCTCTTTTGTATCTCAGCAAATTCGCCTGACAGCACTTTAAATCTGTCGGCTTCAATCTCCTCTTTACCGTAGCTTTTTACTATACGCATACCTGAGATAACATCCTGCAGGTCACTGGCAACATCGTCGTTCTTCTTGTTCTGCACGCGGAAGACGCGGCTTATGGTCTTTCTTAAGTAGAACATAAAGAATGTAACGAAAGGCACAACGGAGAAAGTCAGCAGAGCCAGCTTCCAGTCGAGGACGAGCATGAAGATAACGTCCCACACAAATATAAAGAAAACCGCAAAAAGGTTGCAGAAAACATCCGCACAAAACTCCGACACGAATCTTGTATCGTCCGTAATTCTGTTAAGAAGTTCACCCGGCCTTCTCTCATTAATGAAGCTTAAGGGAAGCTTCTGACACTTCTCGAAAAGATCCCGCCTTAAGTCTGCGGATATCTTTGAACCGAGCTTCGCCGTAGCAATACTTTTTAAGATATTTATTACTACTATGGCTACACTTAAAACAAACATTAAAGCAAGATAGACAAGTGCTGTTTTGTAGCTGCCGTTAATCTTAAGTACGTTATTGATAAGTCTCTTCTGCACTTCGGGATTAAGCAGAGTCGTTACGGCTACACTTACCATGAGGAAGGAGATATAAACAAGATCCTTTCTGTATGGTGCAACCGTCTTTTTAAGTATCTTAAAGAAACCGCCGTTTCCGGAGCATTTCGGGCAGGTTTTGGTTCCGGGAATAACCCTGCCGCAATGAGGGCAGATTTTCTCGTATTCTGTACTTATTACTTCTTCGTATCTTCCGGATATCAGGATATTAATACCTCTGGCAATATAAGCATATCTGCTTAAGTGCTTGGAAGAATAATGGGCAACAAGCATGTCCTCGCCGTCTTTACGCAGTACGAGAATTCCGCCTCCTACTCCTGCTTCGGCAAGTGCCTTCTGAAGCTCCTTTATCTCATAGAAAGTCTCCTTTCCCGAGATGAAGGTAAATACGCGCAAAGTCGTTACTACAAGGAAAGAATCGTCGGTCCAGTTGCCGTCATCGTCAATATCAACGGGAATACTATAGTAGATCTTCTCGCCTTCTCTAAGCTTCAGTCTGGCTTTGATACTGTCATTAAGTTCAAACTTGAGATTCATATACTTCCTCTCGATTAAAGGAACAGATCGAGCATTCTCCTTTCCTTGCTAGTAAGTTCATCAATATCTTTTATCTCGAAGCGATTCTCATCCACATCCTTAATGATGAGTCTCGTATCAGAGAGTTTGGTTACTGCATTCGCACCCATGTTTATGGCGAATCTGCATTCACCCTTATCGGTCTTTACGTGAAAGTAAGCATAGCCGTACTCATCTTTTATGCTTAAGATTTTGTTTATCACGGGAGTAAAATAGTAAAGCTTAAGCTGCTCAGAGATAAGCTTCTGAGTATCTTCACTCATAAGGGACAGATCTTCAATAATTCCTATCTCCTTATCACCGTTTCCGTATTCTCTTATGGAGAGATATTTATTCTCATCGGAGAAAGGAAAAAGTCTTACTACTCTTATTCTCGGGTATGTACTTCCCTCAAATTCAAGGGATAAAAAACCGCCCTTGGTCTTAGAGAATCTGTACTCTTTGGTAATCATGTTGGTAGCAGTCATTTCTTCTGCTTTCTTCTCATATATATTAAGTGTATCTTCAGCCATATTCTCTACTCCTGATTAAAATTCAGCATTAAGCGCCATCGACTTGTTCTGCAGATCCAAAAGGGTCTTATAGATGCCGCCTTCAATATTCCTTAACTCTTCTTCCGTTCCTTCTTCTACAATTCTTCCGCCGTCGATAACAATTAGTCTGTCGGCGTCTTTAAGAGTAGATAATCTGTGAGCAATAGAAAGAGTCGTTCTTCCCTGTACAAGATACTCAAGAGAATGACGAATAGCCTTCTCGGTCTGTGTATCCACGCTTGCCGTAGCTTCATCGAGAATAAGAATCTTGGGATTTGCAAGAATTGCTCTTGCTATCGATATTCTCTGCTTCTCACCGCCTGACAAGTCCTTACCCGAAGCTCCGATAATAGTGTCGTAGCCGTCAGGAAGCCTTGATATGAATTCATGTGCGCTTGCAAGCTTGGCAGCTCTTATAATGTCAGCTCTTGATGCGTTCTCATTGCCGTAAGCAATATTCTTTGCAACCGATCCCATAAAGATATATGTATCCTGTGAGACCATCGCTACATTTCTTCGAAGGTCACTTAATGACAGATTCTTAACGTCTGTACCGTCAATCTTTATGGAACCTTCGTTGACGTCATAAAGTCTCGATATGAGGTTAACCAGAGTCGATTTACCCGCACCGGATCTTCCGACTATACCAAGCATCTCGCCTTCCTTAATCCTGATATTAATATCCTTAAGAATCGGACGTCCCACCTGATATCCGAAGGTTACATTACTAAGCTCGATTTCACCTCTGGGAGATCTTAATTCAACAGGATTCTCCGCTTCCCTTATCTCGGGAATAGCATCGATAATCTCGAATAATCTCTCTGCAGAATTAATACTGTCTGACCACATTCTGAATACCCATGCGAAGAAATTCATGGGGCCGTTTAACTGCATTACGTATCCTACGAATGTGATAAGTACACCGAGTTCAATCTCGTGTGTCTTCAATACGAAGATTACACCTGCGATCCAGATCCAGATGCTCGATACTTCCTGCACGAGGTTATAAAGAATAGCGAACTTATTACGAAGCTTTGCTATGTCAATCTCAGCATCGCGCAGTTTGGAGCTGGGGCCTGAGAACTTCTCTATCTCCTCATCCTGCTGACCGAATGCCTTAACAACACGAGCTCCTGTTAAGTTATCGTTAGCTTTACCGGATACCGCCTTCTCCGCTCTGTGTCTCTTTCCTGCAAGTATCCAAAGACCGGGACGAAGCTTAACCGTCATGAAGACAAGAAGAGGAAGCAGGATACATGCAAGAAGCGCCATCTTCCAGTTAAGTCTGAACATGATTATGAAGGTAACTACTATCGTAATACCGTGAACGAATATCATCGGAAGACCGTCAATGAAGAAGTTCCTTACCCTGTCGGAATCACTTAAGACTCTTGTCATAAGTCCGCCCGTCTGTTTATTGACGTAAAAACTTAAAGACAGTCTGCTCATTGAATCAAAGGCATCGTTCTTGAGATCTCTTATGGCAGTACTCGAGAGCTTGGCCATAACGTATATCTGTATATAGTTAGAAAGAGCCTGCATGAATCTTACAAGCAGCATTGCCAGTGCGACAATAAGAAGTGCCAGACCCAACTTGCCGGCAAGACCGAATCTTCCAAGGAAGTCCTTATCTGCTTCAAGCACACGGTCAAAAAGCACGGTACCTGTCAGATAGGGCCATGCGATATTCATGCTTCCGTTAATTATGTAAGTAAATATAAGTACCGCGATAAGACCTTTATACTTGAGGAAATACTTCAGTGTTCTTCCAAATATTGACCTCTGGCTCTTACCTGACTTGGAAACATCCTTATCTTCTTCTACAGCAACTTCCTCTTCTACGGCAAGCTCAGAGCCGTGAAGATAATTTCGCAGCTTTCTTACAAGGACATTCATCTGCTCCTGATATCTGTTTGTAAAAGCGGCAACGGTAATATACTCGCCCTTATACTCCGCCGAGAGCACATTGGATCCTACGAAGCTGTCGATTCTGTAGTGAGCAGTATCCTTAAGCTCGTAAACACTTACTTCGTATTCACCCGGTTCTTCATCTATATACTCATCTCCCGGTCTGGAATTCCTGAACAGGTGAACAGTACTATCAGGAAGCTCCATACTGAGAACGGCAACCTTATCTGAAGTTACCGCCAAATATCCCTTAATATATTTACCATCCGAAGACAGATCTACAGGACTAACGAGAATAATGTCATTCTCGCCTATATGACTGTCTTTAAGAGTGCGTAAAGCCTTTTGTGTCAACGTCAAATCCGCCATCTTTTGTGGTTTCCTTTATCTATACCTGAAAAATGAATAATAGAGTCGATTCTATCACTTATGCTTTGTGAAAATCAATAAACTTCTTTTGAAAGAAAACTATATATCAGATAGAGTGGATTATTAATTAATCAAAAAGAATACTAAGCCTCGACTCAGGATACGTTATGTTATAATATTCCGACTTAGGAGGATTATATATGAAGAAACATATTAAGGTTTTACTCGCTTTATCAACCGCAGCATGTCTTTTGGCATTTGCTTCATGTAATTCCGGTAAGGAGAAAGAGGAAGAGCTTGACAAGGTAGAACTCGACCTCAACGATTACTTCACATACACAGTAATGGGCGATTATGATGGAGTCGGATATATCGAGTACTCAATTGATTACGATGCACTCTGGGAGAGCGATGATCTGCTCCACGAAGCATCAAGAGAAAAATTCATGTCATACATCAACGGTTCTTTTGATGTTAATGAGAACCTGAGTAACGGTGACACAGCAACCTGGTCATGGGAGATTGATAAAGATTCAATCAACGAGCTCTACGAGGACGATGATATTGTAGTAACAATACAGTGCCTGGACATCATAGTTACTGTCGATGGACTTCCCGAGCAGGAAGTATTCAACCCTATTGATTATGTAGAGGTTTCATTTGAAGGTGTTTCACCCTTTGCTACTGCTAATTTGAGTGTTAGTCCTTGTGACTGCAGCTTGGCTTTCTCAGCAGATTACAGTTACGACATCAGTAACGGAGATGAGATTACAGTTTCACTTAATGAAAGCTACATCAGCACAGTTGAAGCATACTGCGAAGAAAACAACTACATTCTTGGCGAGACATCTGCTACTTACACGGTAGAAGGTCTTGACGAGTATCTAGTATCAGTTGATCAGCTCACAGATGACATGATTTCAATGATGAGCGAGCAGGCAGTCAACGTTTTCTATTCATCTACATCCAACTGGGAAGAAGAAGCTGTCTTAGTTTCAGTCGAATATGACGGTGTATATTTCCTTAATTCTCGTTACCCGGATAACCTCTGGAACCATGATGATATGAACCACTGCTACATCATTCTTCATGTAACAGCCAGCAACCCGACTGATGGTGAGTTTTCTTACTACTACTATGTTGAGTATTCGGGACTCGTCCTCAAGAACGACGGTACACTTATCGTTGATATGAGCAGATACAATCATTCTGAGGGCAGCTACTTCTTTGGTTCTGCATCCGGAGATGCATTTATGGTTTCAAACGACAGCACTCTCTACTACGTCGGTAACTTGTCAGTGAATGATTTCTATGAGAAGGTAATCCTCACAAATCTTGTCGATTACGATTACACAACTACATATACCGAAGAATAAGCATTACTAATCAA
>JAKSRK010000057.1 GCA_024403655.1 Saccharofermentans sp. | reverse complement strand
TTACAGATCCAGCTCAAGCCTGATAGGAGCATGATCCTGTCTTGTTCCCGAATCAACTACATCAGAGCTTTTTATCTTATCCCTGATTCTGTCACTTACGACAAAGTAATCGATTCTCCAGCCTGAGTTATTAATCTTGCTGGTCTTAATTCTCTGGCTCCACCAGGAATATACACCGGTTACGTCACCGTTTTTATGTCTGAAGCTGTCTGTAAATCCTTTAGCCAGGAGATTAGTAAAGCCTTCCCTCTCCTCATCCGTAAATCCAGCAGACATATGGTTGGATGAAGGATTAGCAAGGTCAATCTCCTTATGGGCAACATTAAAATCTCCACAGGATATGACAGGCTTAGTCTTATCAAGTTCAGATAAGTAATCGGCAAAGAGCTTATCCCATTCCTGCCTCTGTGACAGTCTCTTTAATCCATCACCGGCATTGGGAGTATAGACATTTACAAGATAGAAGTCCGAAGTCTCAAGAGTTAAGATTCTGCCCTCGTCATCCATGGTATCAGGTGCATCAAGTCTTGGTACAGATGCTGTAGCTTCCATACCTTCCTTATAAAGAATCATGGTGCCGGCATAGCCTTTACGTGCAGGAGGATTGGAAGATACAAACGCGGTCTGATATCCGGGAAGATATCCGTTTAGAATCTCCATATGCTTGCCTGAAGGTCCTGTCGAGGGGAGCTTCGTCTCCTGAATCGCGATTATATCCGCATCTTCCTTTGCTATAGTCCTTAATACTTCCTGAGACAGAAGAGCTCTGTCAGAAGTTGATGTAAGCGCCGCATTAAGCGAATCTATATTCCAGGAAATGATCTTTACCATAATGTCACCTTTGCTTCGAATAGTATTTATACCTGCATCCGTCAGATATACTTCACAGTCTCATCAATACTTTTACGCTTTGAATGAAGATGAGCAGGATGGCTGCTTGAAGACGGATAGCCGAGTGCGATCATCATGACGGGGACTTCATTGGCAGGAAGTTCAAATGCATCAATGACATCCTGGGAATCAAATCCTCTGATCCATAATGTGTGGACTCCAAGTTCTTCTGCTTCAAATATCATGCTGAGTCCGACTGAACTTACATCCTGCTCGCCGCAGTTATACTCCTCATAACATCTGTCAGACTTATTCTTCCATACCTCATCTTTGTTATAGCAGATAAGCAAAGCGATGGGACAATGGCACAAAGATGCCTTAGTGCTTACGGCTTTGGCCATCGCTTCAGGACTCTTTATTACGTAGATTCTCTGGGGCTGATTATTGCAGCCTGTAGGAGCCAGACGTCCTGCCTCAAGGATAAGATCGAGCTTTTCCTGCTCAACTTCCCTTTCCGGATCAAAATATCTCTCTGAGTATCTCTGTCTTGCCAAATCAATAAAGTCCATCTGCTTAACCTCCCCACATTCAGATACGTCTGTTGCAAATAGATTGTATGCATAATACAAGGCTAATACAAGTTCATTCTCTCCTACATAACAGCGAATGGTAAATGGTATAATCATGTTGTTTAAAGCTATATATATGGGTGTAACAGCTTAATGGATAAAGAACTTACGGGACAATTTATTACCGAACTGCGCAAGGAAAAGGGGCTTACCCAAAAGCAGCTTGCGGAGTCTCTCAATGTCACCGATAAGGCTGTCTCCAAATGGGAACGAGGTCTCAGCTTCCCTGACATCTCGATGCTTGAACCTATTTCACGGGTATTAGATATATCGATAATGGAGCTTCTCGAAGGCAAGAGGCAGGACTCAAATGAGACACTGACCAAGGAAGAAGCTCAAAGACTGGTTGACCGTTCTCTAGAATTAAGTGACGAAGAGATCAGACGCAGGAAAGAACGAAGTCGATTCATAATAATCATTCTGGTAGTTCTGTTTTTGCTTCTGATATCAATAACGCTGAATATTATCAGCTTCATATACTAAAGGAAAGGAGGAGAAGCTGTGGAAAAGACAATTGCATTTTACGGATGCCTTATAGTTCTGGCAGGAATACTATTCCCGGGTATGTCCTTAAGGCCCAAAAACGAAGAGACATTCTTCGACAGAATCGCGACCAAGGAACTTCAGGGATTCTTTGCCGTCTTTATTATTTTCCACCATATAGTAGTTATTATCCGGACAAGTACGCCTTATCTCGGCTTAATGATGAATTACTATTACTACGGAATTCTCGCCGTAGCCTTCTTCTTCTTCTGTTCGGGATTCGGACTTCTTAAGCGCTGGATGAGCGATAAGGAATACCTTAACGGCTTCATGAAGAAGCGTGTATTTACAGTCCTTGTCCCCTACTTTATCTGTAATTACATATATCTTACGGAAGCACTTATAACCAATATGAAGACTCATACTCACTTCAGCTTCCCTGAACTTATCGGCAGTTTCTTCGGCTTCTTCCTGGTAAATGCCGAGATGTGGTTTGCGGTAGAAATCATGCTTTTATATATCGCATTCAGACTGATCTTCGCCAAGATTAAGAAGCCTTCCGTGGGAATCCTCCTTATTACTCTGGTAGTAGCAGTAATCATGCTCACAGGACTTAAGTCCGGCCACTCGGAATCCAATGTAATGTCTTACTGGTTCCAGGGAGAATGGTGGTATAACACGATTCTTATGTTCCCCTTAGGAATGCTCTATGCCTATAAGGAAGAGACAATAAACGGCTTCATCCGTAAGGCTTTTATACCTCTTACAATTCTTACAGCAGCAGCTCTTGCAGTCTGCGATTATATTCACAGAGATCTTATTGGCAAAGAGATTTACTGGACAGAATCGGAGACACTTAACGATATTCCCGATAAGCTTCTTGGCTTAAGTCAGGAGACTATCTTCGAGATTGTCTTCCTCCTCTTTATTCTCCTTATAATGTCAAAAGTAAGAATCGGTAACCCTGTCCTTAAGGCTCTGGGCAAGATCTCCCTTGAGATTATCCTCACAAACTATCTGGTAATACATCTCCTCAGATTCGTCTACGTAAAATACGGCTACCTCGTCTATATACCGGCTGTAATCGCAGGTACACTTCTTGCAGCCGCAGTCATATACATGATTAAGAATATTGTTCTTGAACGTAAGACAAACTTCTTTGACGGCAAGATACAGTAATCAGTTTACGCTTTGTGCCTTCATCTGCATCTTCTCATAAAGTCTCTGGCGAAGATCACCTACCAATTCCCATGCAGCTTTATGGGCAAGGAAATTATTAAGGAATCTGAATAATACTCTGCCGATATAAAGGATCAGCAATACTACAGCCATATTAATAATCGTCGGAAGTTCTTCTTCTGTGATCCCTCTTCCGATGATACCTGTAGCACTCGACAGGATCCTCGGAGCAGTTAAGTTAACTATCGTAAGGCACAAAGTAGCAAGAATAGCAGCAAAATAATAACCTTTATATCTTGCAGCTTCCTTCGTTAACTTCAAAATCAGTTTCATCGATATACCCCTATATTTTTACTTTACATGAACATACTTGGAATACAGCTTATCCGGCAGTGTTGTCCTGTAATGTTTCCTGTATAAATCCTTAATCTCCTGCTGAATGTAAGATTTGGTATTCTTGGACTTTAATACTTCATACTCAACGCCAAAGAGATTAACAAATACACCCGTCTCATAACATCCGTTTTTTAAATAGAATTCTTTACGTCTTTGCATTGTAACCAGGCTTTGTTCATCTGTAGCATAAAGAGGATTCTCTACTTCGATCAAAAGGCTGTCGGAATCTTTAAGATACTCTTCTATGAGAGCAAGGTATTTACTGCCATATCCCTGATTCCTTTTGTCGGGAACAATCGCAAAGTAATCCAGAAGATAATCCTTATTAAGTTTTACAAAGAATGCATAACCTGTAAGAATGCCGTCATCAAACATACCCGTACATTCATAGATACCATCCTGTAGCGGCTCCAGAATACGATTAAGCGGGCGCAGTTCATCCGTATGGAAATCTCTTTCCATATATTCGTGGTAGACACTTACTATCTCTTCTGTCTCTAGTCTTCTTATCTTCATACACAACTCCAACAGCTATTATATTCAACATAACAAAAATGGGCTATCTCAAAAGGATTATTTATCACTTCTGAGACAGCGCCATTTTGAGGTTGTATTATGGTATGTTGTTTTTTCAGACTTATTTGGGCTTAATAATCAGCTGCTTCACTTTCTCATAAAAAGCGGCAATTACAGTAGTTACGACAAATACCGTTACTGCACCGAACTTATTAATCAAGCCGACTCTCTCGGGTATTACGAAGAACAGGAAAATCATCACTGCAATATGCAGTATGTAGACCGGAAGCGCACACTCGCGGCCGAGCTTTTCCATAAGGGTTCCTTCGCCAAAGTTTCTTAACTTAAGGCAAAGAAGAAGGAGCACAAAAGTCATAATTTCACAGCTTACGAAGGGTACTCCTACTCCCTCCTTGTAACTGTTAAGTTCTACTATAGCCGTTATGCATGTGACTACAAAAGCTGCAGACAGAATTGCCGTAATGAACTTTATGCTTAAGATTTTCTCCTCGAATCTTCTTATGAGCATGCCTGTCATAGTGTAGGAAAGGCCTACCAGCACTGCATTTCGAAGCTGATACCACTGCCCTATTCCCATATGAGACAGTATTACGTAGCAGGCAATCAGCAAGGGCCCCAAGAAGACAACTTTCTTAAGAAGCTTAAGTTTATTCAGAAGAATCATTATAAGAAGAGCGTAAAAAAGCGAGCCTAAGAACCAGAGATGCTCAGCATACATCCAGTAGTTATAAAGAAGAAAATTCATTACTGTCCCGGGGCCATAGAGCATTTTTACAGAAGCGAAGTTTCTATATTCGATCCTTATCGAAATGATATTAACCGCAACATAGAAAGCTGTACTTAAAGCATAGAAAATACCTATCCTTTTTGCCTGCTTTATAAGGCGCTTCATCATCAGTTGTGAATCATCACGGTAGAGCATATAGCCGCACACTGCAAGGAAGAATGGAACGGCAGTCTTACCGAAAGTAATAAAGACATCGCCCACTTTGCCATTAAACGGGATATGTATGCAGACTACCAAGAAGGCCATAATAAGCCTCATGCAGTCTATGGAATGAATGCGCGAATGCTCGTTCATTTACGTAAGCTCCTTTTTCCGGTTGCAAGAGAGATCAGGTACTTGTCAACGCCGTGAATAATGGCGGCAGCAGCAACAGACATAAGGATTGTAAGAGCAATATACATACTTGCACTTGGGATTCTTGCAATAAATCCTTCGCTTAAGCCCAGACGGAAGAGGTTATGTATAAGGTAGAGTTCAAGGCTGATGGAGCCTAAGAACTTTAATATGCCGTTGCTGAATTTTACCTTCATCATAAGAAGCAGAAGGAAGCAGACGAAGAAGATAATCCAGGGGAGCTGCAGCGAAAGGCAGCGAAGCTTATCGTCGTAATTAGGATCTACTCCGGGAATCTCACTCCAGTAAGAGTATGTCTCAAGAGCATTTTGGGTAAGAGAAGCAAACCATATTGTAAGCCCTCCGAAGAGAATAAGGAAGAATGCGTATCCCTTACGTGCAATCTTACGAAGGATATCCGAGTGCTTTGACACCAGTATTCCTACAATGAAGAGGAAGGTCGAATTGTACCACCACTCACCCATAAACCAGTAAGGACATGAGTAGTCTTCACCGTGGCAGAGCATAAGACTTCCGGCAATCATGCCTATTACACAAAGAGTCATAACTATGGTAGCTACTGTACGATTCTTAATAAGGCGATAGATGACAAAGAAAAGAATATAAAGAATTGCAATCTCCACTATGTACCACATATGGTCATTGATCAAAGTCCAGCCGGAAAGTACAAAAAACAGTTCTTTACCCTCGAACTTAGCTCCGGTTATGCAGGCTGTAACAGTAAAGATCACGATACAGACATAGAAAGGAATAAGAATTGTTGTAAGTCGCTTACGTAAAAAGCCTTTAAGATAGTTCTCCTTCGTCTTAAGACTGGTATAAAGACCGTAGCCGGAGAAGAAGAAAAATACACCGACAAAGAGCACTCCGAACTCGGAGAATCCCTGAAGAACGTCAGCCTTCGCCATCAGATCCTGTGCCAGATGATGAATAATAATAGCGACTGCACAAAAGCCCTGGATGGCTTTGGAGACTTCAAGAGACAAGGGCTCATCCTGCCATTCATTCTTGGCGGCAATTTTACTGCCGACACAAAGAATCGCAACAAGAGCTATGAGGATAAAGTATATGGGAAAATTATATGAAACGAACTTCTCATATACGGGCATCCCCGTCGTGGTCAACATACAAAAAAGATTAACACTACTCATAAGTACCCCCTTTAGGTTTTAGCTGATTTCAATCTAGCAAGAGGGGGTATAACGGTCAATCGACCGTTGGTAGAGTTCAATGTTTTCAGGGCTTACGAGGTTTTTTGCTCCTATTAAAAATCCGCTTGTCAGGAAGCAGATTTAAGATCACACTTTACAAATTCAGCTAAAATCTGTATAGTGCAATCGTTAAAATGTGAGTTCGAAACCATCCTCACACTAATCAAAACTATGGAGCATTTTTACTATGAGAAGAAAGACTTTACTTCTTGCAAGAGCTGCCATAATAGCAGCTCTCTATGTTGTACTGACGTACATCACTAACGCATTCGGCCTTGCCTCAGGTGTTATTCAGGTCCGTATTTCAGAAGCGCTTTCCATGCTTTGCGTTTTTACTCCGGCGGGAATATATGGTGTAACTATCGGTTGCCTCATATCCAATCTCATTACCGGATGCGCACCCCTGGATGTTATCTTCGGTACTCTGGCTACACTTATAGGTGCCATCGGTACAAGAATCCTCGGACGTAAGTCCAAGTTCCTTGCACCTCTCCCTACAATCATTTCCAATACAATCATAATTCCAATCATTCTTTATTATGTGTATGGATTTACACCCTTCTGGTTCGGAGTTGTAACTGTATTTATCGGAGAGGCAATCTCCTGTTATGTCTTCGGACTTCCGCTTTATGCGATTGTAGAGAGAAATAAGAAGGTCTTAAAGCTCGATTCTTAAGTCAGATTCATCCCGAAGCGAGATAACGAGATATATTATTATCTTTTGCGTCTGTCTATTCCCATGCTCTGATAATACTGTCTCTTTGCTTCGTACATGCGCTCATCAGCTGTCTTTATAAGCTTTTCCATATCTATGTCCTTTACAGGTTCACTAACCAGACCGACCGAGATATGGTAGTGATGATCTTCGATAATCTTCATGACACGCTGAATCCTGTCTCTGACGAGTTCTTCCTTCTGATCACAGATTAGTACGACATACTCGTCTCCGCCTATTCGATAGGAATCTTCATCGCCGAATTCTTTTATTAACTCTTCGGCGATGAACTTAAGCATCTCATCACCGGCTTCATGGCCCTTGGTATTGTTGAGTTCGTGAAGTCCGTTAACATCCGCGAAGATGCATACAACATTCTTCCTGGCAACAGAAGCACACAATGGATAGCTTTGTTCAAATGAATTTCTATTCTTAAGGCCTGTCAGCACGTCAAGTTCTGCAATATTTTGCATCCTGCGCCCGAACCAGACACGTTCGCATCTGACCATAAGATTTCTTGTGTTAAGAACGCAGCTTAAGGTTCCAAAGCAAACACCGTTAAGAAGATCCGTCTGGCTTGCTACGGATGTCTTAACCGCTTTTGACGTGAATATAAAGATAATATCGAACAGGATAAGAAGAATTCCAATCCTGTAGGGCTTATCGTAGAACAACAAAGGCGCGGTCATAAGGAATATAAGGAATGTAGCCGATAACTGATCAGGCTGTGACAGTCCTAACTGTATTCCGACAGCTAACACTGTCGCCAGGAACAAATAGACAAGCACATAGACAAGGTTCGTCTTTTTAAAGGTACTGATAAAAGAAAGAATTAATATGATAGTACATATAATCAGGCCAAACATATAAACTTCCTGATTGATCATGGCGATGGAGTTTTTATATGTTGATACCAGAAGTCCTATCAGGTAGAGAATCGATATACTTGCGAATACTCTAAGATTGGCATAATTAAGTCTGACAAAGTCCGGTCTTGCACCTTCGAATTCCTCTTTGTCCAATCCTGCGTACAGGATTATCTTCTTAAATCTTTCCAATACTTTACCCATCAAACTGTTATACCTTGTCCTACCCGGTTTTAGATAAAGATACCTTTATTGTATCACTGTCATTTATGTATTGGCACTGCCGCATGCATACATTTTTCCGTTTACGGTGACAACTCCGAGCGTAAAGATTGATGCCGGAGAAGCAGGCGGAATAAACATCGCAGACTTAATATTCCTGTTCTCGATCTTACCCAGATTCGTAATACTGTAAGAAGACGGTGTCGCAAAGCCGAACATCCCTCCTCCGACAAATGATGCTGCCTTGCTTTCAAATCCGCCCATTCCGGATATGGCTGCAGCATCAAGAAGCGTAGGATCAATATCAAAATAACAGGCGAGAACAAGCATCAGTTTCTTATTGTCTGACAGGAACTTCTTAACTGTTTTATGAATCTCACGTGCCTTGCTGACTTCATCCTTAGCTGAAGCGGGATTAATTATTCCCATTGCAGTGGAGTAATTACCAAGAGCACCCTCTCTGTAATTACTGAACTTATTACGAATATCTGCAGCGATGATAATCTTCTTGCAGCCTGTCTTGATATACATCTTTGCCATAAGAAGATCATTTATTGAGAAGTCATTCTCATGGCAGAGCTTACACATGGAACTGTATTCATCGTCACTTATGTCGTAAGAAGTGTACTTAATGCTGTGGCCTAAGTTATATTCCCTTTCAAACTTCAGATATTCGTCGTAGCTGATCTTATGCTTTTCCTTCTTCCACTGCTTATTAGCTCTTTGAACCAGGAATCTGCTCATACCTGAAAGTCTGCTGCCTTCAGGCAACTCGCTAATATCAGCAATGAGTCTCTCCTCTGCTTTTATGGGAGCTTTACCTTCTACATAGCAGTCAGCCAGCTCCTGAGCCAGCTGCAGAAGTCCTCTGCCGTCAACCAGCAAATGATGTGCCAGCATAACAACTTCAAAGTAACCGCTATTTGTATATATATAGACTTCAAGGAGTCCTTCTTTGGTTATGTCGCGCTCTTTCTTATTAATAGACTCATATAAAGAAAGATCAAAAGGTCCTTCTTCGATATTAACCTTAACCATGCTGTCAGGACCGACACTATAAAACAGCTTACCCGTCTCTTCCTCAAATGCCATCACGGCCTTAAGAAACGGATGTGCGGCAGACATTTTATCGATAACATCTCTTAATCTGCTCTCATCAAACTCCTCTTCGATTCTTAGCAGAATACCAAAATTCATATTAGGACACATAAAATGCGCCCTTTCAGATATTGCATACTGTCTGTTCATATCCGGATCCTTTCAGGAAGCTACGTTTTTAAATCGTTTCCTATTATACAGGAAAGTTCCCAAACGCCACCCTACAAAACCATAGGAGATACCCATAAGAATTCCAGCTAATACATCAGTAGGATAATGTACTCCCACATAAAGACGCGAAAGTGCTATAACAGTCCCAAATACAAGGGCCGGAATCGAATACTTCTTCGGAACAAGCATAAGAAGGACGAAGACGGCAGCAAAGGAAGAAGCGGAATGACCGGAAGGAAATGAACCCGAATTCGGAGTCGCAACTACTGTCGTTAATCCCTCTATGGTTTCTATCGGACGTGCCCTGTGTATAAGATGCTTAAGCAGAAGTTCATTTGCAAAAAGAGTAGTCAAAAGGGCAAGTGACGTACATACTCCAACCTTACGTGTCTTCTTAAAGCATAAAAGTATGACTGCAAGAATAATCCATATGATTCCACTGTCTCCAAGATGAGTAATTACTGACAGTATCGCATTAAGTACAGGAGTTCTGAGATTTTCCTGTATCCATAAAAGTATAGCTCCATCCAGATTCATTATGTATATCTCCCCTTAATTACATATCTACCGCCGCCATTATAAATAATGCATGGCGAGTTTTTGCGTTAAAACTGAAGCATTTCGAGGAAAGAAAGAAAGCTATTGAAAGGCATATCCACAATAAAAATCTACTTCTCCTTTAATTCTCTTGAGAAAAATCCTGTCTTCCGCCTTCGTAAAAAGCACGACGCCGCTAAAGAAATAGTATAATGAGTACGCACTTACGCATACTTACTGCTTTTTACTTTAACGGGGTTATATGAATACTAATAAGAAATCCGCAAAGATAGTCATCCGATATATTGTGCTTATCATCGGCTTACTCTTCTCCGGAATCGGCGTGGCATTTACAAAAAGAGGCGATCTTGGAGTATCACCCATATCTTCAACAGCAAATGTCATCAGCATAAAGTTCGATTTTTGGACTATGGGCACGTGGCTCATCGTATGGAACTGCATTCTTATCCTGGCTCAGATATTTCTTCTGAGACGTAACTTCAAAATATACCAGCTGCTGCAGATTCCGCTTTCCTTCCTCTTCGGATGGTTCACCGACTTTGGTATGTGGCTTGTATCTTTTATTCCCGTCCCTAACTACGCGGTAAGATTCAGCCTGCTTCTTGCAGGAATTGTTATCCTTGCTTTTGGAATATCGCTGTCGGTCATAGCAAACGTCATAATGAATTCCGGCGAAGCCCTTGTAAAAGCAATATCCGACACTGTAAATAAAGAGTTCGGACACGTAAAAGTAGTTTTTGACATAAGCTGCGTTCTTACTGCCGTTATTTTATCGCTGATTCTTTTTGGTGGCAGAATCGTGGGAGCAAGAGAAGGAACCATAATCTCAGCAATATTTACGGGATTAGTCGTAAAATTCATCTCAAAAAGAATAAGGAAACCTCTCGAAAGGCTCTTTGTCGCAGAGCAATAATGGTAGTATATAAAGAAAACCGCGAGGTGTGATATGAGAATAGACGATACAGTATTCGTAGCAGACGGAGCAAAAACAGTCGGCGATGACCTTACTATCGGCGCACATAGCAGCGTCTGGTACAACACAGTAATAAGAAGCGATGACGGCGAGTTTGTTCATATCGGTGAGCGCACCAATATCCAGGATTTGTCCATGGTTCACACTTCACCCGGAGCCTCTACTACTGTAGGAGACGGAGTTACTATCGGTCACTCATGCATAATTCACGGCTGCACAATAGGAGATAACTCTCTTATCGGAATGGGCACAATCCTCCTTGACGGATCTGTCATCGGCAAAAACTGCATCATCGGGGCGGGCTCTCTTGTTACCAAGAATACTGTAATTCCGGACGGAAGTATGGCCTTCGGACGTCCTGCCAAGGTGATCAGACAGCTTACGGATGAAGAAATCCGAACTAATATCTCTACAGCTGACCACTATGTGAAGGATGCGTCCAAAGGCCTTAAAAATCAAGCTTTGTAACAATGTTAAACTGTGTTACGCTTCTTTTTGGCTTTCATTCCGGCGAAGGTCATTCCTATCAAATAACCCGTTCCAAAAGCATCAGGCACGGGTATAAGATCCATCAGCAGATTTCCAAAGCTTGTAATTGGCTTCAAGAATTTACTATGCCAAAATCATCATTATCGTAGTAGACAGAAGCGTGTGAAGAACCTGTCTTTGAAAGTCTGAGATTAGTCTTATTAAGGCATACCTGACGATAGACCGGCTCATTACATATAACACGATGAAGGCCCTTCCCATCCGAAGTCTCAAGATCCAAAAAGTGCTGAACAACAGACGAGCTATATTTACTGACTATGGCATACTTTTTGACAACAATGGCGTTAGTTTTGTAGATCTTACCAAAGCATCTTGCAAACTCAGACGCCGTAGAACGGATATAAATAGTAAGAGAAGCCAAAAGCCAGATGGTAAATACGATACTGTTATTATTGGTCCATACGTATAAGAAGCCATATATAATTCCAAAAATAAGACCTTCGATAACAAACAGGCCGATGGCGGTAATAACGGCATCACTTTTTACAAGCTTCTCAAATGCCCTGTCGTATTCCCAATTGATCTCCCCCTCCGTTGCTTCGTCTATCTCACGACCACAAGAATGCTCAATAATGTACTTCTTACCATTATTCTCAAATGATTCTTTGCAAACTTCACACGGATCTGAATTTCTTCTTTCACAGACATTTTTAAGCTTTACAATCAGACACTTGGCGTAAAAGCCATCCTCCTGATTAACAGAGAAATATCCATTAGGAAATACAAAGGTAACTCTGGTAATAACTGCCTTACGACGGTGCCTTACATTAACGGATTGAACTTCATTAATTGAGAATACCCCTATTTTCCCCTTCGCATTACTAATTGCAATCAGATTATTACCCACCAGAACAATCGAATTTAATGATGTTCTTATAGCCCAAAACCATACTCCGAAGATTATAAGCAAAATAATAAGCATGCATAAGGTAACACCTGATATCAGCGGTATATCTACCTGTTCGCGCACATACAGTAAACCTGTTAATGCTTCAGCTCCGGCTAATCCGAGAAAATGAACTCTGAAAAGCGGAGCGTGACCTACTTCATAACAAAGCTCATCTCCCTGAGCCTTCAGTGCCTCATAAACTTTCTTCCGTCCTGTTAAGGTAAGAGCCACTATCAGATGCAAAAACACCAAAATACCCAATCCAATTGCCATACACTTAAAAAGCTGCGGTCCACTCTCAAATGACGGAAACAATTCCGGCACTATAAGCCATACAACAACTGCAACAGCAGCAATCACAAATGCAGTGATAACCGCTTCAGCTTTGTTCGATATTCTTCTCATATCCCTATCCCCCGATAAATCACAATAGAATAATCATCCTAATTATGATACTATAATCATAAGAAAAGCACAGTCCACTTGGACGGTTGCCTAAGTTGATTATACTCGCCCTAGGATCAGCCAATCCGACAATGGGCGAGTTTTTTTATTTACGCTTTCT